>PBTP01000008.1 GCA_002729275.1 Roseibacillus sp. | reverse complement strand
GAGCAGGGCCATCGTTCCTCCATCTAGAAATGCTAAATATTGAGAAAGTGATTCATTCATGATGCTGAGAGAACAATACTACCGCACGACTTCTGAGTCGCCATTATAAAACCATCCCATATTTAGACCCCTCAAATTCGGATGCCTCTCCCTATCACCGCTGCCGATCCCATTCGGTCCCAGAAATTCGCCGCAATCGACTTTGAGTCTGCGGGTGCCGCACGCGGACGAACCGACGTCCCGGTTCAAATCGGCATCACTCTCTGGTGCCCGCGGCAAGGGCTTGGGGAATCGTTCTGCTCCTATCTTTCGTCCGATCAACCCATTTCCTGGTCGGCTCGAAAAGTTCACGGCATTACTCTCGAAGACCTTGCTGGCGCCCCCTCCCTCCTCTCTCTCTACCCCCGAATCCGTGACCTTCTACAGAACCGAGTCCTTGTCGCCCATGGGCACGGCACGGAGAAACGCTTCCTCCGGGCCTTTCCCGGCCATCAATTCGGGCCTTGGGCAGACACCTTGAATATTGCCCGTGCCGCGTGGCCGGCTCTTGCTGAGTTTTCTCTAGGGGAGCTGGTAGGGCACTTTAAACTGAAGCAGAAGGTTGATGACATTCATCCTGAGCGGCGCTGGCATGATGCACTTTATGACGCCACCGCCTCTGCCATCCTTCTGGACCACCTCGTCACCTCTCTTTCCCTTCAGGACAAAGCTCTGGACCTCCTCCTCCGTCCCGATCTCTCGGCATGGAAGTCCCTCAGACCTGCGTAGTGGCTTGCCAAGCACGCCCATCGCGTCCAGAACCTGCCTGCATAGAACTCCACCGTGCCCCAAGTCACTGTCAACCTGCCTGAACGCTCCTACGATATTATTGTCGAAGTTAACGGTATTGCTAGAGCAGGTTTCCTGATCAAGGAAGCTGGGCTTGCTGGTAGAGCAGCACTTATCAGCGATGAGAATGTCGCCCGCCATTACGGCGAGGAAGTCCGCGCATCCCTCGAGGCAGCTGGCTTCGAAGTTTCTTCCCACCTCATTCCTGCGGGAGAGTCCTCCAAGTCCATGGAGCAAGCCCAATCGCTCTGCCGCTCTCTCATCGAGCACCAGCATGATCGNGGCAGCTTCGTGGTCGCTCTCGGAGGGGGCGTCGTCGGGGACCTGGCTGGTTTCGTGGCGGCCATCTTTTATCGCGGTATTCCTTTCGTGCAGATTCCCACCACCATCGTGGCCCAGGTTGACAGTTCAGTTGGCGGCAAAACGGGCGTGAACGTCCCAGAGGGGAAAAATCTCCTCGGAGCCTTTCAGCAGCCTCGTCTCGTCCTCGCTGACCCTGCCGTCCTGCGCACTCTCCCCCGCAACGTATTTTGCGAGGGATTCGCTGAGGTCATCAAACACGCTGCCATTCGCGATGCGTCCATGCTCTCGGAACTCGAAGCAATGGACCCTCAGAATCAGGAGGTCTCACCCGANCTTATCGCTGCCAACCTGGCTATTAAAGCCCGCATCGTAGAGGAAGACGAACAGGAGACCTCGGGCACCCGCGCCCTTCTCAATTTCGGACATACCATCGGACACGCAATCGAAGCCACCGCCGAATATGGCACCCTTCTNCATGGCGAGGCTATCTCTCTCGGAGTCCGCGCCGCCCTATATCTCTCCGAGAAGAGGGCCGACCTCCCCCCCACGGACACCGCCCGACTTCTCCATCTCCATAAGCACTGGGGACTCCCTCTTATTCTTGAACTGGANCTCCGCAGCGACGCGATCATGACCGCCCTCGCCCGGGACAAGAAGTTCACCGCAGGAGGAATCCGCTTCGTCCTCCTTCGTCAGCTGGGTGAGGCCTTTGTCTCTGACGAAGTTACCGAGCAAGACCTCATCGANGCCATCGAGCACGTGCGCACACCGANGTAGANGGCCTCGCCTCCTCCNCTTCTCTTCCTACTCTGTCTCCTCGTCCNCAAACGCCTTTCTNGGAAAACGCACACGGTCGACAAGATGCTGGACTTCCGGCGGCGGCGGTTTGGTCGCGAGTGAAATTCCAATCGCGAGAACGAAGTTGATGATCATNCCGAAGGTTCCAATTCCCTCGGGGGAAATTCCGAGCCACCATTCGTCCTCACCGGCTGCCTTATTGAGGAACTTGAAGTAAACNATGTAANCCGCGGTAAAGAGAAGCCCAACNACCATACCCGTTACAACCCCCGGCAAATTCGCCCGCTTCCAGAAAATCCCGAGGATAATCGCCGGGAAGAAGGAGGACGCGGCAAGACCGAAGGCAAATGCCACCACCGCCGCAACATAATCCGGCGGATTCATTCCGAAATACCCGGCCACAACAACCGCACCACCTGCTGCAATTCGAGCGAGGAGAAGCTCCTTCTTCTCGCTAAGATCCGGCTTTATCGTCTTCTTGACGAGGTCGTGCGCTACCGCCGTAGAGATTACCAGCAATAACCCTGCTGCCGTAGAAAGCGCAGCCGCCAACCCCCCTGCTGCAACAAGCCCGACCACCCAGTTCGGCAACTTCGCAATCTCTGGGTTAGCCAGAACCATGATGTCGCGATTTACCGTCAACTCGTTCATTTCAAGATCAGGNAACTCNGCAGCATTCTTATCGGTTCTCCCGGTATACTGAATGATTCCATCCCCATTTTTATCATCAAAGACGATCAAATCTGTTTCCTCCCAGTTCTTAAACCAGGACGGCATCTCGGCATAGGGCTTATTAGAAACCGTATCAAGCAGGTTGGAACGGGCGAAGACCGCAACCGCTGGAGCCACCGTATAAAGGATGGCTATAAACAACAGGGCCCAGAACGCNGACGTACGCGCCGCCTTTACCTTCTTGACCGTGTAGAAGCGGACAATCACGTGTGGCAGCCCGGCAGTACCCAGCATGAGCGCCGCCGTGATACAGAACATGTCGAAGGTTCCTTTTTGGCCCTCGGTATAATTTCCAAACCCGAGCTCCGTTGAAAGCCCATCGAGACGGTCCAGCAGATACATCCCACTATCCTTATACTCGCCACCAAACCCAAGTTGCGGGATCGGGTTCCCTGTCATCTGGATCGCGATAAAAATGGCTGGCACCGTAAAGGCAAAGATCAGAACGCAATACTGCGCTACTTGAGTGTAGGTAATCCCCTTCATCCCCCCCATCACCGCATAGAAAAAGACCAGNCCCATCCCGATCAAAACCCCGGCCTCCGCGTCAACTTTCAGGAAACGGGCAAAGACGATACCAACGCCCTGCATCTGTCCACAGACGTAGGTAAATGAGACAAATATCGCGCAAACCACAGCCACTAACCGGGCAATATTCGAATAGTAGCGATCACCGATGAAATCCGGCACCGTAAACTTCCCNAAGCGACGCAAATAGGGAGCGAGCAATAGNGCCAGAAGAACATATCCACCCGTCCACCCCATGAGATAGCGAGCGCCATCCCGCCCCGCGAACGAGATAATACCCGCCATTCCAATGAACGAGGCCGCGCTCATCCAATCGGCTGCAGTAGCCATCCCATTGGCAACCGAGGGCACTCCCTTCCCGGCGATATAGAACTCCCCGGTGGACTTCGCCTTGGCCCAGATCGCAATCGCGATGTAGAAGGTAAAGGTCAGAACCGCAATACCCAGCGTCCACTTCTGGACCGGATCCATCGCCGCCAGATAAAAATTAATTGAAAGNAGACTATGCATCGTCGCCCTCCTCGCCGAGCAGCTCNCGATCTAACCTGTTCATCGCCAANACGTAGACAGCAATAAGGACNAGGAAAACATAGATGCTTCCCTGCTGTGCAAACCAGAAGCCAAGCTTAAACCCAGTTCCTGGAATCCGAATCTTGTCCAGCTGGTCCACAAAGAGGATCCCACATCCATAGGACACAATGAACCACACGCAGAGAAGGCCTCCCAGCCAGGNTAGGTTCTTTCGCCAATACCGNGCTCGGGCCGCGGCGGAGGGGGTTTCGCTCATGGCCGCGGGGTCTAACAACGCAAACACGCCGAGGGAAGAGTTTTTCCGGAATACCGATGTGAGCAAGTCTCCTAAAGAGTATTGTTTATGACTTTTCAGGGCGACTCATGGATGACAACTTATCAGAGAATCTGATGGCCTCCTCCCCAAGTTTCCTAGGTTTTGACACCCTCCCTGCCCACGGAGCTCTGCTCGTTCCCGGACGACTCCGACATGAGGAACTTCTAGCGCTAGCGACCAGATTAGCACCTCGGAGCCTGACATGGTTAGTCGAGGAAACCGCCATGGTGGAGCCCGCTACCCAGCAATACCTTAACCGTGAGGACATCCGAGCTGTGACCTTTTCCCAGGCCGACCCTGATCCCGCGGCCATCGGCAGGGCCCTCGCAGATAAAATTAAGGACGACTCCTTGATGATCTTCATACCCGGAGATGCGGCCGCCCGCCGGGGCACCGCATGCCACATTCCTCCGGCACTGAACGCATTTCTCTGTGATCTCCAGCTACCCACCATCCCTCTTGCGGTCTCTCTCCCCTCCGAACTCAAGCTTGCCACGGAGTCCGGGGCTCGCCTCCCTTCCGCGATTTTTGCCCTCGGCGACCTGATCCCGGCAAACGAAGTCACTCTGCCCGCTTACCAGGAAAACCTCCTTCGAGCCTCCGAAAGCAGCTTTAGCTCACGAACCTTCCTGCGGGAATCTCTCAGCAGACACCTCCTCGTCGGACTGAAGAAGCACAGTAAGACCTCCGTTCATGACGGCACGGACGACAGCTCACTCTCCTACGGCAAGTTACTCGCCGCCGCNATTGCCCTCTCAAAGAAGATTCGGAGAAGCACTGACAAAAAAAGGGTTGGCATCATCCTGCCCCCGGGCAAGGGAGGATTGCTCGCAAATNTCGCCGTTCTCTTTGCAAACAAGATCCCTGTTAACCTGAATTTTACTGCGTCGCAGGAAGCGGTGGAATCGGCCATCAGACAGGCGGATCTCGATAAATTCATTACCGCTGATCCCTTCGTCCGAAAGGTCCCAACCTTTCCCTGGCCGCCCACCCGGGACCTTCTTCTGATAGAAAGAATCCTCCCCGGGATCAAACCAGCGATTACTCGATGGTTCCTTTTTTCCAAGCTCCTTCCGACATGGGCTCTCTCCTTCCTCCTGAAACTACACAAATCCGGACGAGGAGACGATGAAGCAACACTTCTATTTACCTCCGGATCCTCGGGTGAGCCAAAGGGCGTCCCCCTCACTCACCGTAATGTTCTCGCCAATGTCTGCCAGTTTGGCACGCGATTATCGCTGCCTAAGAATGCGGGAATCCTTGGCTCCCTGCCACTCTTTCACTCCTTTGGCTGCACCGTCACCCTGTGGTATCCAATTATCGAAGGCACCAGGCTCGTAACCTATCCCAGCCCGCTTGAAACCAAGCGCCTCGCCGAGTTGATTCATGAACACCAGCTCAACCTGCTGCTGGCCACGCCTACTTTCCTGCGCGGATATATGCGCCGGGTGGACCCAGAGCTCCTCTCCTCCCTCGACTATGTCGTCACCGGAGCAGAGAAGCTGCCCTCGAACCTTGCCCAGTCCTTCGAGAAGAAATTCGGCAAACTTCCCTTTGAGGGATACGGCCTCACTGAAACCTCCCCTGCCACCAACGTCAACCTGCCCGATCCTGAGACTCCAATGGAGAGTGTNCCAGTGATATCCTGTAGCAAGCTTGGCTCAGTGGGCCCGTTCCTTCCCGGGATGGCCGTCAAAATCACGGATGCGTCCACCGACGCACCATGCACAGTAGACCAGAGCGGGATTATCTGGCTTCGGGGCGCCAACGTGTTTCCTGGATACCTGGGTCGAGAGGATCTCACNGAGGAGGTCATGATTGACGGCTGGTTTAAGACAGGCGANGTCGGAAGAATGGATGAGAATGGATTCCTCTACATCGAGGGAAGGATGTCGCGCTTCTCTAAAATTGCCGGAGAAATGGTCCCCCATGAAGTCATCGAGGGGCACCTGAATAGGATCCTCAACCTTGATGGAGAAGAGGAGCGAAAGATCACAGTTGTCGGAATACCCGACGAGAAGAAAGGCGAGGTCATCGGTCTCCTCTCAACTATTTCGGGCGACACTCTTCAGCAGGAGCTGGTCGACATTCGTCATCAGCTGATGGACGAAGGCATCCCCTCTCTCTGGTGCCCCAAGGCCATCATCCCGGTGAATGAGATCCCCCTCCTTGCATCTGGCAAACTCGACCTGAAGGCCTGCAACACCTTGGCGCAGGAGAGCGCACACGGGGTGTAAACATGGGAACATCCGAGAGCGCCCCGCCTCATTGGCTCCACCCTCACTTTATTGAGGCAGAAAATCTCCTGCGGTTCGAGCGCTTCATGGAACTCTGTCTTTACGACGAGGAGAATGGGTATTATGCGAGAAACATAAACTCCGTTGGGNCCGGCGGGGACTTTTCCACAACGCCNAGCCTTTCACCGGTCCTCGCTATCGCGCTCTCTCAAGCCATCACGAGTTCCGGCCTGCGCGACGTTATCGAAATTGGCCCCGGTGCCGGAGATCTCGCCTCTCAACTTCTGCTCCAGTTAAGGCCATCCGCTCTCTCCTTNCGAAAACGANTCCGGTATCACCTTGTGGAGCGCTCAGCCCCTCTGAGAGCTCTCCTGAAGCAACGACTCGGCCGCTCGGTGAAATTCCACCCTGACATGCAGTCTGCTCTCAAGGTCACGGGTGGAACTGCCTTTATCATATCCAACGAACTTGTTGATGCATTTCCAGTTCGGGTATTCCAGGGGGCCCGCGGAGCTATCCATGAGCTTTTCCTTTCTTTAAAAGGTGGCAGCCTTGTCGAGGAGTGGGTGCCCGCCAGCGAGCTCCCGGACTCAACGCAGTTCAATCTCCCTCGAGATCCGAAACAACGGCTGGAGATTCATCACAGTTACCGCATCTGGATCGACCAATGGCTCCCCTCGTTTCAAAACGGGAAACTGGTCACCATCGATTACGGGGGCTCAGGAGCCGAGGTATACTACCGGAAGCCTCAAGGAACACTCCGCGCCTATTACCATCACGAACATCTCACCGGACCAGACATCTACCGGCTTTGCGGGAGACAGGACCTGACAGCAGATGTCAATTTTGAGGACTTAATCTACTGGGGCGAACAGTCTGAGCTTTCAACCACAAGGCTCGCCAGTCAGCACGACTACTGTCAGGCTCATCAGGGCCGTGTGACCGGCACCCAAGAAGCCCGATTCCTAACCGACCCCGCCGGGGCCGGCAACGCCTTCAAGATACTGGAACAGGAGAGATCCGGAGTCGGTCCTGTCACGATAGGCTAATCGAGTTTACACTCCTCTCGTGAATCGGTCTCTCCTCCTCAGCCTCGCCTTGTCGCTGCCGGTATCGGGCTTTGAAATCGCTGACGATTGCCTGCAAGTAATTGTCGGCACTTCTGAGTCGTGGCAGAGCTCGCATCTCACCTTGTCAATTTACGAGAGAGCTCCGGGGCAGTCATGGCGACAGGCTGCCGGGCCCTGGAAAGGCCGGTGCGGGAAAAAGGGCCTTGCGTGGGGTCGCGGCCTCCATCCCGCATCCAGTGCCGCTCCTGTCAAAAAAGAGGGTGATTGGCGTTCTCCTGCAGGAGTCTTCACCCTCGGAGGTGTTTGGGGTTACGAGAAGTCCATAAAAAAGAGGCCCGGCACGAACTACCATCAGATCACCACCCGCGACCTATGGGTCGAAGATCCAACCTCTGCTCACTACAATCGACACCTTACTCTCAATCACGAGCCTAGGGAATTGTGGGAAAAGAGGGCCCAGATGCGACAGAACGACTACCCGCATTCCCTGAAGCTCTTTATCGCTCATAATACTGAACCCAAGCCACTTCCCGGGGCGGGATCCTCCATATTCTTCCATATCTGGCGCAGCGGCGGCACGCGCCCCACTGCGGGGTGCACAACCATGAAGGAAATTCACCTTCGCTCCGTGATTGCAGGATTGGAGCCCAGTAAAAATCCTGTCTACGTCCTCCTGCCCCTGCAGGATTATCGGAAGCTGAAGTCCGTCTGGTTACTCCCCTGATATCGCTGGAAAACAGGACTTCACAGCGATTAACTCCTTGACCGGGAGTCCACCCGCCCCTATCTCCAGCGGCCGCCTGTCCTACCTTTAGGGCATGGCTTCAACCACTACTAAGACTGTCATGGCAACTACCGAAGTCA
This sequence comes from Roseibacillus sp., assembly GCA_002729275.1. Lineage (GTDB taxonomy): Bacteria > Verrucomicrobiota > Verrucomicrobiia > Verrucomicrobiales > Akkermansiaceae > Roseibacillus_B. The sequence goes on along the minus strand of PBTP01000008.1, from coordinate 32,793 downwards.
TCCTCCGCGAGAAAATAGCCGGCTTAGGAGCCGAGGCTGATGTCGTGAAAGTCAAAGCCGGCTTTGCGCGAAACTTCCTCATCCCTAACGGAAAGGCTCTTGAAGCTACAAAGGGAAACCTTCGGACCTTGGAATCCTTGCACGCTAAGCGTGCTCAGAGAGAAACCGAAGAGTTGGCCGACGCACAGGAACTCGCCGGTAAGATCAGTCGTATCAAACCGAAGTTCACTCTCGAAACCGGACAGGGTGGAAAAGCATTCGGATCGGTCACCTCCATGGATATCCAGAAAGAACTTGAGGCCAAGGGCATCATCATCGACCGCACTGCTATCAAGTTGGACAAGCCACTCAAACGTTCAGGCAAAAGCGATGTTGAGGTCAAGATTCACTCCGAGGTCTCCACTACTCTCACAGTGACGGTCGAGACCGCAGAGGGCTCTGCCCCCGCTTCTGCGAGTGGGGAATCGGAAAGCTAAGGGAAAGGCAGATCGCCACCCCGGGGCCATCCCAGCCCATAGGAACACCTTCCGCCCGCGGGAAGACCATGCCCCTGAGGCATGCGTTTCTAACAATTAAACAAGTTTTTCCCCGGGTTCTTCACAGTCAGAGAGCCCGCTCCGGCATCTCGAAACCTTTACTACTAGGGACCGGCTGGCCCCTCCGATCTGTGATTCACATTAACTCGGACCCCTTAACCAAATCTTATCTTCAGTTAGATTCCCTGCCCCCCTCCTCTTGGTAGTTTCCTACCCAACATGCCTTCTGACTCGCCGCCCAACAAGGACTCCCCACGCCTGCAAGTTGTAGAGGCAGGTGACCAGGGCGCCGCCCGCGCACTACCCAATGCGATTGGGCCCGAGAAAAGCATCCTTAGCTCCATGATGCAGGAGCCTACGGAATACATCGGCGCCGCGGTTGAGGAGCACCTCGCTCCCGGCCACTTCTACATTCCATCACATGGCACTCTCTATGAAACCCTCTTGGAGCTTTATGAAAAAGGCCAACCTATCGAGCTCGTTTCCCTGACCCAGCTCCTGAAAGACAGAAATCTTCTAGAGAACCTCGGAGGACCTGGTGAGCTAACCACCATTTACACCTATTCCCCGACAGCTGCTCACTTCGAGCACCACCTTGGCATCGTTAAGGCCAAGCATATTCTCCGGTCTGTCATCTCCTCCTGCACAGAGTCCATCAGCAAGGCTTACGACGACCCTGAGGACGTCCAGTCATTCCTCGACGCGGTGGAGTCCAAAGTCTTCGCAATCAAGGAAGATTCAGAAGTACAGGGCGAGACGAAGGTCGGCGACCTGATTGAGGGAGTCATTGAGGTTCTACAGCAGTTTATGCATAACGAGCGCCCGCTTGAAGGCGTCTCGACGAAATACACCAAGCTCGATGAAATGAGCAAAGGACTTAAGCCCGGAGAGATGTTCATTATCGCCGCGCGTCCTTCGATGGGAAAGACCTCTCTCATGATGAATATCGTGGAGCACGTTGCTATTGAGCAAGAGGTTCCCACTCTGGTCTTTTCATGCGAAATGAGCGCCCAGCAGATCGTGCAGCGACTCCTTTTCTCAAGGGCCCGCTACAGCATGGCAAATCTGCGACCTGGCCTGCAGCCAACCAAGGAAGAACTCCAGAACATCCTTGATGCCTCCAAACAGTTGAAGTCCGCACCGCTCTACATTGATGACACCCCTGCGATTCCCATCGGCGACGTCCGGGCAAAGGCTCGCCGTAAGAAACGGGACTCTGACATTGGATTGATCGCGGTCGACTATCTCCAGCTCATGCGCTCACAATCCCGCCAAGCCGAAGGTTCCCGCGAACGTGAGATCGCCGAAATTTCTGCCGGTCTCAAGGCCCTCGCGAAGGAACTCAACGTCCCCATCATTGTTCTTGCCCAGCTCAACCGTGGTCCTGAGCAGCGAGGAGGTGCTCCACGGATGTCTGATCTTCGAGAGTCTGGCTCACTGGAGCAGGATGCCGACCTCATCGGTCTTCTCTACCGTCAGGAGTATTATGATAATACCACGCCGGAGGGCGACGACACCGACCACGAGCGCGATGCTAACCAGGGCAAGGCAGAACTTATTATTGCCAAGAATCGAAATGGCCCGACAGGCAATGTGGAACTCACCTTCCTCAAGCAGCTCATGCGTTTTGAGACCCGCGCGCCAGAACCCCACGATTGAAAGAGCCACATGGGCAATAACCATGCGACATCCAAGGGCAGCCCTGGTTTTCTCCTGCTACTTGGGGTAAAGGCCTCCACCCCAGATTCTCACTGATAAAAGGAGAGATAAAGAGTAGTATCCGGTTGTTACAGGACGTTTCCTGACCAGCATTAATGGTATCAAACCCGATCACACGCAGCCTCTCCGGCCTCAACCCAAAGGTTTTGCTCTGCGCTATTGCCTGCCTCGGTGCAGCTGCTAGCGCCGGTGAGACTGCTGATGATCGTAGTAGCGCCTCGGAGACCGAGAACTCTCTCAGGGCGGGAAAGGATTTCTGGTCGTTCCAGCCCATCACTCGCCCAAGTCCTCCTCCCGCTCAAGATTCCCAGTGGCCTGCGACCGGAATTGACCAGTTTATCCTATCCGCCCACCAACGCCACGGACTATCTCCGGTCCCAGATGCACCTGCCACCACTCTCCTGAGACGAATTTATTTCGACTTGGTGGGCCTGCCCCCCAGCCCAGCTGAGATCCGAGCCTTCCTCGAGTCAGCAAAAAAGAACCGGGACGAAGCAATCGCGGCCGTCGTAGACAACCTCCTTTCCAGTCCAGATTTCGGCGTCAAATGGGCTAGGCACTGGCTCGATATCGCCCGCTACTCGGAATCCACAGGAGGCGGACGCACTCTTCTNTTTGGTGAAGCGTGGAGATACCGTGATTACGTGGTCAACTCCCTGAATNCGGACAAACCCTATGACCGCTTCATCCGCGAGCAGATCGCTGGCGATCTGCTGGCAGGCGGCACCCTCGAAGAGAGGCAACAGGCTTTAATCGCCACCGGGTTTCTCCTGCTTGGACCAACCAACTATGAACTCCAGGACAAGACTGTCCTTGAAATGGATATTATCGACGAACAGCTTGATACCATTGGAAAGGCTTTTCTCGGGCTAACTATAGGCTGTGCCCGCTGCCACGATCACAAGTTCGACCCGATAGATTCTGGAGACTACTACGGAATGGCCGGCATCCTGAAAGGAACCAAGGTGGTAATCCACAGTAATGTGTCTACCTGGAACAAGCGGCCCCTTCCTCTTTCTCCAGAACAAGAACACCTCCACAAGCAGCAAGCCGCCCGCATCAAGACCCTCCAGCAGGAAATATCGCTCCTCAGNAACAAGAAGACGAAGGCCTCCATCCCTGTGAGCTCTCTCCCCGGCATTGTCGTTGACGATGAGAACGCCAAGAGAAAGGGCGAGTGGACCAGATCAACCTCGAACAGCGGGTATGTGGCAGCGAACTACTTGCATGATGGAGCTACCGGGAAGGGAGAGAAAGAAGTCCGCTACAGGGTGGGCATTCCTGGTGATGGGAAATTTGAAGTCCGTATTTCCTACACGGAAGGCACGAACAGGGATCGCAAAGTTCCTGTAGTAGTTCGCCACGCCGACGGCGAAAAAACCATCTATGTCGACCAGACCCGACGCCCTCCAATCGATGGCAGTTTCATCTCCCTCGGAACCTTCGACTTTCTTGCCGGCGACTGGGATGTTGTCCTTATTTCCAATCAGGGGACCACTGCGCACGTCATCGCTGATGCCGTGCAGTTAATCCCCCATGGGACAGCCCCAAAAAATAGCACTCCATCGCCAGAGAAGAGCGAGAGAGCGCAAGCGCAACTTGCCGCATTGAAAAATGAACTCAAATCCCTACGGGAGGCGGGAAGTCCATCCGCGATGGTGATTGCAGCCGAAGAGGCTCCCGGTCCCGCTGACATCCCAATCGCCTTACGCGGCAACGCCCACGAATCCGGACCGAAAGCACCCAGAGGATTTATCAAGATCCTGCAGACCGCCCCAACACCTGCCATCGCTCCGAAATCAAGCGGGCGGATGGAGCTGGCCGATTGGATTGCCGACCCCAACAACCCCCTCACCGCCCGGGTATTTGTCAACCGGGTCTGGCATCACCTTTTTGGCAGGGGGATCGTGAAGTCCGTCGACAACTTTGGGCAAATGGGTGACACCCCCTCAAACCCCGAGCTNCTCGACTATCTTTCAACCCTCTTTGTAGAGGGCGGCTGGTCCACCAAGGAACTCGTGCGCAAGATCATGTTGTCACGAGCTTATCAACTGAGCTCCTCGTCTGCGCCTTCGCAAGCGTCATCTGACATTGAAAATCTTCTCCACTGGCGCCAGAACCACCGGCGTCTTCAAGCTGAGGCCATTCGGGACTCCATTCTCTCGGTGAGCGGCGCACTCGATGGCCGACTCGGCGGCAATACCGTGAAGCCCGGCACTAAAACAGAGTATGGCTATCAATTTGGCGGCACCCGCAGAAGTATCTATACGCCGGTTTTTCGCAATACACTGCCTGAGCTTATGCAGGTTTTTGACTTTGCGGACCCCAACCTTGTCACAGGNATAAGGACAACGAGTAGCGTTCCCACGCAGGCGCTCTTCATGATGAACAACCCNTTTGTGCAAAAGCAGGCGAACCTCGCTGCTGACCGCCTTCTCAAAGAGTCCCTTTCCGGTGAAAAATCCAGAATTGAATACACCTACCTTCTTGTCCTTGGGCGCNTCCCTACTACCAGAGAGGAGCGGATCCTTCTCGACTATCTTCAAATAAATAAAAACTCGAAAGAATCCTGGTCACAGGTTTTTCAGAGCCTCTTNGCCAGTCTTGACTTCCGGCACCTTCACTAAGGCGCGCTTGAGGCCGGACAATCTAGCCGATAGGATCCCCGTCAGAAAACAACCGCTCCTCCGAATCTTTTCCCCTGCCATGAATATCTCCCGCCGACACGCCCTCCGCGACATGGCCTGTGGTTTTGGCGGCCTCGCCATGGGCGCACTGGCCCATGAGCAGGCATGCGCGGGAATGCCAGCCGCAAACAGTAGAATCCTGCATCATCCCCCCAAAGCCAAGCGCGTCATCTTTCTCTTTATGGCCGGGGGTGTCAGCCACGTGGACTCCTACGACTACAAGGAGAAGCTATTCCAGGATGATGGNAAAATGATCCGGTTCGACGATGCCAGAACTCTGGCGAAGACGCGTAAGATCGTTGAGCACCGGGTGATGAAGCCACTCTGGAACTTCGAACAATATGGACAGACCGGTCAGCACGTCAGCGAGCTCTTTCCACATACCGCCCGGCACGTCGATGACCTTTGCTTTCTTAAAGGAATGCACACTGAAGGGGTCGCACACGGCCCAAGCACATTATTCCTGCATACCGGCTCGATAAATCTTGTTCGTCCAAGTATGGGCTCCTGGGCAAATTACGGGTTGGGAACCGAGAATAACAACCTCCCGGGTTTCGTCAGTATCGGGCCTGCCATGGGCAACGGTGGCCCGCGCAACTACAGCAACGCGTTTTTACCTGCGGCTTATCAGGGCACCCCTGTCGGAAGAGCGGGCATACCGGCACAGGAAGCGACAATCAGGAACCTTATCGACTTTAACAACAGCCCAGCTGAACAACGGAANCAGTTTGAGCTCCTACGCCAATTAAACGCTGAGCAGGCAGGCAGAATGCCGGGGGATGACAAACTTGAAGCCGTCATTAGCTCCTTCGAACTAGCGTGGCGCATGCAAAATAACGCCCCGGACATTCTCGACCTTTCGCAGGAAAGCCCCTCGACCCTTGAGATGTATGGCATCGGTGAAAAGCACACTGATAACTTTGGACAATACTGCCTCCGGGCCCGCCGTCTCAGCGAAGCCGGCGTGCGCTACATACAGGTCAACTACACCGACAACTCCAACAATCCGGCTTGGGACCAGCATTCCAATATGCCAAAGCATATCGAACATGCCCGCGCAACAGACAAACCTGTCGCTGGCCTCCTCGAAGACCTTAAGCGCCGCGGCCTCCTCGAAGACACCATCGTCTGGTGGGGTAGCGAATTCGGACGCACTCCTTACGCCCAGAATAAAGGGACAGGGAGAGACCATAATCCCGACGGGTTCACGGTCTGGCTCGCCGGAGGGGGCTTCAAACCCGGTGTTTCATACGGAAAGACCGACAGCCATGGTCACCACGCGGTCGAGCAACAAGTCCACATGCACGACCTTCATGCCACCATCTTTCACCAACTCGGAATCGATCACAAGAAACTCACCTACCGNTACGATGGACGGGACTTCCGCCTTACCGACGTATATGGCCGNGTCGTGAGCGAAATCCTATCCTAGCTTGGGCNGTCCCGCGCAGCGAGCACGCCCCGAGGAGAAGCACATTGCTNCTCTAGTCCTCGACCAAATAAAAAGCCGGACCCAGCGGCCCGGCTTTTCAGTGGAAACGCTAAAGCAGCTTAAATCACTTTCGTGACTCCAGGCTCAGGGCAGGGATAGAGCCCCGTCTCAGGATCTATTTTCGGACCAGGGTCTGCGTCCCATGCATAATTTTTTGGCATGATACTGATCTCAGAATTGAGGGCCTCATCCCACTTTAATTCCTTTCCAGAGTAGGTAGCCATCCGACCGATGATAGAAGTCATCGTGCTCTCTGCAGTGTAGTATGCATTGTTAATTGGCTTATCCTCCCTGATGTGGCGATGCANCTCGTCGTGCTCCACCTGATAGGGATTCTTCGACTTTTCGTTCAGCTTCCACACAACCTTACCNTCGTTATCTGTGATCCTCCCCGGGTAGGCACGACCCTTTTCACCGATGANGACCTCCGTGACCCGATTCATACATCCCCTCTGATGCCGGCATTGGGAGTTGGTATAACCACCACCCTCATGCTGAAGCTCCACGAAGTGATGATCAAAGATCTCTCCGAAGTCGGGCCCAATTCTCTGCTGCCTGCCCCCCATGCCTTGAGCAACCGTGGGATGACTACCCATGAACCAATTCGCTACGTCCAGATTGTGGACGTGCTGCTCGCAGATATGATCCCCACAGAGCCAGTTGAAATAGTACCAGTTCCTCATCTGATACTCCATCTCTGACTGCTCCTTTTTTCTCGGACGGACCCAGACACCTCCACCATTCCAGTAGACCTGACTGCTAAGCACCTTGCCGATCCGACCTTCCATCACTTCCTGATGTGTTGCGGTATAGGATTTCTGGTAGCGACGCTGCAGACCACAGACCACCTTGAGCTTTTTGGCATCAGCCTCCTTTGCTGCCGCCAGCACTCTTCGGATCCCTCCCGCATCGGTCGCGACTGGTTTCTCCATAAAGACATGCTTACCGCGCGAAACTGCATACTCAAACATCTCAGGACGGAATCCCGGAGGCGTAGTCAGGATCACCATGTCCGCAAATTCAATTGCCTTCTTGTAGGCATCGAATCCATGGAACATTCGCTCGGCCGGAACATCCACCTTCTCCTTGAAGCGACCCTTGATATTATTGATCACACCCTGTGTCTTGTCGGGAAATGCATCAGCCACGGCGACAAGCTTGGCTCCCTCAACATTCAGCGTTTGCGAGACGGCACCTGTTCCCCGCCCTCCGCAACCAACGAGGGCTACCTTGATTTCACTTTTACCCTCTACCTGCGCATAGGCGGCAATGGGCAATGAGGTAGCAGCTGCTGCTACCCCGCTCGCTTTGAGGAATTTCCTCCGGTCAGATTGAATGGAACCTTCCATGATATTNTGTTGTGTAGTGTAGGCCGGAAATTTCCTCANTTAGAGAACNCGGCGGTTGTTTCGGACCAGAGAACAGCGCANACGCACCAATCTCCTGAACCNAGCATAGGTGATCCTTAAAATACGAATCTTGAAAGCCTTTTCTCTCACCAAAACACCTGAAAATCCAAAAAAGAGCCACCTTCAGAAGATCTGTCATACGTCCGACACCGGGACACTGGTTCTCCCTCTTGAGGGCAGCAGCGAATTACCCTGATANACCAAGAAACTGAAGATTGCAGACCTCCTCCCCCGGATCCCAACTGGCCCGAGGAATCCGTGTGACGTCTCTTTTCTTTGACCAACGTCCCCGAGGGGGTTAGGGAAGAACCATGAAGACTTTCAAACTCCTTGCCATCACCTCGACNCTCCTCAGCCTGTGCCCAGTTCAAGCAGGCGAGTTCAAAGTTGCAGGCCTGACCTTCGACNGACCCAAGGAGTTCCTCTCGGTCAAACCAAGTTCCTTCATGCGAAAGGCCCAGCTTAAGGTTGGGGCAGATGCAGCAGAAGGTCAGATCGTCTTCTTTCATTTCGGTCCCCAAGGGGGAGGCGGCCTGCAAGCCAATGTCGATCGGTGGTTTGGTCAGTTCACAGAGCCCAAAAAAGACATNAACGCGAAAACGGAAAAGTCGAAAGCCGGTGAATCGGTGGTTACTTTCGTATCCGCTGAGGGCACCTTCAAGGCAGGACCGCCCCGCGGCCCGATTGAAGAAAAGCCAGNATACGCACTCCTTGGGGCAATCATCGAGAGCAAGCAGGGCGCCATCTTTGCAAAGTTNACCGGCCCCAAAGCAACCGTCTCAGCTCATTCTGCCGCTTTCAAAAAAATGATCAGCGAGGGTAAGTAAAAAACTTCGAGCCGTTATTCGAGGCAAACCTTTCCCCTCCAAGCCCTCAATCAGGGCCACTCTGCTTTTCTCTTCATGAAAGCAGCTCTCTTCCAAAAGTTCGAGGAAGCCATAGAGGTCACTACCGTGCCTGACCCCACTCCCTCTCCGAATGGAGTGGTCATCCGCGTCGAGGCGACCGGCATCTGCCGCAGCGATTGGCACGGTTGGAAGGGCCACGATTCTGATGTTACTCTTCCCCATGTCCCGGGCCATGAGTTTGCAGGAGTTGTCGAGGAAACAGGAAAAAACGTCCTGAAATGGTCACGAGGAGACCGCGTCACTGCTCCCTTCATTTGCGCCTGCGGTTCTTGTGAATTCTGCGAGAACGGCAACCAACAGGTTTGCCCCAATCAGCAGCAGCCTGGATTCACCCACTGGGGCTCATTCGCCTCACTCGTATCCATCCCCCACGCAGAGGAGAATCTTGTCCGACTACCAGATGAACTCGATTTCATCTCCTCGGCAAGCCTCGGGTGCCGCCTCGCCACATCATATCGTGCAGTAGTGCATCAAGCCCGGGCCCGCCCCGGGCATTGGCTGGCAATTCATGGATGTGGCGGAGTGGGGCTTTCTGCTCTGATGGTGGCCAATGCTTTGGGCGTTCAGACCATTGCGATTGATGTAGACCCGGAAATACTCCNTCTTGCGACCAAGCTGGGTGCCACAAATACCATCAACGCAAATGCAACTTCTGAAATTGTCGGCACCGTTGTAGATATAACATCCGGGGGAGCCCACTATTCGATCGACTCCCTNGGCAGCACGGAAACCGCCACAAACTCNATTCGATGCCTGCGGCCCCGNGGCAGACATATCCAAGTCGGGCTCATGGTTGNGCAGGACGCAACCTCNCCGGTTCCNTTTGACCAAATCCTTGCTCACGAACTTGAAATCATTGGAAGCCACGGAATGCAATCCCATTGCTACCCCGAGCTTTTTAACCTGATCACCTCCAAGGGCATCGATCCCGGGCTTCTTATTTCAGGAACCTGCGATCTCTCTGAGGGTGCCGCCCTCCTGACCTCTGGCCAGGCATTCGGCAAGCCAGGCATCACCGTGATCACTGGACTCGCCTAGCGATAAGACCACTTTTTCAAGGGCCACAGGTGCCGGGAGTCCTCGGAAAGGGAATGACATCTCTGATGTTCTGGACCCCCGTGACCATCATCAGCATTCGCTCGAATCCCAGACCAAAACCTGCGTGAGGAACGCTTCCAAATTTTCTCAGATCGAGATACCATTGGTAATCCCCCTCACTAAGCCCGTCAGCCTTCATGCTTCCCTGAAGCACTTCGAGACGCTCTTCCCTTTGGCTCCCGCCGATAATTTCTCCGATTCCGGGAACCAGAACATCCATAGCCGCAACGGTCTTCCCATCGTCGTTTTTCCTCATGTAGAAGGGTTTGATTGTTTCAGGATAGTCAAAAACTGTGACCGGAGATTTGCAATGCTCCTCGGTGAGGTAGCGCTCATGCTCAGATTGAAGATTCTCACCCCAAGCCACAGGATATTCAAATTTGTGCCCGGAGTCCTGAAGAATCCTGACCGCTTCCGTATAACTGATTCTCGCGAAGGGTCGCTCCACAATCATCTTCAGCCTCGNCTCCAAACCCTTATCTACGAATTTTGAAAAGAGGCCGAAATCGTCCTCGGGGCCGTTCAGNATTTCCTGGGTGAGCTCCTTAACAAAAGCCTCCGCGAGATCCATATCCCCCTCAAGATTGCAGAAGGCCATTTCTGGTTCTATCATCCAGAATTCGGCCGCATGACGCGAGGTGTGCGAATTCTCCGCACGAAAGGTTGGCCCAAAGGTGTAGATGTTGCTCAGGGCGCAGGCGAAAGTTTCACCCTCCAGCTGTCCACTTACCGTAAGATGAGCTGGCTTCCCGAAAAAGTGCTCGCCGTCAGGAAGATCAGCCCCCTCCGTAGAAATTTGAAACATCTCCCCCGCTCCCTCACAGTCATTAGCGGTAATGATGGGAGTATGAACGTAGACAAAGCTCCTTTTTTCGAAAAAGTGATGAACCGCCAGCGCAAGGCGACTTCGCGTCCGAAAAANGGCACCAAACAGATTTGTCCGCGGCCTGAGATGGGCAATGTCGCGGAGAAATTCCGGTCCATGTCGCTTTTTCTGAAGCGGATAATCCCCTGGCGCGCTACCCATCAAAACCAACGCAGTAGCCTGTAACTCCCAATTCTGCCCTTCACCGGGAGANGCCACCAGATTNCCTTCCACCCTGACCGCCGATCCAGTGGACATCATCTGGATATCCTCATACCCCTTCACGCCGGCATCAGCGATTACCTGCACACCACTCAGGCAGCTACCATCATTGACCTCAAGAAAGGAAAAATCCTTGGAATCTCGGCGGGTGCGCACCCACCCCGAAACGCTGATTCCTTCAGCCGCTTCCACCCGGCTTAACACTTCTTTCACGGACGTCCGCATGCCTCTCTTTACGACGAACGAGCGGGCCTGCAACGAAGAACTGGTGGGCTGCTACAATTCACATACGCACTCCCAGAGAANGAATCCCGCCCAACCGAGGGCACCATACCAGCGAAGACTTGCATGAAGCCAATCGACCCTTTTCAAGACCCGCCAGCGAGGCTCCTCACCTCAGCCCCCCGGGCCTGGGAACTTTTGCCTTCGGCCTGTCAAATTCGAGGTAGGTCATCCCCACAACCCTGTTCTGGATCGGGTCTACACTATCGACCCGCATCCTCCTCAAAGTATAAGCATCTCCAACCTTCATCACATCTGTGACCGCAAATCTTTTCAGAGGTTTCCCGTCCTTGTCATAGCCAACCACCTTCATCAGCGCCTGCGACTTCTTATGAACCCAGACTCGCACCTGAACATAGCGACCTGTCTGAGTGGGGTTTACGAGACGAACTACCCAGCAATCCTGCCCCTTCACCTTTTCCAGGCCATCGATCTTACCGCCGGGCCAGTAGAGAAATCGCATTGCCAGATCTTCGTAAGACAAATCGGTCTCCTCGATTGACTGCCCTAGCTTTTCTTCCGGAAACCGTACCGTCTTNCCATTTGCCAGCTCGAAGAGATCATAACGATTTTCCCCAAGTCGCATGTGAAAGCGGACATCCTTTCCCTCGCGTGGACGGGTATAGCTCAACTGAATATCCTGACCTCGCAGGTAAAGCCCGACAGGAAACTTGGTCTCTCCCTTCCGGATATACCCTTTCAGATCCTGTTGCTGCAAGGTCGTCACAAACCTGGCGGTCTTCAGCAAGGCGTCGGCATTCGGAGCTTCATCTCGCCCAGGGGCNGTTGCTNNACCAAGCGCAAAAACGCCAGCAAGCANGAATGCAAACCANGGTACTGAGGTCATACGGGAATATCGCAGTTACCTATCTAAGACGCAAGAGTGGCTTCTTTATTCAATGAGCCCGTTTTATTAACGAGCGCTATTTTTCACGGATCAAGTCTGATTTTTTTGGGAGTATCAATGGGGTTTCTGTTAATAAATAGTAGGTTGTTCACGATTTGAGAAAAATTTTACGTCGGGGGCGTATTGCTGCTTGCGACCTGATCGTCGGGGGGACTTGGTTAGGCAGCTTCTGCTGTATCTTTCATGAGTCTCCGCCAGCAACTGACCGACATCCTTCCTACGATTCTTCCGTCTAGCCCCAAGGAGGCGACAAAGGGAACCGAGCTCATCCGGCTCGTAAGACTCCGGCTTGAAGGCGACTATTCGGACGCCTCTCTCCGCTACCATTTTTCGATTATGTCCTGCGATCCCGCTTCGCCGATCGCGAAGGTTGAAAAGGGTCAGGGATATTACCGCCGGGCTGCCCCGGTCCCCGCACTGTCAGGGGCGCAGGATCTGCTCTCCATGACCCAAGGGCGCCTCGACGATTTCGCAGGAGACCTTGGGGCAGTGGACCATATTCTACAGAGGATCCGTAAGTTCAGAGCTGCGGCAACCCGCTACTGCGAAATTAATGGACGCTTTCCTTATCANTTCAGGGATGCCCTTACCCGAGACTCCCCTCTCGGNAACCTCTGGAAATTCCCAGATATGGCGGTCGTTGACTGGGAAGGNGGCGAACCNGCCGATCAAGTCCTCAATCTCGACCCCGAGACTCTGGCTCTCAAGAGCAGCCTTGGNATNCCTCCCTATCGGATTCAATCTGTGACTCTCCGCCTCGTCCCAAATCACGAGCTATTCCGGGAGGAATTTTTCCAAGCTTTAAGCGTGAGCTCGTGGTGCCAGGGAGGAGAACTCTTCTATGCAGGGCCCATCGAGGATGAGGCTCTAGCAGACGCCCTCCGGCAGCTAAGCAACCGTTTCGGAATTGGAATTACCACTTTTGGCCTGACAGCTGAGATGCTCGATGAACTTCCAGGACCTGAGCATATTCTGACCGGACAACCTCGTGAGACAGAGGCTCTTATGGAGCGCTTCGATGTAAGGAGGATAGCCAGCCCTCGGCTCAGAGATCACCTGGATTGGGCTGCCCTTGATGCTATCCGCACTGATAATGANGAGGTGCGCAGGCTCTTTAGCTGGCTCACTGAATGTGCAGAAACGGAGCAGGTTCGCCCCTTTGAGGAACAACGGTAAAAACCATACCCGCTCTCAAATCGAGACCTCAGTCACATGGTCATGCCGCCATCAATGGCTACCACCTGGCCGGTCAGATAACGAGCTTCTGGGCTGGAGAGATAAAGTACAAGGCTTGCGATCTCTGCGGTTTCACCCATGTCTTTCAAGGGGACCCTTTTGATAATTTCCTCCTGCATCTCCCCGCTGAGAGCATCCGTCATGTCGGTCCGAATAAATCCGGGCGCGATCGCGTTGCAGGTAACCTTCCGCGAGGCGAGCTCCCGGGCAACTGACTTNGTAAACCCTATCAACCCTGCCTTCGAAGCCGCATAGTTCGCCTGGCCAGCATTACCAATCAGNCCGATCACCGAACTCACATTAATGATGCGCGCACCNCCAGCTTTCATGAGAGATCGCTGAAAGGCNTTCACCGCATTAAAGGCCCCNTTGAGATTTGTATCGAGCACCGCGTCCCAATCCTCACCGCTCATTCGGAGCAACAATCCATCACGCGTGATCCCTGCGTTGTTAACGAGAATATCTACCCCGTCGAACTCTGCCACGATCTCCTTACCGACCGCTTGCATCGCATCATAATCCGCGACGTCCACAGCGAAGGGTATCGCGGCGTCCGGATACTGCTTGTTGATCGTGGCAGCAGCCTGCCCGCAACTTTGCTCGTTCCGACTTAGAACGGCTACCCTTGCGCCCTCCGCCGCAAACGCCTCTGCGACAGCTTGCCCGATACCCCGGCCTGCCCCGGTCACCACAACCCTCTTATCCTTGAACTGATCCATGCGGATGGTTTGCGATGAAATGGAACGATTCAAAAGATTTATTCTCTCAAGATCCATGCAATCCAGTATGTGAAGGCGCTATTCAGCGCTAGCACCTCTAGCCCGCACCAGAGGACCCGAAAGCCTTAAGGAACGATACTTCCAGGGCCAGATTTTCTGGCACATTGGTATTCAGGAGATCTCTGAGCTCCTGAAGAGTCTCAATCCGGGCAAGGAGTCCGGTCATGTCCTCGGCCTCCGCAAGCTTCCTCGTGGCCTCTCCATGTTGAGAGAGGCTAAGAGCTGTGGAACCTGCTTTTTGCCTCACCGCGTCGCCCAGCCATGAAATCAGCCAGTCTACCAAGGCAGAGCGGACAGCCAGATACTCTGAGGCTGCCATTGCCTCGTAATACTTTTCACGTTCATCCAGCCAGTCACCCTCCGTTGCCTGCTTGTAGGCATCTGCCTCCTGCTTCAAGGAGTCCTTATTCGCGGCGTTGATTCCCTCCTTTCTTCTGTTCAGCAACGATTCAAAGGCTACCTTCAACAACAGCGCGCTATGAGCCGAGGGCTTTGCCGCACTGTGAGCCAGAATTGCAGCGAATGCGGCGCTTTCTTGCTCTTCAAGGAATTGATTCTCACCACTGGACTGCAGAACGATCTCAACGCAACGAGAGCGAATGGTTGGCAAGAGGATATCTGCATTGGAAGTCAGAAGAAGAAGAAGGCAGCCGGGCGGCGGCTCCTCCAGCGTCTTTAGGAAAGCGTTTGCTGGCTCGTCAAACATCCGATCTGCATCAACAACGACACCGACCTTCCACACCCCCGACGGAGCAGCAAGATGCATGCTGCGCTCCAGCCCACGAATATCGTCGATAAGAATCCTCCTCGACCTCGAGCGGGGCCTGACCACCCTAACAAACTCTCCCTCCAGATCATCGAGATCTGCCGAGCACGGCACATCAGGAGATCCTCCAAAAAGATCACCCCCCCCGCTGGCCTCGGCAGGGTTCACCATAGCGATAACCCTTGCCGCGAGCTCTCGCTTACCACTTCCGGTAGCTCCGGAAATCAAAAAGGCATGAGCAAGACGCTTTCTTTCATGGGCACCCTCAATCAAATTGAAAGCCATGTTCTCTGTCAGCGCCATGCCTCAATCCAACGGATCCCTGAGCACCCTGCAATTAAAACCGGCAGCCAGCTAAGCCCTGATGCCACTTCATCTCCCGGATTCCCGACTTTCCCTTTTCACACGCCCCCGCCAGCCTCAAATCCGTAACCAACCCGGGCCTGCCTGAACCTGTCACCTTTTCCACAGAGAATTGCGCCCCAGTCGACAAAAGAGACCAACTTTGCCCAAAGTTCGATTCCAAAGGCCTTATTCCCGCCATGGCGATTGACGCCAAGACCATGGAGCCCCTCATCCCGGCCCGGAGGAACGAGCAATCCCTGAAACAGACGCTTCAAATAGGCGGGGCCGTCTACCATTCGAGTAGCCAGCAGGAGATCTGGCACGAAGGAGAAACTTCCGGAGACACCCAGAAGATTCTCAAAATTCGCACCTCCTGCGATCAAGTAGTGCTAATTTTATATTTGAACCAGCAAGGAGAAGGCCCATGCCATAGGAATCGTCGTTTCTGCTTCTACCAATCTGTCACTCCCGGCGACCCTTCTGCACTGGCCTTTTGAGGGAAGCGCGCCTTTAATCCGGCAACGGTTTACAGCTCGGAATAATCTCGGAGACGCCAGGGGAAGGCGGAGAAGACAGCCGCTCCCCCTGCCCAGCTCAGGCTGGAGGAAGGGCGAGCGGAGTGAATTATTCACCCTAACCCTCGTCTAACTAGGCAGATGAAATCATATCTCATTACCGCGGCATTCATCGGAGCATTGACGGCGTCGCTCGAAGCCTGGCAGGACGAAGTGACAACCCGCAAGCCGGACCCTGCATTTTTAGCCATCAGACCCCTTCATTTAAGCTTCCAGATGAGTTGGAATGGCGCAATTAACTCAGGGCGCTTGAACATGATCTTCGGGCGAAAAGACGCTCGCTATCCAAACCATTTTATTACCCAGATTTACGGAGAAAGCACCGGTCTGGCCCGATCTTTATATCCCTACAATTACAGTTTCACCTCGTTCCTGAAGAAAGGCTCCTATCTGCCCTCCATGTTTACCTCCACGGAAACGACCAGCAAAGGACGCACCGACACCAGTAACTGGTATCGCCCCTCACTACGCAGTAGAGAGATCTTCACCCCATCCCGTAAGGGCTCAGGCCCCAGAACAAGGAATTCCACCTTCTCTTTCTCGAAGGCCCCAGTCTACGACTTAGCCTCCGCATTGATCTACCTGAGGCGACTCGAAATGGGAATTGGAGAGAAGGCCGTTCTCGTGGTGCATCCTTTTGCAAGTCCCTATCTTGCACGGGTATCTGTGCTCAGCCGGGAAACGCACCGTGGTCTGAAGTGCCTAAAAATGGATATTAAGCTTCAGAAGATCGGAGCCGGAGGAAAACTGATCANTTACAACAAAATGAAGACCGCAACCCTGTGGCTCAGCGATGACCGCGAGCGACTCCCTGTCGAACTCCGAACCGAAGTCTTCATCGGTGACGTTAGAGCGATACTGAAGGGCAAAAAGTATCTGTAGAGTCCCGCCTCTGACCTTCCCCTCGGAGATGTCTCCCCTTCCAAGGTTATACTCTGGAATCCTTATTAACATTTTTTTTGTTAGGAAAGCTGATCACTATCCTACATGTCGCGACGACTTGCACCCTCCTATGAAATAGGACACCGTCTCCCCATGACGCTCAGCACCCACTGTGGAGGATTTTGTCAAACTAATGGCTACCTTGTTGAAACTGCAGCGGGCGGAGTTGTGATCGATGCCCCAGAAGGTATGTTTAACTTCTGCGAACAAAGGGGAAGTAAACCGACCGGTCTGTTACTCACCCATCAACACTTCGACCACATCGAGGATGCGTCGCTCTTTCAGCGGGCAGGAGTCCCGATCTACGCGTCCGCGCCATTCTCCCCTGAACTACAATTAACGGATCTAGCAGCAAAGTGGGGACTCCCAGCGTCCTGCCCCGAATTCTCAGTGGATGAAGTCTTCACACCGGAGACGAGCCGCATCGAGATCAACGGCATTGAATTCGAGCCTGCCCCCGTTCCAGGCCACTCTCCAGATTCTTTTGTGTTCCACGTGGCACTTTTTCAAAAACTTTTCTCTGGTGACACCCTTTTTGCGGGAGGTGGAATTGGTCGTACTGACTTCCCTCATGGAGATCACGGTCTCCTGATATCAGGTATAAAGACCAATATAGCTTGTCTCCCAGCTGCAACTCAACTCCTCCCAGGCCATGGGCCCACTGGCGTTCTNGGCGAGGAAATTCACAATAACCCCTATCTGCAATAGTTTAAAAAACATGAGGAGCCGGGATTGTGACCTCCTGATGGCAAACGGTCTTGGATTACCCGGCAATTCAATCAGCTCCGGGGTAATTTCCAACTGGATTGGCCGTGCCTCCTCTGCAAGAGTCCTTTTGTAAGAATTTCAGTCCCCGCTCACCTGTTCCTGTATGTCATCCGACCAAGGCCCCAACTCGAAGGACAAGCGCGCGCCTTTACCCGACAGCCTTAGAAGGCAACTGGAAGCGTTCCGTGGGCGCCTATGGTTTATTAAGGTCGCGGAAGCCTTATTAGCGGGTCTCTTCGGACTCCTCTTTTCCTATCTCGTGGTCTTCGGACTCGACCGCATTTGGAACACCCCCCCAACCGTGCGGCTTGTCATTCTTTTAGGAGGCACCTCCCTCTTCACCCTCTTCGCACCCTACTGGATCCACCGCTGGGTTTTTAGACATCGCCGCGAAGCTCAGCTCGCACGCCTAATATCGCGAAAGTTTCCTCGGCTCGGCGACCGGATGCTGGGCGTCGTGGAGCTTCAGGACCAAAGAGAAAGTAAAGAGGCCCTCTCCCCGGAGCTTCGAGCTGCTGCGATGAAGGCCGTGGCGAAGCAGGCCGAAGGCCGAAATCTCAAAGCCGCCTTACCAGCCCCGCGGCACATCCGCTGGGCCCTGATGGTTCTCACCGCTGCCGCCATCATTGCGGCCGCCCTGTGGAAGGTCCCAAAACCAAGCCAGAACGCGTTCGAGCGGTGGCTTAGGCCATTTTCGGATGTTCAACGATATACCTTCACCAAAATCAGCGATTTTAAAGAAACCATCATCGTTCCGATGGATGAGCCATTTAGTGTCACGGTTTCCCTGAGCGAGCTCTCCGATCAGAGGCCTGCAAGTGGGGTCGCGAGATTTGGCATTCAGGAGCCTGTCTCTGCCCAGCTTCAGGACGACAAGAAATCCTATACCTTTGATTTTCCGGGACAGTCTGAGCCNGGCCGCGTTCTGATCAGTATCGGAGATGCTCGCCCGGTAGTGGAGGTAATTCCTCAGACACGNCCCGCCATTAAATCCGTCCGGGCCACAATCGTGTATCCTGAATATCTACAACTCCAAGATAAAANCAAGGAGCTCCGNGTGGGAACTCTCNCAGGGGATGTCGTGGTAGGNAGTCAGGTTTCTCTGGAGGCGACAACNTTGGAAGGTCGCGAATTAAAAACTGGCNTGCTCACCATNAAAGAGCTGCCAAAGACCACCGAAAGAGACCTTTTTGNNAGNGACCTCGANNCCCTCGNCGNCAGTGAGGANATCGGAGAAGCNNCCGACAACTCTGATTCGAACGCTCCCCTCGCAGCGGACCCACTACTCGACGNGGAGNAAGAGGANCAACCGGNNCCNCCGCGGATTCTTCCNCTGAGGGTCGCAGGNTCCCAGATGNTCTCCCCCCGAATCTCTCTTCAATCNCAGCCTCTCGANCTCCAAATGAACTGGGAAGACGTCAACGGTCTGGNGGATGCAGGTGGACACAGAATCCGAGTCGAACCCCTTGAAGACCAGAAGCCCNTCGCTTACATNCAGGACATTGAGAGACAAACCGTCATTCTAGAGGAAGAGACGGTCAGCTTCGAAATCATTGCGGAAGACGACTACGGCTCGAAGCATATCGGCTACGAATGGACCGGAGAATTCACNAAGCCAACCGATGAGACTCCTTCCAGGGGAAGNCACGTCCTCGAGCTCGGGGCACCCAACCAGCGNCGACTCTCAGGNGTGGTTCACTTTNCGCCCAAAACCCGNAATATTCCTGCCCAGAAGCTACAGNTTCGCGCATTTGTCGAAGACTACTTNCCCGGGCGAGGCCGGGTCTATTCCGAGCCCATCACCCTCCATATCCTGACCAAGGACGAACAAGCCCAGCTCCTNAAGGACCAGTTCGACCGTNTCATCGGAGAACTCGAAGATGCGGCTCGCCGTGAGCAGAACAACTTCGACGAGAATCGTCGAATAGAACAGGACGGAGCCGAAAAGCTTCAGGANGAAGCCAACAAGGAGAGGTTGGAGCAGCAGGANATGAACGAGGCAGAGAATATNGAAANGATGTCNGAGCTGTCTGAACGGATGGAAGAACTTCTTGGGGAGGCNCTGAAGAACGGAGANGTTGAAGCAGAAACCATGCAGAAGATGGCCGAGACCATGCAGAAAATGCAGGAGCTTAGCAAAGAGGACATGCCCAAGGTAGAGCAGCAGCTTCAGGAGGCACAGGACCCAAGCTCCACCCCTGAGCAGTCAGAGAAAGACCTTCAGGAGGCCATTGAAGAGCAGGAGAAGGTTCTTGAGAAAATGCGGGAGACAATCGAAGGCGCCAACGAAGCCAACCAGGACTTCGAAGCCAGCACCTTCGTCAACAGATTACGTCGCGCTGCCTCCGAGGAGGATGGAATTGCAAACACTCTCATCGCTTCTATCGACGACAAGGGCAACACCACTATCGCCGGGACACCCTATGACGAACTTGATCCAGTAGATCAGCGAGTCCTCGGAGAGCTCTCCATGCAGCAGCGAAGAACAGCTTCAGATGTTCACTGGATCCATGAGGATCTTGGGCATTTTTATGCGCGAACCGAAAAGGAGGAACACAAGCAGATCATGATCGAGATGAGAGAATCAAACATCGACTCTCACCTAGAGGCGGTCCGCGAGAAGATCGTTGCCAACCGGACATTCATGGCCCTCTCCTCCGCTAAAAAGTGGGCTGGCCAGCTTAAGGCATGGGCCGATATTCTTGATCCTCCTGAGGACCCCTCCGGGGGCGGCGGGGGCGGCGGGGGTGAAGGTCAGGAGCCTTCTCTCGACGACAATGATTTTGAGTTTATGCTGAAAGTTATGGCGATGATCCAGACCGAACAGGACATCCGGGCCCGGACCAGAGCCCTCGAACAACTTCGCCGGACTCTACATCTGCAGGATCTTTCAGAGTAGGCCCTCCAGACACCGAACAATAAAGCAGTCAATTTCCAAGAGCTAGAACCTCATAGATATCATGAAGAACAACATTCGCCTCCTCGCGGTTGGAGCGCTCCTCTTTCTGACAGTTCCCGCGCTTTCACAGAAAGCTCAGGATCCGCCAGACACCAAGCCCGCAATCGAGCTCCCTGAGATCATCTATCCTGATCCGGTCACGGAGGCTCAGAAAAAGGCGGCCGGAAAACATCGNGAAGGCTCGCAGAACCTCGCCGGAGAACAGGACGAACTTGCTGCCGATGTTCAGGACCTGATCGAGGAGCAGACGGACGAAAAACTGATAGCCCTTCTGGAAGAGGTCGAAGAGGTCATGGCAGAGGTGATCGATTCACTCGATGAAACCGATACCGGCGGACCGACCATCGCTGCAGAAACCGAAATCATAGAAAAGATTTTTGAAGCCGCCAAGCAGCGCTCCCAGCAAAGTGGCGGCACATGACCAGACAGTGGAATGAGCATGGGTGCCATGCTCGATATGATGCAGCGCATGATGGGNAAAACTCCCGGACAAGGTCAGGGAGAACAAAAAGGACAGCCCGGAGAACAGGCGGGCGAAGGCCAAGAGGGTGACTCTGACTCCCCTAACAAGGAGTTCACTGATGCTGGCAAAGGCAAGAAAGAGGAGCGTACCATCGGGAAAAAAGCAGGAAAGGCAGGCTCTTTCCTCCCACCTGAGTTCCANAAGGCTCTCGACTCCTACAATAAGGGGCGCTGAATGCGATGAGACTGTTTTTACCGCTTGTCTCGGCAGCTTTACTGGCAACGTCTCTGGTCGGGCGCTCTCAGGCCTTACCACGCAGGCAGGACGACCCCATCCCCCCCCAGGTTGACCAGATGTATATCAAGGGGCTGCGCTACCTTGCGGAAAGCCAGACAGAAAATGGCAACTGGCCGGATCGGAACGGCAGTGAGCCGGGCGTAGTTGGACTATGTGTGATGGCGTTCCTTGCCCACGGGGAGGACCCTAACCACGGGCCCTACGCACGAAATATTCGTGGGGGTATCAGCTTTATTCTAGAGAACCAGAATGAGACGAACGGCTATATCGGATCGAGCATGTACAATCACGGGTTCGCAACCCTTGCTCTGGCCGAGGCCTACGGAGTCCTGAAGGACGATAAGCTGGCCCTCGCACTCAAGGGAGCGGTTGACTTAATCCTGAGTGCGCAGGAACGCAACAGCCGGGGCGCGTGGAGATATACTCCCGACAGCCAAGATGCTGATACCACCGTAACCGGAGCACAAATGGTGGCTCTATACGCGGCCAGAAATGCTGGCATCCCAGTCCCCGAGGATGCACTTAAGAAAGGTCATGCCTTCATGAAGAGGTGCCGCGCATCAGACGGCGGTTACGGATACACTTCGGCTGGAAGCGGAAAACCAACTCTCACCGCAATCGGTTCACTTTGCCTGGCCCTCGCTAAGGAGAAGGACAACAAAGGCTACAAAGCCAGCCTCGGATACCTTGGCAAACGGCTCAACTATCGCGATCGTTTTTATCCCTACTATTTCGAATATTACATGTCCCAGGCCCTCTTCCACGCTGATGAACAGGTATGGGAGGAGTGGAACTCAAAGAACATCCGGTATCTTTCCACCCTGCAAGCCCGCGATGGGAGCTGGCCAGGAAACAAAGGCGCAGCTTTCAGCACCTCAGGGGCTCTCCTGTCGATGGCCCTGAACTACCGGTTTCTGCCAATTTATGAGAAGTAGGCCCCCAATGAAGTGCGGCTCCCGTCCTCGGATCACCAAGGCTATCCTCGCCTTGGGAGTGGCCCTCTCATCCTCATTACTCGGAGAGAATCCAAGCCAACCGGAAGACCTTCTCAGGTTTCGCAATGGCGACTCACTTCATGGCTCCTTCCTTGGCCTCGGTGACGGAGAACTACGTTGGCGCCATTCGGAGGCAGCCGAACCTATCACCCTTCGCACTGATAAGATTCGGCGGCTATCCTTCAACGGGGGCCGTGCCCGCAAAAACCTCCGTAGCCCGTCCTTTGTTCAACTTGCTGATGGCGACAGAATCCCCGGAACCCTCGTAAGCCTTGACCCCGAAAGGCTCGAGATCGACACTGAATTCGCAGGAAGAGTATCCATCCCTCGGGAATTCGTCAGCCAGATCGCNCCANCTCCNCATGGNGGNCACGTTCAATATATTGGNCCNTTCAGCGATGGNGANTGGAATNTNATNACCCCTCCGGANCNCCCTGNTACCGACAACCCAGANGAGNANCCTGAGGANNANAANNAGGANNCTGAGGAACAGGAACCTCAGGAGGATCCGTGGGTCTTCAGNGGTGGCGCCTATTACAGCAACGGGCAGCTCCCTATCGCAGTAGATACCAATGCCGGAGATCGTTCTCGTATCCGCTTCACTCTCGCATGGCGTAACCGTCTCAATACAGCAATCGCATTCCACGCAACGATGGAGCGGCCTGATCAAGCCAAGAAAGAAGAGGGGGATGAAAAAGAGGCAGAGGAAAAGCGTAAGTTAGCCCCGAATGCTGGCTCCAAATTCAAGGAAGGATTTGCCTATACCTACGGACACAGCTACGTCCTCACCATCTATTCCAATTACGCTCAGATTTACCGGTGTGACTTTACTGAAGACGGAGCTGCCGACATCGATCGCCTCTCCAATTCNAGNGCCAANCTGCGTCTTGATGAAGCGGGTCAAGCNGAGTTTGAGATTCGTTGTGACCGGACCGCCGGCACAATAGCCCTCTTTGCCAATGGCAGGTTCGTAAGTCAATGGACCGACCGACAAGGATACGTCGGCAGCGGATCCCACCTCGCCTTTGCCTCACAGAACTCCTCCGCTCGCCTTCGCATTTCAGACGTCCTCGTGACAGGCTGGAACGGCATGATGGATAGTGCGCAAAGCATGGAGGCTGAAGACCGGGATGTGGTTCTGCTCACCAACGGAACCGATCGATTCTCCGGCAAACTGGAATCTCTC
This sequence comes from Roseibacillus sp., assembly GCA_002729275.1. Lineage (GTDB taxonomy): Bacteria > Verrucomicrobiota > Verrucomicrobiia > Verrucomicrobiales > Akkermansiaceae > Roseibacillus_B. The sequence goes on along the minus strand of PBTP01000008.1, from coordinate 9,357 downwards.
AAGGAGGGCCAGTTTTTAATTAAGGGAACCTACGCCGAGATGAAGGTTCCCGCTCATGAGATCCAGGAAATACGTCTAGCCGAGTCTAGCCGGACAGAGGAGGATGAAGACTGGGCTAGTCGACAGAGGATACGCCTGCTCCTCCANCCTCACGGCCGCCTGACAGTTCTTCCCCTCAAAGCGAATTCTGACACCCTCAAGGCCCGCCACCCTGCCCTCGGGGAAATTAACCTTAACCTCCGCTATACCGGTCTGATGGAATTCTCATTTGGATCGAGTATTTTGGATTCATGGGACGACGACTACTAATGACTAAAACCCCCATTCTTACCGGCCTAGCCATGCTNTGCGTGCTCGTTGTAGTTCCGGCGGAGCCCACGGAGGACACCCTCGAACTCAATGATGGGAGCCGACTCAGCGGCAAGGTTCTCGCTATCGAGGGGNNCGATAAAGTGGTGGTTGATTCGGACCTTAGTGATCAACACATACACCTCAGGGCTCAGTCCCTCAGTTCGATCAGCTTCCGCAACGANACCGCAAATTCTCAAAANNCTCCTCAGCTTCTCCATCTCGTAAATGGGGACATCCTCCCCGGCACCCTGCAAAATCTCGANAGTAAAGAAGTCAGCTTCCTCACTGGCTATGCNAATGAGCTGACAATTCCCCGCGACCACGTTCACTCCATCGACTTTGGCGTGACCCCGCAAAAACTCGTCTACTCGGGACCAAAGCCCATTACCGAATGGAGTGACAATGATGACTGGGAGTGGGAGAACGGCAGTCTCACCTGCAACACGAGCGGCACAATTGCCGCGGAAAACGTTCTCCCCCGGCAATTCATCCTGCGATTCAGATTGGATTGGGAAAACGATCCCAACTTTCGAATCTATTTCTGTGACGACTTCCTGAAGAGGACCGGGAATGCGGATAGATACTACTTTGAGGTCAACTCAATGGGATCACAGCTGAAAAGACAAACCACCGAGGGCGGCCGCCGCTGGCATACCCTCGCGCAGTCACATCAGAAGCCCCGCGAATACCCCGGCCGTGGAATAGACGTCGAGTTACGAGTCAACCGGGACAGCAGGCAGATCTATCTCTATCTGAACAGCGAGAAAATCCAAAGAACGCCTGACCCCATCGACACCTTTCCCACAGGCACAGGGATCATGCTCCAGAGTCAAGCTGGCGGGGACCTGAAGAACATCGTCAGCAAGCTTGAAATCTATGAGTGGGACGCAGTCACTGAACTACGGCGCGATGAAGGCCATGAAGACCCCAAGACCGACGGACTTGTCGACGTAGAGGGCCAGCATCTTAGCGGATCTGCACTTCAACTCCAAGCCAGCGACCAGGGTGATAGCATCATTTTTGAAAGTCCCTTCAACGATCAGCCCCTGAACGTTCAAACCTCGCGAATTTCTGCCCTCTACTTTAAGCATCCTTTACAACTCCCGGAGGGCCAGGCTCCAGTTGCTCTGTCTCTCACCGGTGGAGGATCCCTTCAATGCACCGCCCTCGAGATGAAAGACTCTTCTATAGAGGCAACCCACCCGCTTCTTGGGAAACTAACGCTCGACCGAAACACCCTCAAACGACTTGCGATTGAGGCACCTCAGAAGAACGGATCATGAAGAAGTCTCTCCTACTAATCCTCCTGTTTCCTGCGATCGTAATTGGACAGCAGCAACCTGGGGACGAAGGCAATGGAAATGCCGCTCTCCCTGCAGAGCTCACTCCAGTCCGGGGCTTCCTCACCTTCGCCAACGAGGACAAGGTCAGCGGCACTCCTGAGGGAATCGATGAGGATGGAAATCTCCGCTGGAACGCTCCATTCCTCCATCAGCCTATTCCAGTCAAGCCCTCCTCTCTGCTGGAAATGCGCCTGGAGGGAGGACTCTCGCCAATAGATGAGGGGGAACACCACGCACTCCTGCTTCTTACCAACGGAGACACCCTGCGGGGCCAGCTTAATGCTCTGGACGAGGAGCATGTAACCCTTCAGACATGGTATGCAGGCCCTCTTAAAATCCGTCGAACCATGGCCTCGGATCTGGAGATCCAAAGGGCCAACCAGACCGTATACTCAGGGCCCGAGGACTTTGACTCATGGGTCATCGAAGGCGAGAAAGACTCTTGGACTCTCAACGGAGGATCCCTCTCATCCAACAAGGGTGCTGGAATCGCGAGGGAAATTAAGACCCCTGACCGCTGCCGCATCCAGTTCGATCTCGCCTGGAGAAGCTCCCTTCGGTTCCGCGTTCTCCTTCTCTCGGACAAGGGATCGACCACCCAGCCAGACAATTGTTATGATCTGGTCTGCCAGCGTCGCTTCGTCTATCTGCGGAAACGCTGGGTCGATCGTGCAGCCGGAGGCTCAAAAATCGTTGGGCAGGCGAACATCCCGGAACTGGCCGAAAAGGAAAGTGTTCGGTTCGAATTCTATATTGACCGAAAGGAAGGAACCATCGCCCTATATGTCGATGGCAGACAGGCACAAGTATGGACTGATGAGAACCCGAAAGCTGGAAGCTTTGGAAATTGGCTCCACTTCATCTCGGAGGACTTCTACAAGGTAAAGGTTAGCCGCATCAGAGTCAGCCCTTGGAAAGGCGAGTTACCTGACACTGCCGAGCTCGAGGCTGATCCCGAAGAGGATGAACTAGAAGGTCAGAGGATTCGTCTACAAAACGGTGACACGGTGGTGGGGAATGTCGGACTGATTAAAGACGGAGTGCTCGCCGTAGAAACCCCATTCTGTAAGATGAATATCCCTGTTGACCGGATGCGCACTATTGACCTTACTGAAGGCGATTATGAAGAGCCCATTCGAAAAAAGGGAGATGTTAGGGGATGGCTAAGGGAAGGAGGGCGGATCACCTTCCGCCTCGATGCCTTCTCGAAAGAGACCTTGACTGGCTACAGCCAGACCTTTGGAAACGTAGAGTTCAAGCTAAATGCCTTCTCGAGACTCGAGTTCAATATTTACGATGAAGAACTCGAGGCCCTAAGGAGCGGCGGCAACTGGTGAGCCCCTGCCCCGACCCACCTACCTCTTTGACTTAATGGCGGAATCGCGCGCCGTCTTTTACACTGCTGTTGGCAGCGGCTTTTCCTTCTTCCTGAGCGCCTTCCGCATCTTAGACACCGCCATGTTTTGAAGTTGTCGGATACGCTCTCGGGTTACATCTAACTCGATTCCCACCTCCTCTAGGGTCTTTGGCTCGATATCGCGCAACCCGAATCGCGCTTCAATAATTCGACGCTCTCTGGCATCCAGCACCTCGAGAAGATCCTCCAGCTGGTGATGAATATTCTTGGCGACCAGAGTGTCCAGCGGATTCAGTGCCTTCTCATCTCCAATCACATCTCCAAGGCCGACGGTATCATCCTCATTAACAGGTGCGTCCAGGGAGACCGGCCTCTGCGAGGCCCGTTTCAGCAGAGANAACTTTCGCCGCGGGAGACCTAGCTCTTCCGAGAGCTCTTCCTCGGAGGGCTCCCGACCAAGACACTCCGACAGAAGCGCTGAGATTCTTCTCATCTTCGCTATTTTATCCACCATGTGGATGGGCAATCTGATGGTCTTACTCTGGTTGGCGAGGGCTCGCTTGATAGACTGTTTGATCCACCACGAACCATAGGTGCTCAGCTTTCCTCCTTTCGCCGGGTCGAAACGTTCAACCGCTTTCATCAAACCTATGTTTCCCTCCGAAATCAGGTCTGCGAGGGGCAACCCGTATCCAGAATANTCCTGCGCNATTTTCACCACCAAGCGAAGGTTNGCCTTGATCATCGTGGCACGAGCTCGCTCATCTCCAGCTTTGATTCGGGCCGCCAATGCGACCTCCTCTGCAGCGGTGAGAAGCTCTGTTTGGGTGATCTCACGTAAATACACTCGCAAGCTACTGTCTGAGTCAATTCTGGCCATTGTTCTACTTTCTTGATGCTCGTTGACGGTCCAAAGCAGGAAGCGAGCCGCTGTCACTACTATGTAAACTTTTGATCCCTACTACTACACAGCGCACACCCTCCCCAGTCCAGANCCCTCATCCAAAATCCCCTGCTGAAGTCAGAGAGAGATCGGATTTCGAAACAACCTGATCACTAGAAGGTTATGGGTTTCCTTGACCATCCAGAGGATGATTCCACANGAAGTCCCCACTGCAGANGGGTTANTGATNANCCGCTCTGAGCCGTGACCACGCCCCGACCTATCCCCCTCCCCCCACAACCTGCTTCCTGCACATTTGTACCCTGTGCGTGCATCGCACCATGGATCCTGCTCAGGGATGGGAGTCTCTCTTATTTTAGTGGATGTGCATTGGTATCAGTCTTTTCAACTTTGCGATTACAGTATTTGTGAGCTAGTTCGCCGGATTTGACGGTTGCTTCGTGCTGATTCCGGCCATTCCGGCACCAAAATGCCACGACGGCAGCCCGCTAGACTTAGTCAAAAGCTAGCCCCATGACTCGGGATTCTCGAGGTTCCGGATTTGTGACGGATTTGTCACCAAGCTCCCTTTGTGACATTCGCGTCAACCATTAAACAACCTGCCCATGGTTACCTTCTTAGAGATCCTCGGGAGTCTTGGTGTTTTCTTGTTTGGCATGAAAGTCCTGAGTGAGGGCACTCAGAAGGTCGCCGGTCAACGCATGCGCCACGTCATGGCCACCATGACGAAGAATCGGGCGTCCGGAGTTGCTACCGGTTTCGGAGTTACCTGTCTCCTGCAGTCCTCGTCTGCCACCACTGTCATTGTGGTTTCTTTCGTGAACGTGGGCCTCCTCACGCTCATCGAGTCAATCGGTGTCATNATGGGTGCCAACCTTGGNACGACCGTTACCGCCTGGATCATCGCGGCGGTAGGTAAATTCAGCCTCGCAAAGATCGCNATTCCGATCATCGGAATTGGCGTTCCNTTCATTTTCATCGGCAAGGGCCGTGCCAAGGGCTGGGGCGAAGTGNTGATCGGATTCGGCCTTCTTTTCTTCGGCCTCGGCCTCCTTAAAGAGGCTGTTCCGGACGTGAAGGGGATGCTTGCGAGCGAGGACGCCAACGTGAAGGCNCANGCAGAGGCTGTCCTCGAATTCATCAAGAGCCTCNGTGGCAAGGGCTATCTTTCCTACCTCATTTTTCTGGTCCTCGGGGTGGTTCTTACCCTGATGGTGCAATCATCGTCCGCCGCCATGGCCATCACCGTAACTCTCGCGATGAACGGATGGATTGGATTCGAGGAATCAGCCTTTGTTGTGCTGGGCGAGAACATTGGAACTACGGTCACGGCCTGGCTGGCAGCGCTCGGGGCCAATCATCATGCCAAGCGCGCGGCGCGAGCCCACTTCATGTTCAATGTTCTCGGCGTCATCTGGATGCTGATCCTCTTCGGTCCCTTCAAGGAACTTGTATTGTGGATATCGGGAGGCCTTCCCGAGTCGTTCCGAATGGAGAAGCACAATACCGACGTTGGCTTCAATCTCGCCATCTTCCACACCCTTTTCAACTTCACCAATATCTGTCTTCTGATCGGGTTCGTTCCGTTCATTGAGAAGATCGTCACAAAGTGGGTCAAGGAACCTGCCTCAACCGGCCGCCGCGAGCGCCTCACCTTCATCACTCAGGGCATGGTCAACACCGGGGAGCTCAATCTGCCGGAGGCGGAGAAAGCCACCGTCGAGCTGGCCAAGCTCACCCAGGACATGTTCGATGGCTTCGTTGAAGTCTTCAACAATCCCAAACAAGACCTCTCTGAAAAGGTAAACAGTCTCCATGAAATGGAGGACGAGGCCGACGAACGCACTGCTGACATCACCGAATATCTGGTGCGCTGTGCCTCGGCCGAGATCGGTCAATCAAACGCCANCGGGGTGGCTCAGATGATCCGGATCGTCTCTGAACTGGAGGAGATTTCAGACACGATCTACCGTCTCGTAAAACTCACGCAGCGTAAGTACAAGAAGGAGCGGGAATTCACCTCGGAAGCTACCGAGGGCCTGCGCGATTACGCACAACTCATTGCGCGGTTCATCACCGTCTACAATGAGAAGATGTTCCAACCAGTCGACCGGAAGGAAATTGATGCAGCACGAACCCTCGAGAATGAGATCGGATCACGCGGCAAGTCTCTCAACAAGCTGGCCTTGGGTCGGATGGCAATGCCGGAACCTGACATCAAGGCTGAGATCCTCAATATGGAGCTCAACAACCACTGCGAGAAGATCGGNAACCACGGTTTCAANGTGATGCAATGCCTCTACGCGATGGCTAACAAGGANGAAGCTCCCGATAATATNGCGCAACCGATCGATCAGATTATCGATNATAAAAGAGACCAGCCCGAAGGGTAAGNGCNTCAGGCNATCTCCCAAGNCGNGAACTATTCNAGAGATGACGCGATTCCTGGTTTACCTCCTTCTCCTATCAACCCTGCCCGCTTCCGCCGGTCGGCCCAATATCCTCTGGATCTTTATCGAGGACATGTCCCCGCTTATCGGCTGCTACGGCGATTCGGTTAACGCAGACAAGACACCTAATATAGACGCCCTCGCTAAGGGTGGGGTGCGATTTTCCCGGTGCTACGTCCCTGCCCCAGTATGCTCCCCTTGCAGGTCCGCAATGATTACCGGCACCTATCAGACAACCACGGGGCTGCACAACCACCGCTCCTCCAGAACCAAGGCGGGGGCTATCAACCTTCCTGCCGGCATCACAACAATCCCCCAGCTTTTCAGAAAGCACGGCTACCTCACCTTCAATAGCGGGAAGGAGGACTACAACTTCGTCTTTGAAAACTCTGACCTCTATTCCATCAAGGGACCCAGAAGAGACTTTGGTGCATGGCGCAACCTCCCAAAAGGCAAACCTTGGTTTGGTCAAATCCAGCTCGCAGGGGGTAAAAGCAATACCAAAAAGTGGAACGACAAGGTCAACCCTGACTCCGTCACTCCTCCTCCTTACCTGCCGAACACCGCCCTCTTTCGTAAGTGGCACGCCCACCACTATGACACCGTGCGCCAGACCGATGACGACACCCGGAAGATCCTCGCAAATCTCAAAGCAGATGGCCTCCAGGAAAACACCATCATCTTCTGGTTCACCGATCACGGAAATAACCATTCCCTGAGAGCCAAGCAGTTCTGCACCGAAGCGGGCACCCACGTGCCATTGATTATCTCTGGAGCTGACAAACGCATCCGCGCAGGGAGCGCCCGCAACGAGCTGACATCGACCCTCGACATCTCAGCGACTTCTCTCGCCCTTGCAGGCATCCAAATACCCTCTCATTACGATGGCGTAGACCTCTTCTCTCCTTCTTTCACACCCCGTGAATATGTGATCTCCGCCCGTGATCGTTGTGATTACACGATCGACTACATCCGCAGCGTCCGCAGCGACCGATATCGCTACATCCGCAATTTCCTTACCGACCGCCCATTCCTTCAGCCTCAATATCGTGACAACCGTGACTACGTCGTATTTCTCCGCCAAGGGCATGCAGCGGGAACTCTTCCAGCCCTGACAGACGAGATCTTTTTCGGTCCCCGCCCTCGAGAAGAACTCTATGATATCGAGCAAGATCCTCATGAGATCAAAAACCTCGCGTCTAATCCGGCCTTCGCAAAGGTTCGGGAGCAGCATCGCTCTATTCTCGCCGAGTGGCAGCTGCGCACTGACGACAAAGGTCAATACCCGGAATCAGACGCGGGCCTGCGCGAAGTTCTCAATCAGTGGAAGGATAAGTGTGTAAATCCCGAATATGACCGCATTCGGAGATCGGGTTCTCAGTGAGAAGCATTCGACTCTTTTGCGCAGTATCTGTGCTCTATTCTGCGCGTTATCAAGATGAGTGAGATTCCGATTCACTCACCCGGTGCGCGCCTCTACGATACGGCATGGCCAGAGCCTTCCTGGATGACAACTTCCTTCTTCGCAGCAAAACTGCGGAGCGCCTTTTCCATGAAGTCGCTGCAATCCAGCCGATCATAGATTATCACACTCACCTTCCTCCTGAGGAGGTCGCGGAAAACAAACGCTGGGATAATATCAGCAGTCTCTGGCTCGGTGAGGATCATTACAAATGGCGGGCCATGCGAGCGAATGGCATACCGGAATCACACATCACCGGCGATGCCTCTCCCCGTGAAAAATTCGAAGCCTGGGCCCGGACGATCCCCTTCACGGTGGGCAACCCTCTCTTCCACTGGACGCATCTCGAACTTCGGCGCTGCTTTGGAATCAGCACCCTCCTGAACTCGGACACTGCAGAGGAAATCTGGAATGAGGCCAACGAGCGACTCCAGGACGATAACTTTTGTGCTCAGGGACTTCTTCAGAAATTTAATGTCGATACCGTTGGCACAACTGACGACCCGTCAGACAGCCTCTCCCACCATGAGGTATGCGCCTCCCTTGGGATCACCACCAAAGTCTACCCCACTTTCAGGCCGGACAAGGCCTTCATGGTCGATCGCCCCCACCTCTTAAATCCATTCTGCAAGGCTCTTGGCGAGCAGTGCGATATTGAGATTAAGAGCCTTGATCAACTTATCCAGGCCCTACGGAGGCGTCATGATGACTTTCACGCTGCCGGCTGTCGTCTCTCAGACCACGGGATGCCCTACTGCCCCATTCAACCGTGCGAAGAGGAGGAAGCTGCGCAAATCTTCCAACGTGCACTCACGGGATGCGCTGCCACCTCCAGTGAGACCGATGGATTCAGCTATTACGTCATGCAGCAATTGGGTAGATGGAACAATGAGCGGGATTGGACCATGCAGCTCCATCTGGCACCGGTGAGAAACCCCAATACTCGTTTTTTCGAGAAAATCGGCCCTGACAGCGGGTTCGATACCATTGGAGACTGGCCTCAGGGAGAGCGCTTACTTCAATTCCTCGACGGCCTCCATCAGAGAGACTCTCTTCCCAAAACCATCCTCTACAACCTGAATCCCAGAGATAACGCGCTTTTCGCCTCTGCGTGTGGCTCGTTCCAGGAGGGACCAACCCCTTCGCGAATCCAATGGGGTTCCGCATGGTGGTATAATGACACCCTCCGGGGAATGACGGACCACCTGCAAACCCTTGCCTCCATAGGACTTCTCTCCCGCTTCATCGGGATGCTGACTGACTCCCGATCGTTTCTCTCCTATCCACGTCACGAATACTTCCGCCGGCTTCTCTGTAATATTATTGCTGAAGACGTCGAAAATGGAGAGATCCCCGACGATCAGGACTTCCTTGATTCCCTCATTCGTAACATCTGTTATGAAAACGCCAGATCCTACCTCGCTCTTCCTCATCATGTATAGAATTAGAACCCACCTCCTGACCATCCTGATCACCTTTGGCGGGCTGCT
>PBTP01000043.1 GCA_002729275.1 Roseibacillus sp. | reverse complement strand
CCCGAGCTCCGCAAGGTTACGAACCAAGTTTTTTCCCCAGTGTCCCGCTCCGATGACTCCAACTTTCATTGAATGCTTCATGTCTCTCTCCCGTTCAGGACCCCACAATATCGTGCATGCGGATGACCCCCAGTAAGACTCCTTCAGTATCTGTCACTGGAAGCGCGTAAACCTTACGACCGGGATTTTCCATCACTTCAAGAACCCGGGAAAGGCGCTCATCGCCAGCGATCGTCACTGGGATCCTCGTCATCATCGCATCTGCCGTAGAGTCATAGGACTTTTCGAGGACTGCTCTGCGAATATCTCCATCAGTAATCACCCCAAGGAGCTCATCCCCAGAACCGAGGATACATACCAGCCCCAGAGGAAAGGCGGTGAGGGCCGCCACGACTTCCTCCAGACTGGCATTCCTATCCAAGGTGGCCACCTGCGTTCGTGGCTGCATGACATCGGAGGCGCGAAGAAGAAGCCGTCGGCCAAGAACTCCACCAGGATGCAAAACCGCGAATTCCTCTTCACTAAAGCCTCGCTCTGCCTGCAAGGTGGCCGCCAGGGCATCTCCAGCTACGAGGGCGAGCGCTGAACTACACATCGGAGCAAGATTGAGAGNATCTCCTTCNTCTCCGATCTCGAGGGGAATAACAAGATCCAGACTCATTCCCAGAGANCCNCGGGGCTTACCCAGCAGGCCGATGGTTNGAACCCCGATNTCCCGTAANCTNGGCAACATTCCCAGAAGCTCTTCCGTTTCTCCGCTGTTGGATACGAGGATCACAACATCTCCNGCACAGATCACTCCCATGTCCCCATGAAGGGCCTCCGCGGCGTTAAGAAAGACCGCTGGCGTTCCCGTGGAGGCAAGNGTTGCGGCGGTTTTGTGGCCCACAATTCCTGATTTACCAACCCCGGTGACCACGACCTTNCCTGCCCCCTCAAGAATCATGGCCGCCCCCCTTTGCACCGCCTCTTCAGCGTTACTACGAAAACGCTCCAGCGATTCCTCCACTGCGTTGATGAGCTTGTGAAATGGTTGATGTTCCATGATTAAAGTTCTGCAAGCTCGCTCGGCCATTACCTTGCTAAGCCTTNACCACCTGCCCNTCCCTGGGAGTCAATCCTGCGCGAGCAATAGCATTCCGGGTATCGATGACGAGGTCCGCATGGTCAAGCAAGCCCTCCAAATCGAAGGCTCGATGGTTGGTAGCAATCAGGACGCAGTCAAATCCTGCGATGGCATCCGGGCTCCAACCCACCGATTTGGTTCCCGTCCAGCGCCCATGTTCACGGGTGGGTAGAATCTCGGGAATATGGGGGTCGTAATAACTGANCTCCGCTCCAAGCTCTGCCAACTGATCCATCAGCTCAAAGGTCGGGGACTCCCGCATGTCATCAACATCTTCCTTGTAGGCGAGGCCCATCAGGAGAATCCGACTTCCCTTCACGGACTTGGCCCGCCCATTCAGCGCCTCCATCGTCCTNTGNACCACCCATTGTGGCATACTANTATTAATTTCACCGGCCAACTCAATGAACCTNGTATGAACCCCATACTCCCTCGCTTTCCAAGTCAGGTAAAAGGGATCTATTGGGATACAGTGCCCTCCCAGCCCTGGACCAGGATAAAAGGCCTTGAAGCCAAAGGGCTTGGTGGAAGCCGCCTGAATGACCTCCCAGATATCAATACCCATGCGATCCGCCGCGATCTTCAGCTCATTAACCAGTCCGATGTTCACTGCGCGGTAGATATTTTCCAGCAGCTTGGCGAATTCAGCAACCTGGGTTGACCGGACAGGAACCACCTCGGAAATAACGGACTGGTAGAGAGCCTGCCCGAGCCGGGCGCAGTTTGCGGTAGTCCCCCCGACAACCTTGGGAATACTTGTCGCAGAAAACTCCTTATTGCCCGGGTCCTCCCTCTCCGGTGAATAGACCAGAAAAATATCCTCCCCAACCGTNAGCCCTGTTTCCTCGATTCGAGGACGCAAGACCTCATCGGTAGTTCCAGGGTAGGTTGTGCTCTCCANGCTGACGACCTGCCCCGCTCGCAGGTGCGGCACAAGATTCTCAATCGTGCTCATGACAAAACTGAGGTCTGGCTCATTATGATCGTTGAGNGGCGTGGGCACGCATAGAATCAGGGCGTCCGCCCGNGTGGCCTCAGAGAAGTCAGATGTCGGCTCAAGGTGTCCGCTGGTGACCGCCTTCTGGATTGGCTCCCCGGAAATATGTTCGATGTAGCTCTCGCCCGCCNTGAGAGAGTCCACTTTTCCCTCATCGATATCAATCCCGAGAACCCGGAATCCCCGATCCACAAAACCAAGGACCAGAGGAAGACCCACATAGCCGAGCCCCACTACTCCGATCACTGCCGACTTGTCGGTCACTTTTTGAAGTGCTTGTTCTAATTCATTCATAGCTTGCTTAAAGAATCATTCCCGCCCCAACGGTTTCATTGCTTCCCGGGTCAATCAGGATAAACGACCCGGTGTGCCGATTCCGGCGATACGGATCATGCAATAAAGGGGCCGCAGATCTCAGTTTGATCCGTCCAATCTCATTCAACTCAAAGCAGTCCGCTTCCTCCTGCTTGCGCAGCGTGTTGATATCCACCTTGTAGCGAACCTCCTCTACAATCGCCTTAGTTTCNCTGGTTGTGTGCCGCAGGATGTATTTGCCGCGCGCTCGCAGGGGCTTTTGCGAAAACCAACACACCATTGCATCAATATCCTGACCAACCGAAGGCTGGTTGTTAGGCTTGGCAATCATGTCACCACGCGAAAGGTCAATCTCGTCTTCGAGGGTGAGACACACCGATTGCGGAGCAAAGGCTTCGCTCTGTTCTCCATCCGCTGAATGAATTCCCTTAACCCGGGTCGTAAATCCGGAGGGCATGACTGCCACCTCGTCCCCCGGCTTAAAGACTCCCCCGGCAACCCTGCCCGCATAACCCCGGAAATCATGCCACTGGTCACTTTGCGGGCGAATGACCCATTGGACGGGAAACCGGGGATCCACGTGGTTCTCCTCACCTCCGATGTAAACATGCTCAAGGTGGTAAAGCAGCGAGGGCCCCTCATACCAGGGAGTTTCCTCTGAACGCTCCACCACATTGGTTCCCTCCAAGGCTGAGATCGGGATCGCTTGAATTCCAATNATACAATCGAGGCGGGAGGCGAAGGCTTCATACTCTCGCACGATATTCTCGTAGACCTCCTGAGAGTAGTCCACGAGGTCCATCTTGTTGACCGCAAGGACGACATGCTGGATGCGAAGCAGGTTGGCGATAAACGAATGCCGCTTGGTCTGCTCAATGATACCCTTGCGGGCATCCACAAGAACAATTGCCACATTCGCGGTGGAGGCCCCGGTCACCATGTTGCGGGTGTANTGGATATGCCCGGGGGTATCCGCGATGATGAACTTGCGCTTGGGCGTTGCGAAATAGCGGTAGGCGACATCAATAGTGATTCCCTGCTCCCGTTCGGCACGCAGCCCATCAGTCAAGAGCGCCAGGTTGACATGCTCGTCACCGCGTTTGCGCGAACTTTCCTCAATGGCCTCAAGCTGATCCTCAAAGATCGATTTCGAGTCATGAAGCAAGCGCCCAATCAGAGTCGACTTTCCATCATCAACCGAGCCCGCNGTGGTAAATCTCAATAAGTCCATTATCTCACAGTTACTTTGTATTCGTCCTGCCTACTTAAGGAATTAAAAGTATCCTTCCTTTTTTCGATCTTCCATCGCGGTCTCCGACCTCTTGTCGTCAGCCCGATTACCCCGCTCCGTCTGGCGGGCTGCAGCTACTTCCTCAATGATCTTCTCCATCGTGTCGGCAGTTGACTCCACCGCACCAGTGATGGTGGCATCTCCCATGGTCCGGAAACGGATCATTTTCTTTTCCACCACCTCTCCTTCCCGAGGCTGTACAAATTCAGAGACGGCAAGAATGGTTCCATTCCGGTAGACCGTTTCGCGCTCGTGGGCGTAGTAGAGACTGGGCAATTGGATCCCCTCTCTCTGCATGTACATCCACACGTCCATCTCGGTAAAATTCGANAGAGGGAAGACTCGAAAGTGCTCTCCTTCATGTTTCCGCCCGTTAAAAAGGTTCCATAACTCGGGGCGCTGGTTCTTCGGGTCCCACTGCCCGAAGTCATCCCGGTGGGAGAAAAAACGCTCCTTGGCACGAGCCTTCTCCTCATCACGGCGCCCGCCCCCCAGTGCGGCATCGAATCCATACTCTTCGATGGTGTCCAGAAGGGTCGTAATCTGCAGGCTATTCCGGGATGCGTTTGCACTCTTTTCTTCCTCGACTTTCCCCTCGTCAATCGACTTCTGAACCGAACCCACGACCAAGCGAGCTCCCAGTTTCTCGGCAAAGGCATCCCGATACTCGAGGGTCTCCTGAAAATTGTGCCCCGTGTCAATGTGCACCAGAGGAAAGGGCAATCGGGCGGGCCAGAACGCCTTACAGGCAAGATGGGCCATCACGATCGAGTCCTTTCCTCCTGAAAAGAGGAGCGCAGGATTTTCAAATTGGCTTGCCGTTTCCCTCAGGATGAAAATGGATTCAGCTTCAAGCTGGTCGAGGTGGCTTAATTGGTAGTCAGGCATGAGACTCTTCGGTGAAACTCGCTGAACGTGCAGCAAGGAAGTTGAGAAGGATCTGTGCGCAGGCCTCTGCGCTCTGAGAATTTGTATCAAGGATCATTTCCGCTTCACCGTCAGGCTCCTCGAACCCGCTATCCTTGCCGGTGAAGTCTGCAATATCCCCCGCATTGGCCTTCGCATAGAGGCCCTTGGGATCTCGCTCCGCACAGGTGGTATAATCCGCTTTCACGAACACCTCTACGAAATCCTTCCCGATGATCTCTCTTCCAATAGACCGGAGANTCTGACGGGGGGTGATTGCTGCGACGATAGTGATGACTCCGGCCTCGGAAAAGAGCCGAGCGACCTCTGCAATTCGACGAATGTTTTCCGCCCGGTCGTCATCAGAAAAATCGAGGTCCGCATTCAGTCGGGAACGGAGGTTATCGCCATCGAGTATTACGGTGAAGCGCCCGGCCTGATTCAACTCGCGCTCCACAATGTTCGCGATGGTTGACTTCCCTGATCCCGAGAGCCCGTAAAACCATAACACGATCCCCTTCTGCCCCAGTAATNTTTCCTTGTCCTCTCTTTTGAGAAACCGGTGGAACTCGGTATGAATATTGGTCTCAGGCATCGTTTATGCGGGAGGTTCGGAGTGCGGCACGGGGGAACGCGGAAAGATCTGCCATGCCCGTTCGTGGAGATAATAGACAANAAACTTGGCCAGAAACTCGATACCCCCGATCGCAAGGGCGGGCTTGATATCCCGATACACGGCCCACGCAATCAGGATTGTGGTAGCGGTAGCCAGAACTCTCCAGCTCACCGCCTTGAGCAGNCTTCGTCTCCTCGATTCCCTCACGGTCTCCGTCATCATGGCTACTTCTCTATCGAATGGCTCTTGAGCCCCATCAGCTGGGGAAGAATGGAAAGCAGGAACGCGGTGTTATTGAAGGCATAGCGTCGCCAGAGACGACGCGGCTCGCACACAAGACGGAACAGCCACTCCAGACCACATCTTTGCATGAGACTGGGAGCCTGTCGGACCCTGCCAGTATGAAAATCAAACGCCGCACCCACCCCGAACAAAATGAGCCCATGATCCCACCCCTCACAGAGGTTCGGATTCCGACTCAACAGGTCATGCATGAAGCGTTCCTGTTTCGGAGTACTCAATCCTACCCAGAGAAAATGAGGTCGCTTCTCCTGAAGTTGCCCTACCAGTTCNTTTTCTTCCATATCAGTCAAAGGGCGAAAGGGTGGGCAGCAGATACCCGCTACCTCCGTGCCAGGGAATTTTCCCTCCATCCTTACCGCAAGATCCTCAGCGACGCCTTCGTTACCACCCCAGAAATAATGCTTCTGCCCAGCCCCTGCCGTCGCCTCAATAACCGTTAGCATCAGGTCAGGGCCATAGACACGTTCCACCTGCGCTTGGCCATTCCATTTCGCGACCCAGACCATGGGCATACCATCGGGNGTGGAGAGATAGGAGCGGTTNTGAATGCGCTTGAGTTCTGGATCGCGGCTGGACTCCATCACCCCATGCACTCCTGAAACCGTGACATAGCCAGCGAAGCCCGGCCTGGAAGCACCCTCAAGCACCTGCTCGAGGGCAGTGTGCATGTTCAGGGCGCTGATGCCAACGCCAAGAACGTTGACACGCGGAACCTCACTGGGACTNGCTTCACTCACGGTCTTTTCCTGGCNAAGGCCTCAATTAATCAACCACGATTTCNCCCCTCTTCCNCCGCTCGTACTGTTCCTCNATCCAGCGATAGGTNTTTTCCAACCCAGTAGCCAGATCAACCTCTGGCTCCCATCCAAGAGTNCTTTGAATGAGTGCATTGTCCGAGTTTCGACCCCGGACGCCCTGCGGTTTACTCAAGTCATAGTTTCGCTTGAGGGTAATCCCGGCGATTCCCTCAATAATGTCGAGGAGGCCGTTNATAGATACCAGCTCGGCTCGTCCAAGGTTCAANGGGTCTGTGTAANTGGAAGCCATTAACCTTCCCATCCCGCTGAGACAGTCATCGATATACATGAATGATCTCGTTTGCTCTCCGTCGCCCCAGATCTCAATGTCGTGATTGCCCGTATCAACGGCCTCAATCACTTTCCGGCAAAGGGCCGCAGGAGCCTTCTCTCGGCCTCCCGTCCATGTTCCAGAGGGCCCATAGACATTATGAAAACGAAAGACCCGAACGTTGCTGCCAAAATCCTCGTGGAAGTTCTGACACATCCGCTCCGAAAAGAGTTTTTCCCACCCATAACCATCCTCCGGTTGAGCCGGGTAAGCATCTGACTCCTTAAGAGCCATCACATCTGTATCGTCCTGCCGGTAGTCCGGGTAGACACAGGCACTGCTCGCATAGAAAAACCGTTTGGCGCCAAGGTCACGAGCCGCCATCAAGAGGTGGGTATTGATCAGAACACTGATCATGCAGAGGGCTCGGTTAAACTCGATAAAGCCCATCCCGCCCATATTGCAGGCGAGATTGTAGACCTCATCGCATCCCTCCATCACCCGGTAGCAGGCTTCCTTTTCCTCGAGGTTCACCACATGATTTTCCGCTCCCTCGTGGGCTTGATACCACTTATCCAGATTCTTGACGTCGGCCACCACTACTTCGTAGCCCTGCGCAAGAAGGGAGCCCGCAAGGTGTCCGCCGATGAAGCCTCCACCTCCCGCTACTAGAATTTTTTTTGTTTGGTTCTGTGACATGTTACTTTCTTGGTTTGAGCTACTGGCGGATCGGCTTGGGAATGGGCCTCGTTGCTGAGGGATGAGTTTGTATTAAGGCGGAAGCTCTCCACATCAGGCGGGGAGCCCACCGCCTCAGATCCGGCGTGAGCATCCTGTGAATAAGCTGATGCTGTCCGGATCGCCTCCCAAGCTACCGCCCTTGGTCATTTGGCGGAATGTCCCGTCAAGACCTGCAAAGCACTCCGGATGCGGTGTGAACAAGTTTCTCAACTTCCGCTTGATGGGCCCGAAAAACACCAAATCTGCCTAATGTTCAAGAAAATTTGAACTGATTCATTAAAAAATGAACTTATTAAAATTTACGAGCTGGTATCTTCGGGACGAACTGAGCCCTTTCGGGGCAAAAGAAGGGANTAGAGATCCACATCGACCGGCTGAGCCTGACCAAGGAACTCGATAAAAATCCGGACCCGCTCTTCGGCCGGCCGTACTTCAAGAACCGTCCCGGTCATCCCTCGCAAGGGGCCCTCGGCCAGCTCTACCTGATCCCCCGGCTCCGCAACCGGCTGCAGGGTAAGAACTTCTCCCTGATTCTCCTCCCTCGCCAGCTCTGCTTTCAATTCTTCGATAAAATCAGCGGCCACCGTGGGAACGCTCTCCCCGAAACGAAGGATCCCGCTAACACCGGCGGCATAGCTGACGGCCCTGTGCTTNTCCTCGAGGGCAAAACGTGCGAGTAGGTAGCCCGGAAAAAGTGGTTCCATCCACCAGATTTTTCCGCGGCGCGTCACCTTCTTGTAGCGGACACGGGGGCAGACAACCTCTACTCCACCAATCGCCCTGAGAGAGGCTGCCGCGATGTGCTCACGCTTGGGCTGCGCTCGCAGACAGTACCATTGTTCATCCTCCTCCGCTCCCATCGCTCTTATTCACCGAGAACCCTTTGAATCAGGGGCAAAACGAGTTTTGCCTGCTTTAACCACCTATCCAGCTTCTTCACCCTTTCGTCATAGAACGCCCGCTTGGATTCATCCTTCTCCTTCACGACTTCGGCGTCCAAAGCCTTCAGGCGGTCCTTTCCACTCTCCATGTGAGGCCGCATTTGCTCCCGGATGAATCCCCCTACCAGTTTCTTTAGCTCGATATCACCCTCGTAATAGGTCCTGCGGACGTCAGGTCCCTCGACTTCCCTGATTGCGCCCAAAGTCCTGAGAAATTTAAGGCCCTGGCTGACCGAGCCCTTGGAGATCTTGAGACGCACCACGAGATCGTCCATGGCCAGGGGCTCAGCGGAAACAAACAGCAATCCGTAGATTTCCCCTACCGATCTGGGCAAACCCGCCACCCGGACTCCATCCGCGAAAAGGGAAACTACCTGCCGTTCAATTTCCACGAGAGTATTGGGCTTTGCGTCGGACACGAACACACCCCAACACATCNTATTGGCCCGTTCAATTTTTAATGAACTCTAAGGCAAAGGATAGGTCCCGAGCCACCAGCAACTCATCGAGGAATCAGAAACCATGTCCATCCCAGAGAACCTGAATAATTTATTTATATTTAATGTAAAAATAAATAGACATTACACATTTTTTATAAAAAGTTTAGCTCTATCTCTCGAGCATCAATGTTCCCCATCAAAGTATCTTTTTGGACCACCCTTCTCCTCGGAACAGCCTGTATGGAAGTGCAGGCAGCAAATGAACTTCATGTCGCACCCCCTCCCCTTGGGAGCAATTCAAACCCGGGGAGCTTCTCACAGCCATTCGCTACCATCGCTCACGCAGAGCTCCANACTGAGGCAGGCGATACCGTATTTCTTCATGAAGGCGTCTATCGCGAATCGGTCAGGTTCCGGCGGAGCGGAACTCCGCATGCTCCGATTAGCTATCAGCCCTATGACGATGGCCAGAATCCAGCCAGGGTCAGTATTTCTGCCTTCACGATCATCGAGCCCGGTATCAACGGCGCGGGTATCTGGGAACGTCACCATGGGCCTATTTTCAAGATCCAGCTCACCCCGGAGTATGGCCTTGGCTTGGGGAAGTCCAGCATCCTGATCAACGGGACCCCACAGAAAATCGCGCGATGGCCTGATGCTCCTGTGGCCTATGACTTTGATTGGAATGGCATGGCNTCTCCCCAGCGTGCCACCCACGATNCCTCTTCCGCCGGACCGGAGCCTCCTTATGAAGGCACTTTTCATACCGCAACCTACGAGGATCCCGCCCTGCCAAACGGAGCCTTCAATGGGTGGCAGGGTGCACGCATTGATACCAGCCCAGGAGGCGGAGTATTTCGTGATACTGGTATTGTCACCCAGTCAGCCGAGAGTTCGGTAACCTTTCGTTATCGGCCCTTTCCCAAGCCAGGTGCTTATGCCGCTAAAGACGATCCCTATTTTCTTTGGAACCATCTTAATGCCCTCGACCAAGAGGGAGAGTATTTCTTCGACATCGAGGGGGTCAGCGGGCCCGCATACACTCTCTATCTATTCCCGCCCGGGAACACCCCTCCAGACCAAACCACCGTCGAAATCAGGAGCCGGGAGTATGGATTCGATCTGAATTGGACGAGTCACATCCATTTGAAGGGCCTCCATTTTATCGGGGGCGGAATCGAATGTCCTGTTTCCAGCTCCTCCATCCTCATGGACGACTTGCATCTTCGCTACTGCGGCTCCGGTCTTGACACCCTGCAAACCGGACGAGCCGCAATCTGGCTGAAGGGAGACGGGCACAAGTTACTCAACAGCCAGATCGAATATTCCTACGGAGGAGGAGTAATCACCCTCGGAACAAATACTGAAATTGCGAACAACGTCATTCGGAACTGCATGCTCTATGGAGTCGCNTCCTTNGATAGTTCCGATATCCACGCCCACCACAANACNATCTTCGAAAATCAAGGGGTGAACATTCACATGTATTCNCCCCGTGGAAGGTTCAATTACAACCACTGCTATCATGCNGGAAAGCGAGTGACTGATTCGGCGAGTATGAACTCGAATTACAACGGNGACTTGCAGGNNATGGANGTNGCCTACAACTGGGTGCATAGCAATGNAGCGCGATTCAATTTGGCTAGAACAGAGGAGAACGGTGCTAGCCGCCCCATCTGGGGAGGAGGCCGGGGTATCCGAATGGATACAAGTCCCTCCAATGTCTTTATTCATCACAACCTGATATGGGGCATCTCCGCCCCCAATCTCAGTTTAACTTTGTGGGCTCTGGATCCAAACCAGATCAATTACCGCAACTCCATGCAGCGGGTCTACAACAACACCGTCGACGGGCAAATCCACATCGCCAACCGCGGGAGCATCGGCGGCATCGATATCCGCAACAACATCTGCACCGAGGTGAGGGAATTTGGTGCGGAGATAGACCCGCACATTGTCCGGAACAACTTTATGACCATCGGAAAATTTGAATCGCGGTGGCCCGGAAATACCTCTGACAACTCCCTCTTCAGATCAGCAACCACCGGGAACTTTGAACTGGTTGATACCGCTGATGCTATCGACAGCGGGGAACACATTCCCGGTATCACCGACAGCTTTGCTGGAGAAGCTCCCGACGCGGGAGCCCTCGAACATACTGGTTCCTCCAACCCTCACTGGAGCGCGGGAGCTCTGCTCCGGCCCAAAGATGCCATAAACCTCCAATTTTCCGTGCTAGTGAAACCAAATAGTGACCGCTATCTGATTGTTTCAGGAATGCCTGAAGGAAGAATCCCAGCCAGAGAATTTACCATTCGCCTTGGCTCATTTATCCTGAACGACTATCGCCTCGTTTACTCAACCGTAACACACCAGGGTGAAGCCTACTTCAAGGTCGAGACCGAGGACCTCTCAGGTAATATCCCAGTTGAATTTTCCCTCGATGGCGAGGTATTTCAAGACAACGGTATCCTCGTAAACCTGCAAAGATCTTCCCTCTCCATTCACAATCTCGATGTTGTGGCAACCACCCCCACGGGCGGCACCCAACACACGATTACCGGTCGAGGCTTCGGTTCAGGCCAATGGACCGTCCCACTCAAAATGGAAAACACGACCGGCGAGGACCTGAACCATGCCCCGGTGCCCGTCATCTTCAATACCAGGGAGCACATCGAGAGACGCCGTATGCATCCTGACTGTTCTGACCTTCGAGTCCTGCACTGGGAAACCGGGAAAGAGCTGAAGTATTGGATTGAGTCGGGTCGAAACTCTGAAGCAACCCTCCTCTGGGTAAAATATGGCGATGACTCACCCCTGAACAATCGATTCAGCCACCTTGATGAATCAGGCTACTACTTATCTTTCGGAGAGTCCGGCAGGGAATCCTCGTCCGATCCATCCATCGTCTATGACTACTTTCCCGAGCTGCTTGATGAGGGCCTGAAAGTGTGGGTTTCAGCAAACCGCTTGGCGGAAGCTTATCATGACGGTGACCCCATAAGCTCATGGGACAATATTGTTTCCCCGACCTCTCTCACCCAGGCGGACCCCTCGGCAACACCGACCTTGAAACTCAATCAACTCAATCAGCTCCCTGCAGCCAACTTCAACGGCTCCGATTACCTGCAAATTAATGGATTTCCCCAGCAGGTATCCGAAGGATTGACGGTCTTTTCGGTCATTAAATCCGACCCGGAACACGACCCTCAGGGGCGGCTTATCAGCATTGGGAACGGAAAACGAGAAACAGACAACGTCAGACAGGGCGGGGAAAGCGGCTGGAGAGTATTTGGCGTCAAGAGGGCCTATAGCGATAATATCACCGCTATCGGGTCGGGCCGGCGATTCACAGGCCATTCTCACTTCATGACCGCAGACTTGGCGGAACTCATGGTATTCGCCAACCTGCAGAGCAACTCCACCGGAGTGGGAATGGACCGAATACGCAAATACCTCCAAAGGAAATATGCCATTGGTAACACCGCCCGAGGAGTGGTGGAAACTGCCCGTCTACAAGGTCCCACCCGATTCTATCTCGGAACACAGCTGATCGACTCAGTGACTATTCTTAACAGCCAGACCGCAACCTTTGTCTCTCCTCCCTTACCCTCACCTGAGAATCATGGTGATCTGGCTCCTCCTCATCTGAGCCCGCTCTTGATGGGCCCAGTTTCTCTGGCCCTAACGGTAGAGAGAGACAACGAGATCAGTGGTGCCGAGCAGCGATTCACTTACTCTCTTCCTGCCTATGACCAATGGTCCCGCGATAACCTGCCCCCCGGGGTGCGCGGCAGTCTCGATGACCCTGACGAGGACGGCATCGTTAATCTACTGGAGTTCGTAACCTCCTCTAATGCCTTAGAGCCTACAGCTGGTCCCCGGTTCTCAATCTCGCCTCCCGAAGCGGATCCCCCTTACATAGAATTTCATCGGAATACTGACGCCACGGACGTCCTGCTCTCCATTGAATATTCTTCGAACCTCCGCGATTGGACCACTGTTCCTGACCAAAGTCCGGACTTGTCGGTGATTAACCCAGCCCCACTCGGTGATGATCCCTCGCTGTTGATACGATACTACCCGAGCACCCGCGTTCCCAAAATTTTCTATCGTCTCCGTGCGATGAAAATTCCCATTGCGGATACCCCGGATCAGGATGCAAATTAGGGACTGATGGCCAGCCTTGGAATTAGAAGCCCCTGCGTGAACATACTTCTCGGGGTAGGAGTGCTTCTAACCCCGCTCTCCACCCTTGCTGACGAACCTTATAATGTTCTCCTCATCATTGCGGATGACTTGAATAGCCGCATCGCACCGTTGGGAGACTCACAGGCCGTCACGCCCCATCTAACCCGGCTGGCACAGCGCTCGGTGACCTACCGGAACTGTTTGAGCCAATACCCTTTCTGTGCGCCATCGAGAGGATCTTTTCTTACCGGCCTCCACCCTTGGAACCTGGGAATCCATGCAGCAGGTGGAAATCAGGCCAACGGAGAAAATATTGTGCCCCGACGGCCGCGACTGTCCCAGTTCTTCCATTCGCAGGGCTATTGGACTGGCAGCTACGGTAAGGTTGAGCACTACGAAAGAAGCGAGCGTTGGGATGAGCTCATCCCCCGCGCTCTGGCAGTAGACGGCACCCTCCAATCAGTTCAGGATTTCAGCGGACACAAGGGGATCAGCGGAAACACCAACTTCCTGATCTATGAGGGTGGAGACCCGGACAAATTCATGGATGGCCTGACGGCCACTAACGCTCTGGCAGCCATGGAAAAATGTCTGGAAAGAAACCAGAATTTCTTTGTCGCAGCGGGTTTCTACATGCCACACACCCCGTGGATTGTGCCCTCCAGCATTGCAGATCTCCATGATCCCGGGAACTTTGTTCTGCCCGAATCTCCCGCGGGTTCCTATGACAACGCATACTGGCCTCCTTACGCCTATACCTATGGGAAGGCGAGTGACACCCGGCCATATCTCACGGAGGAGGAACTTCGCTCCCTGTTTCACGCCTACTATAGCGCGGTAACATTAATGGATCATCACTTGGGGCGCCTGCTCGATTTTGCTGATTCACGCAACCTCTGGGAAAACACCGTGATTGCCTTTGTGAGCGACAACGGATTTAGCCTGATGGAGCATCAGCACCTCTATTCGAAACGGAACTACTCTCGTGAATCCATCCATGTCCCAATGATGATTCACCATCCGGAAATGTCGTCAGAGGGTCGCTTCTGCGATCGCCAGGTAGGGCTGGTTGATCTTATGCCAACCCTGATCGAGCTCGCCGGTATTGAGCCTTACCCAAGGCATCTGGACGGCCAGTCCCTTGCTCCATTACAAGAAGACCCCGACATGACCTGGGAGAGGCCTGCACTGTCCTGTCTAACCTATCGCGATAGCTCGAAACCAAGGTTCCGCATTGGCCAAGTTGGACCGTGGAAGCTGGTTGAGGGGCCTTTCTCTGCCTCTTTGCGTAGGGTCATGAACCACAGTAGTGATCCCTTCGAGCATTTCGGAACATTCCCTAACGGCATCACTCCTCTAGCCCTGAACTCTCTTGAGGAGAGCATGGCAGAAATCCCATTCATAGATAATGTGTTTTACGTGGGCAAACCGGATCTGGGCCAGACTGACAGAGATGAGGATGGGTTACCTGATGAGACCGAAATCGACCTTCTCCCGCTCGGGTTCCATCCCTTCGAAGAAAGTAGTGCACAATTAATGCGGCTGGAATATGGCCCCCTCGAACTGAACCCAGATCCCGCGGGGGTTAACCTCACCTTTCCCGGCCTGGTTGTTAACCCGGAGGAGTTTCGCGAGTGGCATACCTATCCTCTTTCCGTTGAGAAATCGTTCGATCTTTCGACATGGGAACACCTTCCTGAAAATTTCCATCTGAATTCCCTGGGAGCTCTCCAGTGGCTGGAAAGGTCCGGAACATTATCTGGCAAAGCGTTTTACCGGCTGCGCATCGAACCCTGAAACTAATCCACCCACCGGCCAAGCGCTGCTGACAGGGCCTCTGATTTCTGAATTCGGAACTGCTCTCCACACTCAACCGTGGCCCTCTTGCCCGTCCCACTCTGGAAATGAAGGAGAACCGGAGTATTTCCCGGATGGGAGGCCAGCACTTCTTCAATTTCCCTGAGGTCTTCCACTCGGCTACGCGAAACCCATAAGGAGAGCTCCAGAGGACCTCCTCCATTGCTCCCATTCGGGTTCGCACGAAGCTTTAACTCTTTGAGCCCACTACCCATTATTTTCCGGCTCTCGGTCCGGTCATCAATCGTAACCTCACCCTTCAGAGCGATGACCTTCCCCTCTTCCAAAATACCTGCATCCCGCGCAGGAGTATAGGATTCGCCCCAGCAAAGCACCTCCTGGCTTCCCGTGAAATCCTCAATCACGAGTATCCCGAATGGCTTCCCCTTCCGAGTGAGCCGCTGTTCGATTTTTCGGATCATCCCAGCAAATGGGAAGCGGGCGCGCCGGTCACCAATATCCAGGTCATCAAGTAATCCCAACTTGCAGAAGCGGTCTGAATTCAGAAGCCCCCGGTACTTATCCAGCGGATGTCCGGTCACATAATACCCCAGTAATTCCTTCTCTTTTTCAAGGCGCTCATCCTTGGGCCACTCAGGAATTTTCTTTCTCGCGGCAGGCGCAGCGAGCTCCTCGTCCGCAAACAGCGCAACCTGCCCACTTTCCCGGTCACGCTGGGCCGCACTCGCTGCCGCGGTGACATTCTCTACCCGAGCGTGCATGCCTGACCTTGTTTCCCCGGTCCAGTCCATCGCCCCTGAGAGCACCAGGTTCTCAAGGATACGCTTGTTCACGACCTTGGAATCCTGACGGTTGGTAAAATCATCCATAGTAGGGAAACTTCCGTTCAACTCCCGTTCGGCAATAGCCTGCGCCATCGCTCCCTCCCCCACGTTCTTAATTGCCGCAAGCCCATACCGAATCGCCATTTTACCGCTGGACAGCTCCTCCGGAGCAAAGCGTAACTGAGACCGGTTCAAATCCGGCGGAAGGATCTCGATATCCATCCGGTGACACTCCGAGACAAAAACGCCTATCTTATCGGTGTTGCTGAACTCGTTGGAGAGGAGAGCGGCCATGAACTCAACCGGGAAGTTCGCTTTAAGATAAGCCGTCCAGTAAGAGATATGGGCATAGCAGGCCGAGTGCGATTTATTGAAGCCATACCCAGCAAAGCTCGCAATCTTATCGAAGATCCGATTAGCCAGAACAGAGTCGATCTCATTCTCAGCCTTACATCCCTCAACGAAGGTCAACCGCTGCTTGTCCATTTCGGACTGCTTTTTCTTACCCATCGCTCGCCGAAGGATATCAGCGCCCCCTAACGTGTAGCCGGCCAATAGCTTGGCTGCATTCTGAACCTGCTCCTGGTAAATCATGACCCCGTAGGTATCTCCACAAATCTGCTCCAGCATGGGGTGCTCATAGGTCACCTCCTTGCGCCCCTCCTTGACCTCAATCATCTCGTCAATGAACTGCATTGCACCAGGACGATAGAGCGCGAGAAGGTCCGTGATATCATCGATCCGGCGGATCCCATAACGCTTGCAGGTCTCCGTCATTCCGCCTGACTCCAGCTGAAAAACCCCCATTGTCTCCCCCTTGTTGAGCAGATCAAAGGTGGGCTGGTCATCAAGCGGAACCCGGTGGATCTCAAAGTCTGGAATTGCGCTCCGGATGAACTCCGAGGCCTCCTGAATTACGGTCAGGTTTTT
>PBTP01000042.1 GCA_002729275.1 Roseibacillus sp. | reverse complement strand
CATAATACCTCACAAACCTGTTGAGCCAAAACCACCAGCGGCACGCGCTGTTTCGTCAAGATCATTGGCTTCGACGAAGACCCTCGCACCCTCAAGGCTATTGATGCTGGTGAAATCCATGGGACCATTGTCCAGAAGCCCTACGAGTTCGGCTATCAGGCAGTGGTCGCTTTACGCGCCATGATTGTGGGAAATCAGACGCCCAAGGACCTGGAAGTTCCTGACACCAATCAGAAATTTATTGAGACTCTTACCATTCGCAAGGGAGAGGGCCTTAAGTATTTGGAGAAGTGCAACGCCTGGAAGAACGCGATCAGCAAATAGCACATCCGCTCTACCTCGAGCTGCAATGCAAGACCCCGCCAAGCGCGCGAAGGTTCTCCACATGGAGAATATTACGAAGCGCTTTCCCGGGGTGACCGCACTCAACCAAGTCAACTTTGACATCATGGAGGGCGAAGTTGTCGCCCTCATAGGGGAAAATGGTGCTGGCAAGTCGACGTTAATGAAAGTTCTCGGAGGCGTCCATCAACCGGATGAGGGTACGATTACAGCTTCTGGTTCGCCTGCCGTCATCCGCTCCGTTGCAGATGCTGATTCGCTGGGCGTAGGGTTCGTGCATCAGGAGCTCAACGTTCTGGACAACCTTGATGTCGGGGCAAACGTCTTCCTCGGCCGGGAACCGCACCGCTTCGGCCTGATTAACCGCCGCAAGATAAAGGCAGACACGCAACCGTTTCTCGACACTCTTGGCCTCGATGCTTCTCCCGACACCCCGCTTTCCAAGCTTTCCATCGGCCAACAACAGATGGTCGAAATCGCCAAGGCCCTTTCAAAGGAGGCGAAGATCATCATCATGGATGAGCCTACCTCAAGTCTCACCCTCTCGGAAACCGAAAGACTCTTGAAGGTAATAGGCGACTTATCCGAACAAGGCATCGCAGTTATCTACATCTCCCACCGTCTTGGTGAGGTAACCCAGTGCGCCCACCGTGTTGTTGCTCTGCGTGACGGTAAAAATGCAGGCGAGCTTAAGCGCGGCGAAATCAATCACGACGCCATGGTCAGCCTGATGGTCGGTCGAGACCTTAAGCGCACTCCCCTTGCCACAAGCGGTCATGAGACGGTTCCACGGCGTCTTGTGGTCTCCAATCTTCGCACCGCGCTCTATCCGGAATGTCAATCCAGCCTTGAAATCTCGGGAGGCGAAATCCTGGGGATGGCAGGGCTTGTCGGGGCAGGGCGATCTGAACTTGCCCAAGCTACTTTCGGAGTCGACCCTGCTCTCGGCGGATCAGTATCTGTTGATGGCATCACGATAAAAAGAGGAGCAGCCAGGCAATCTATCAAAGCTGGCATTTATCTCGCTCCCGAGGACCGGAAACTCACCGGACTCGTTCTGGAATTTGATATCACACAAAATGTCTCTCTCGCCGATCTTTGGAACCACTCTTCCCGTATCGGCCTGATTGATCGCCATGCGGAACGCAAAGTTGCTGAGCAGCAGATCGAGCGTCTGAAAATCAAGACTCCATCTGCATCAACTGCGGCTATCACCTTGAGTGGAGGGAACCAGCAAAAGGTGGTCCTGGGAAAATGGCTCTCCATGAAACCCAAGATCATCATCTTTGATGAACCCACCCGCGGAATCGATGTAGGGGCCAAGGCGGAAATCTATAAACTGATGCAGGAACTAGCCCGGAATGGAGTCGCCATCTGGATGATATCCAGCGATATGGAAGAGGTTCTTGGTATCAGTGACCGCATTGTCGTGATGCACGAAGGACGGATTACCGGAGAACTCCAACGCGATGAATTTGGTGAGGAGGCAATTATGCATCTCGCCGTAGGGAATTCCAAAACCGAAGCCAACTAATACAAAACTTCTATGGCCAATCCCCTCTTACGCTACGCCGGCCGACACCGCCGTGAAACAGGCATGCTCGGTCTCTTGTTCATTCTCGTCGTCATAACCAGCCTTGGCACGATCGAGGAGGGCATCGATGGCCTCTTCGGCAGCAAGTTCCTTACCCCGGATAACCTTAAGAATGTAGCCCGAACGATCGGCATCTATGGCATTTTCAGCATTGGCGTTGGCATTGTTATCATCACTGCCGGCATCGACCTTTCGGTAGGTTCTCTCATGGCGCTTCTCGGTGTCTTTTTCCTCTTTCTTGTCACCCCGCCCGGCATGAGGCCCGACTCTGCCCTCGCTCGAGGTATTCCCGAGGTTAGCTGGCCCATGGCCATATTATGGGTCCTACTCCTTGGAACCCTGCTGGGGTTGCTCCACGGCGTCCTAGTTGGAAAACTCAAGCTCCAGCCTTTCGTTGTCACCCTCTGCGGACTTCTCTCCTACAGGGGTCTCGCTCGGTTCTACGCAAACGATACAACCGTCAACGTCGGGGATGCCTCTCAGGATTTGAGCTTTGCACGCAAACTTGGAGACGGAACCCTCGGAGATGTCCTCATCGGCGACGGGGAGAAAGGCATCCTGCATAGCGTTCCGATGACGTTTATCTATCTGATCATCCTTGCCGTGATCACAACCATAATTCTTCACCGGTCTATCCTGGGGCGCTATATTTTCGCAGCGGGGCGCAACGAACTCGCTACCAAATACTCAGGAATCAACACAGGGCTGGTTATTGCGATCGCCTACCTTATCGCTGGTTTCTGCACTGCCTTCTCAGCCATTCCCTTCTGTATCTATACAGGCTCTGTTCAACCCACCAGTCACGGAGCTTTTTTTGAGCTTTACGCCATTGCTGCTGCGGTTCTCGGGGGTTGTAGCCTGCGGGGAGGTGAAGGCTCCATTCCAGGGATCCTCATCGGCACCGCTATTCTGATTGTCCTCCGAAACATGGTAAATCTTCTCGG
Organism: Roseibacillus sp.; assembly: GCA_002729275.1. Lineage (GTDB taxonomy): Bacteria > Verrucomicrobiota > Verrucomicrobiia > Verrucomicrobiales > Akkermansiaceae > Roseibacillus_B. Next base: position 70,424 of record PBTP01000042.1, on the reverse strand, counting down.
CTATCCTACACCACTGAGTGATGCAATTACAGGTGGGGTGATCTTTGTGGGTGTAATTATAGACCAGCACGGAGCCACCGGCTTGAAGAAGATCTTCAAACGCAAGGTAACAACAACGTAGGCAGGGCTCTTTCGGGCAGGGTCATCGATATTGTCCTAAGAGGGTAACTTCTCCTCCGTTCTCCTACCCAAATGGAGACCCTGCTCTTTCCGGCAACCACCCTGACCTGCTGCGATCCGGAAGCTACCTTATTGGGCTCCATAAACTCCTCGATAGGCAAAACGGGCGTGAAGCCCTGATCAGCCAGCGGAGCTTAACTATCCCTCCTGACCTAGGCGTGGCGCTGGCCCAGCCAGATTCCACCCAAGAGCCCCACAAGGTGAGCCTCCCAAGAGATATGATCCCCTTCCGGGAAAATCCCTCCAATCATTCCCCCATAAACTAAAGCTACCACAACACCCACCACGGCCCATACCAGACGACGCCCCCAAATTGCCCGCGCAAGAATATACCCAAAGTAGGCGTAAACCAAACCGCTTGCCCCAACATGAACTGATTCAGTATGCCCCAGATCAGCGATCAGCCAGGTCCCTGTTCCGCTGATCAGGACAAGGATGAGTGTGGTCGCAGCAAATCTTCTTCCCTCCGCGAGAATCACAATCACTCCCAATCCGAGTATGGCGATAGTGTTATCCAGAAGGTGGTCCAAGTCCGCGTGGAGCCACGGCATGCAGATGATCCCTCTCAATCCTGTGACGCTCCTCGGAACAACCCCATACTGCTCCAGATTCAGCTTGAAATGCCAATCGATGAGCTCGATGAGCCAAGCAATAACGATGAGGGCGGCAAGAAATCCCAAGCCTGGATGACCTTTCTTTCCTCTACCCCCGGTTCGGGCTTCCAATTTTTGCACGCTCATCGGGCGATCTGAATACCATATTGAGCCTGACAAATAGGCTTTCACGGTTCCCTGAGTATGCCTCGGCCACAGGCAACTTGAAACCTTCAACTTGAAACCTGAGACTTTTGCCATGCGAACCCGCTTCGCCCCAAGCCCTACCGGGCCTATGCACCTCGGCCACGCCTATGCCGCTCTCGTGGCCCAGGAGGTTGCTGGCTGCAGCAATGGAACCTTTATCCTGCGATTTGAGGACATCGATGGGTCCCGAGTAAGGCCCGAATATTATCGGTTGATCGAAGAGGATCTTCGATGGCTGGGAATCAATTGGAAAGAGGAGCCCATTCGACAGTCCGATCGACTCGAGATCTACTCGGACGCTCTCGCTAACTTACTGGAACAAGGCCTCATCTACCCGTGTTTCTGTACTCGCAGGGCAATCGCTGATGAGGCCTCGCGGATGACTAATGCTCCCCATGGCCCCGAGGGACCAGTTTATCCAGGAACCTGTCGTAAAATCAGTGCCGATGAGCGATCCGAAAGGATCGCGCTGAAAAAACCACATTCATGGCGTCTTAATTCTGCCATGGCCGCTCAAGCCTGCGGTAAACTTACTTTTCGAGACCTTCTCCATGGCACCATTCCTGTCCGCACGGAAAGCCTGGGTGATGTTATTCTCGCTCGCCGGGATATCGCCACCTCCTACCACCTCGCGGTCGTGACAGACGATGCCGAGCAGGGAATCACAATTGTCACCAGAGGTGAGGACCTTCTCTCCTCAACCCATATTCATCGGGTCTTACAGAACCTTCTGGGCTACCCGGAACCCCTTTATCTTCATCATAAGCTTGTCTGCGATGATACCGGGAAACGGCTAGCTACTCGCGATAAAGCCCTTTCCCTGTCAAGCCTCAGGGCCTCTGGATACAGCTGCGCCCAGATCGAGGCACGCCTCCCACCCTTACCTCGCCTCCCAGGAAACCTTACCGGTGAAACTTGAATCTTTCGTCTCCCACCGTAAAAGAGAGTCATGGATGACATCAAGATCACGCTCAACACCTCCAAAGGAGCCATCGATATCTCGCTATTTGCAGGCGATACCCCAATTACCTGCGCCAGCTTCCTGAATCTGGCTACAAAGGGCTTTTACGACAGCTTAGTCTTTCACCGGGTGATCTCAGGCTTCATGATTCAGGGTGGATGTCCCGAAGGGTCGGGCCGGGGTAACCCAGGCTACCAATTTGAGAACGAGTGTCTGCCCCATCGCAGCCATGACGGTCCCGGAAAACTGTCCATGGCCAACGCCGGGCCAAACACCAATGGAAGCCAGTTTTTCATCACTCACAAGGCGACCCAGTTCCTCGACGGGAAACACACTGTCTTTGGTGAGGTCACGGGAGGACAAGATGTTGTCGATACGATCGCAACTGCCCCTACAGGCCCGGGCGATCGCCCCTCCGAAGATATTACTATTGATTCCGTGACCGTTCACGATTCGACCGATGGCCTCTTTGAGGCGCAGCAATCCCGAATCGCTGATTGGAATTCAGTGATGGGCTAGGACGCGACCAAAATCTTCCTATTTCCTCAGGAGCTCCAGCCTTTTCTCGAGCTGCTGTAGTTGCCCCTCCACCCTCCGAAGTTCCTCAAGAACCAAGTCCAACTCCTTGTCCCGTTCGCTCTCCTGATCGGATGGGACAGGATCAGAGTGCTTTTCTGCCACTGGCGGTTCGGAGGATTTATTGGGATTCAATTCGTCCACCGAAGAAAGTAGCTTGCGAATATCCGTGGCGGGAATGGCCAAGGTCTTCACGCGACCAGCGCGGGAGACGTTAATTCCAATACAGCGACCTTGGAGGTCCAATAAGGGACCTCCGCAGACCATAGGGGAAATTGGCATGTCGTGCTGCAGAGCCAGCGGAAAGCCCGATAACCTCTCCGACAAGGGACCACTCATCTCGTTCATTCTTCTAAATCTGTCAGAACTCTGCTCCTGTGGACGGGCGGCAAGCTTGACCCTGACCTTGTCTACAGTACCCCCTCTTAGGTAGGTAAATTCTACTTTGTCCCCCGCGCGATATGTCCGGATCTTACTTCCAAAGGCAAATGGGTCCTCGAGGGCTATCCCGTCGACATGCGTGATCACATCGTCTGCCTGCAAGCCCGCTTCTTCTGCCGGACTACCATTGACAATTCGAACAATCGCTACTCCGCCCTCACCCTCTCCGGCCTGAATTCCAAGGAATCCAATCTCGCCAAAAGCACGCGGCAGCACACTGACCAAGCCAATGCCAAGAGGCTCTCCATCTGGATCTGGCGAGGTCAGAAGTGTTCCAATGGGAGACTTCTTCTTGCCGGCCCACCGCACCGACTCAAGCCCATCCCCGGCTCCTTGGAATAACGCGAGATCACGCTTTGGAAACCTCTTAACAAGCTTAAGAGATATCCGCCCGTTCGCCCCGGGCCGGGACACTTCACCTTCAAGAGTTTCGGCGTTCTTGGTCAGGATATGCCCCTTGTCAGAAACAACCGTTCCAAGAGCGGCCATTTTCCCATCAACCTCTACTATCACGACCGATCGCGCAGCTTTGCTTGTTACCGGTTGAAGAGACTTCATCGCAGATGCAAAAAAGTCGTCTGGACCACTCTGAATTTCCATCTCGAGCATGTCGCGGAGAGCTTCCGGGCCGATTGAATCTGCCATCTGCCGCAGGGCCCGCTCGAGCTCGGCCATCCCCCCGAGCTTTTCCAAGTCTTCCTCGTCCAGATCGAGATTGCCCCGGCGCAGTGATTCCCTAAGAAGCTTTTCAAGGTCAAGTCGGGCTCCGGCTTCACCTTCCTCTTCAGACTCTTCCNCTTCAGACTCTTCCNCTTCAGACTCTTCCNCTTCAGACTCTTCCNCTTCAGACTCTCNAGGCGGAGTCCCGAGAAGGTCACCNAGACGCGCCAGCTTTACCTCGACCTCTTTGTTCTGATCCCCTCTCCGGTAGGCAATCTTCAGAGTCTCACCGGAATCATATTCTCCAACGACTTGAATCAATTGCTCNGGGCTATCGACGGCNNCTCCGTTAATTTCTGCAACNACATCCCCGGCCTGTAATCCAGCTTTCTCCGCTGGTGAGTTTTNCATCACTCCTTCAAGAGANACNCCNCCATCCTCCGCCGGGCCGGATAAATTGATCCCGAGGACCGGCCGATTGGGATCGACCTGTTGCTCTCCCCCTGCGAAACGTGCACCAGTCCGCTTCCCTGCAATCATTTCGTCCCAACTTCCGAGGAATACTCCAATGGGCACATGCCTGTTTTCACTGAGAGTCGAGCCGATATTGGAATGGATACCTATGACCTCTCCCTTCAGGTCAAACAGAGGCCCTCCGGAGTCCCCTCCGACCACCGCGCAGTCCGTAGTGACAAACTGCCCGTTCCCTAGCACCCGACCGAGGCGAACCGGCGGAGTTCGCATGGAATCAAATCCTCCGGGGTGCCCAAAGGCAACACACCACTCGTTGCGCATGAGNTCCTTGCTTTTCCCTACCTTGACGAAAGGGTANGTCCCCTCTTCTGTAATCCGAACCATCGCAGCATCTCTGTCATAATCCCCACCGAGCTTTTCCGCCTTCACCCTTTTNCCATCCGGAAATATGACGATTACATCGTCGGAGAGTGCCGCTACCACATGAGCCGCGGTCAGGACCAACCCCTCTTCATTGACGATCACACCACTTCCTGCCCCACCACCACCGGTGGAAACGAGAGAAACCGTNGCCGCCGCACTTGGACCGGAGAGCGCGACTAACTTCTTGCTCAGCTTCCGGAGATCTCCCAGTCCGTCCACCAGAGGAGCCACCTTCATTTCCTGAGCGGCGGATGGATTCGAGTGCCCAACGACAAGAAGAGCCGCTAGCGAAGGAGCAAGCAGAGATTTAAAATTGATCTTCATTCTGATGGTGAGGTGCTGTTTCTGCGGTGCGCAGGCTACAGCCTGCCTAAGCCAAGCGCCGCGGACGCTCGATTCTGTTGACAATAGATTTCCAATTCTCTCCGGCGTCAACTGATGGTTCGAGTAGATTTGACNAAAACCGGTTAAATTTTTGGGTTTGAGGCCAAAATATCGCCCGAAGGGTTGTCCTCTCTGCTGTAAGCAGTCTGCAGTCCAAAAGGCTTTTCTCTCCTCGCGTGCATTCAAAATCCTTGCCCCCAGCTGACAATCACGCAACCTCCGCGCCGTGCTGGCCATTCAGCAACTCCGCGTCGAGGTCGGAGCCCGCGTCCTGTTTGACGGGCTCTCTTTCGTCTTAGCCAAGGAGGACAGGATTTCCTTTGCTGGACCCAATGGGGCTGGCAAATCCACTCTGATGAAATGTCTCGCCGGGGTGATCGAGCCCAATGCGGGCCAGATCACCCGCCCCAAGGGGCATCGAACCGGTTATTTACCGCAGGACGGAATCCACCTATCCGGGCATTCTCTCTGGGAAGAGGCCGAATCGGCATTCGCGGAGGCCAGACAGCTACAACACGACATCGAACAGAGCTCCGCACAACTCGAACATCTGGATCCTGGTGCTTCCGCCTACTCCGAGCTCTTGCAGAAAATCGGGGAGCTGGAACTCAGACTAGAGCACTTTGATCCCAGCAGGATCAAACCACGAATAGAATCCGTCCTTGGTGGGCTTGGGTTCCAGCGAGATGACTTCATCCGCGACTGTGGGGAGTTTTCGGGTGGCTGGCAGATGCGAATCGCAATGGCCAAACTCTTTCTGCAGGCGCCCGATGCTCTCCTTCTCGATGAGCCTACCAACCATCTCGACGTGGACGCGCAGCGCTGGATGGAATCTTTCCTTCGGGACTACAAGGGAACGATCGCAATCATTTCACATGACCGCTCCCTTCTTGATGAACTGACAACACGAACTATCGCATTCGAGCGTGGACAGGCTGCTGAGTATGCCGGCAATTACTCCTTCTTCGTAAAGGAATCCGCCCTTCGCCGGGAAATTCTGGAGAAACAATACCGGGCGCAACAGCGGGAGATCGAAAAGACCGAGCGATGGATCAATCGTTTCCGAGCCAAGAGCACAAAGGCNTCCCAAGTTCAGAGTCGTATCAAGCAACTCGAGAAAATGGAGCGAATTGAACTCGAGGAGGAAGAGGGTGCCATGAACTTTACCTTTCCTCCTCCTCCCCCAAGTGCCCATTGCGTGGCTAAGATCGAAGGAGGAGCCCAACGCTACGGCAGTCTCACCGTCTTCGAGGGCTTTGACTTTGAGATAACCAGAAGCCAGAAAATTGCAGTTGTTGGCCCAAATGGGGCCGGGAAATCCACGTTTTGCCGGATGATAACCGGAAAGGAATCTCCTGCTGATGGCTGCCTCGAGTTGGGATCGAAAGTCCTTCCCTCCTTTTTTTCGCAGACGCATGCCGACGAGCTGGACCCTGGACAAACCGTCCTCCAGACCGTGGAGGCCGCCGCAAGCAGGGAAAACATGNCCCATGTCCGCAACCTTCTCGGATGCTTCCTCTTCCGGGGAGACGATGTTTTCAAACAGGTCGGGGTTCTCTCGGGTGGTGAACGCTCTCGCGTAGCACTCGTTCAGATGTTGGTCCGCCCTGCCAACTTCCTAATTCTTGACGAGCCTACCAACCATCTCGACATGCAGTCACAGGACGTCCTGCAGAACGCTCTCAATCAATATCCCGGCACCATCATCATTGTATCTCACAATCGCTCCTTTCTGGATCCGGTAGTGGAGCGTACCCTTGAGTTCCGGCAAGGTGAACAGCCAAGGCTCTACCATGGAAACTTGAGCTATTACCTCGATAAGGTGGCAGAGGGTGAGCGTCGTAGCAGCAATCCCGGCACCGCAAACACCAGAGCCGGAGTCAGCTCAACGACGAGAGAGGGCTCCCTTACGAGGAAAGAGGAACGGCGACGGGAGGCAAAGGTCCGCCAGCAACGAAACCTCGTTCTCAAGCCACTCGAGCAGCGCCTTGAAAAATTAGAGTCCGCCATAACGGAATTCGAGTCTGCCAAGGAAACGCTCACCGAGCACATGTCCAAGCCTGAGGTGGCAAGTGATACCGAGGAACTGCGAAAGACCAGCGAAGCCTTCCAGGCTGTTGGCAGCCAGCTTGAAAAAGCCTACAGTGAGTGGTCTCAACTTTCCGACGAAGTTGACAAAATGCGTGCCAAGCTTGAAGCCGCCGATCTCTGACTACTTCACTGCAGGGAAAACCGGAAGGGAACATGCACCTGCGAACTTACCGGCTTACCGCCCTTCCGGGCTGGAGTAAACGACCAGCGCTTCACAGCTGCGATCGCGGTGGAATCAAGCACGGGACTCCCGGAGGAGCTAAGCACTCGAACAGAACCGACCCGTCCCCGGCTGCCAATTTGAACATCGAGGATGACCCGGCCCTCCACCTTGTCTCGCCGGGCACTTCGCGGGTAGTCCGGCTCGTAGCGTCGCAGGACCCGCGCGGGATGCGAGGGTCCCTTGACCGGAATCGCGTCAGTTACAGGGCGAGGCAGGCTTCGAGATTTGGGCTTTGACTTAGGTTTGGGAGGTTCCGCAACTTTCTTCCCGAGTGGATTCGAACCCTCCGGATCAAGCTCCACTAAAAGACCGGGGTCATAGGGCTCGACCTGATCCTGCGATAGCTCAGGCCCACGGGGAACCTCTGTCCGCACAGCTGGAACCGGAATTGGAACCATGAGCTGGGGCGCGACTGGAGGAATTCTCGTTAGAGGGAGACTCTCAGGCACGACCTCCTCAACTGCCTTTTTTTTGTCCAGCAGGCGCGTGATTCCGATAACAGGAGCGTCAAATTCAGGTTCCACCAGAATGGCAGGAAGGATCCACGCATGCAGCCCCACCGTCACAAGACCGAGAGCCACCGAGGCGATGAGCGACGAGAGCCAGAAGGGGAAAGGTCGAGCCTCGCACGATTTGATCGGCTTGCTCTCTACGAGGTTCAGGTCCACCGGTTTAGTCTTCTCCCGGCCAAACCAGCCATCAGGATGTGGAGGCGGGCAACTCACAATTTCGGCCAGAAGGGTGACTCACCCTGACGATCACCGTCAACTAGTAAGCGAAAACAACATCCTGATGGGCAATTTCTATCCTTTTAGGTGGGCAACTCTGGCTCATCCGGGATTTGAATCTCAACCTCATCTGGGGGCGAACTTCCGGGGCTCGCCCCTTCAACTTCAACATTTTCCTCTACCTGCTTGTCTGTGCCCGGCTTCCGCACACCCTCATGATCGAGCCCAGCGCTGCCTCCAACCTCCTTGATTTCAACCTCGGGAGTATCTTTCGGGGTCATCCGGGAATCCTTCTCGCTCGGGGAATCTGAGGCTTTGCTTTTCCTGCGCTTCCCAGATTCTTCTACCGAACCGGAACTCTCGAGCTCTGCGACACCTTCCCTAGACGCCTTTTTGGCCCGGTGGATGGTGCTGTCCGCCATCAGAAGCACATAGCCCTGATTCAGCAACCAATGCAGATCATGATACCAGTCGGCCTTATCTTTATCACTGATCACCTCCGGGAGAACGTCCTTCCAGAGGAGGTCCAACTTGCGCCCCGAGTGTGTTGTGGCCCAGTTGAGCAGCGCCAGAGGACGGTCTGCAATGGCAATCTCTTCTGGAACTGGATGGGGACGTGAGGGTCCCGCCTTCAATTTCCGCTTCCATTTAAAGACTGCCACATGACGCCCGGAAAGCTGGCGACACAGAATAGGTGTCAATTTACCGGGATATCGCCGCTCCTCTGCCACTGTATGCTTTAAAAGGGTCAGCAATCCCGGGGACAACAAGTTGCCTCGGATATTTCCACCGACCCAAGCCCGACCGGCTTCTTGAAAAGCCTCTTCAAAATGGTGTTGAACAAAATGTTTCTCCACTTCTCTTGGGTCCTCCAGACAAGGAGTCTTCTGCTCCGCAGGAAGCTCTGGCGTAGAAGCAGTCTCCGCAGTCTCTGTCTCTACCGGAATGGGGAGACCATCAGCCCCCCCACTAGTTCCCCCGGTGGGCCGGTAGGCGGTTCTTTTCGCCATTTTCTCCATCCACTCAGCCACGACCTCTTCTCCATGCTCCATTTTTATTTTCCTCTTAAAGGCATCAAGAGACATGTTGCCAAAACGCTCGCGATGAAGCTGAAGAACCGCGGTTTGGTATCCATGATAGTTAGGAGGGCCCAGCAACTCGCCACTGATTCCGCATCGACCGATCGCCTGAAAATTACCCTTGGGAGGATCAGCCTCGGAGGTTACCTCCTCATAGAAGTCGCTTCTCCATTCAGCTTGCCAGAAATGTCGGATCGCCTCCTCCCGTGTTAACCACAGTGATCCATCTTTCTTGCACCGGATGAGCCCACAGTCCTCCTTGCCACTCTGAAACGTCACATTGAAGCGCTCCCGGGAACCCAGGACGAGCTTCGAAAGATCAAACACCGAATACGTTCGACCTCCGGCCATGATTTCCTTGGCCAATCCATCCAGCCCCTCTTCGACGGGCATAACTCCTGCAGTAAAACCCTCCGGAGGTGCAATCTCCTCCTGAGCACGGTGGCCCCGCCGGTCATCATCACGGCGGCCTCTTCTGTCCCGTTGAAATTTCTGCCTGCCCTCTCCGCGACCATCCCGACGACCTGACTCTTCCCTCCTGTCACCGCGCCGACCACTCCTCTGGCCACGATCCTGCGGGCCCTTGCCTCTACCATCCCCTCTTCTATCCGTTCGCCGACCCCCCGACTTCCCCTTATTGCGTTTACCCTCTGACTCTCCACCGCCTTTACGCTCAGGCTCTCCTCTGGCCCATGCGGGCCCGAGATCAAGAGAGTCAAGGCTAAGGAGGGGGTCCTTTGTCGACTCCGCTGGTTTCGCTTCTTCGCTCATCAGTCGGTGGAGTAATAAGCAAAGACGGGCGCCTCCAAACGCGCAAGAAGCAAAACCGGCTACGAGCACATCACCCTCAGCCCATCGGATAGGGTATCTCGCGGCTCACCTCATCAATGCGGTCGAGTATCTCTTGCTCGAGAATCAGTCCAGCAGCATCAAAAATTACGCCGAGCTGATCTTCATTTGTAGCTCCAGCAATCGTGGACGCGACAAAATCATGCTGTTTACTCCATGCAATGGCCATCGTGACCGGATGGAGACCTGCCTCCTCTGCAATCGCAATGAAACGAGCCGTAGAAGCCAGGCAGCGTTCGTTGGCAAAACGCTCTGCCATCGCACGCTGCCTCGGCGCGGTGGATGTCATATATTGTGTGAACCGCGCCCCTTCGGGTAGCTGTTCCCTGTTATATTTTCCACTCAGAACGCCACCGGCAAGGGGGCTGTAAGGAAGAAGACTCACTTTCTCCTTCCGACTCACCTCTGAAAGCTCGTCCTCAAAACGCCGATTGTTCAGCGAAAAATTATTCTGGATCGTGTCATAGCGTGCCAGCCCATGAGCGTCACTCGTCCAGAGAGACTTCATCAGGCCGTAACTGTCTTCATTGCTCACTCCGATCGCCCGCACCTTGCCCTCCTGAACTAGTTCATCGAGAGCTTCCAAGGTATCCTCTGGTCGCATGCCATGGTCGGGCCAATGCACCTGATAGAGATCGATGTAGTCCGTTCGAAGGCGCCGCAGGCTTCCTTCCACCGCCTTGCGGATATGGTTACGGTCCAGGGCCGCCTTGTCACTTCGGACCGGAGGATTGAACCAGCCATGGGCCGCCCCCGCCACTTTTGTTGCAATAATGACCCCATCGCGTGGCTTGGTCGCCAACCACTCCCCAACCCAGGACTCGCTCAGACCCACCAGTTCAGGAGTTGGGGGAACAGGATAGAGTTCCGCACAATCGTAGAAATCAATCCCCTCTTCAAGGGACCGGTCCATGATTCGGAACGACATCTCCTTCCCGGCCTGAGTCCCGAAGGTCATGGTTCCCATGCAGATCTCGCTTACCACGATCCCACTTGTCCCCAGTCGCCGCTGCTGCATGGCACAATACTCTCAAGGATATGAAGAGGGGCAAGCCTCGACCCGCGAATACACCCGGGGCAACACCCGGCATCATCTCCGGAGATCCCCATGCCCGGCAGAAATTCTTCGGCAGATAATGAAGTTTTCCCTGTGGCCCATGACCAGACCTGATTCACTCTCGGAGCAGACCTTCNAACTGGTCTNNCCTCNCTCCTGCTGTCTCGTCCCACCTGNCGANCAAATATGAAANATCCTCAGCTATTNCTCANCTCTCTTGTCNTCATCCTTCTCTCCCTCCCGANCTCGGCCCNGGACACCCNAAATGCGAGTGGATTCGTNTATGACGACCGCAATCGTAACGGAAAACGAGATCCGGGAGAACCGGGCCTGCCCAACGTCCTTGTTTCCAATCAGCGGGAGGTAGTCCCCACTGACCCGATGGGGCGCTGGACACTGCCCGTCCGCGACGACTGCATCTTTTCCGTCATCAAGCCACGAGGCTGGATGCCGCCTGTCAGCGACCAACAACTCCCCCGTTTCTACTACCTGCACAAACCCAAGGGCTCACCACAAAGTAAGTTTCCCGGCGTAAAGCCAACCGGCCCCCTGCCCGCCTCGATTGACTTTCCCCTGACCCGTCAGGACGAACCCTTCAAGTTCAAGGCCCACTTCTTCGGCGATACCCAGTCACGCAATACCAAGGAACTCGACTTCATGGCGCGCGATACCATTCAGGAATTGATCGGAACGGATGCCGAATTTGGGGTGACCCTTGGAGACATTCTCTTTGATGATCTCTCTCTGTTTGAAACACACAACAGCATTGTAGCACTCGTAGGCGTGCCATGGTGGAACGTCATTGGTAACCACGACCTCAATTTTGATGCTCCTGATGACAGGACCTCGGACGAAACCTTTGAGCGAGTCTATGGCCCTCCCTACCACGCCTTTACGTGGGGACCAGTAAATTTCGTTGTCCTAGATAACGTGATGTGGGGTGGCTCAAAGAAATCAGGAGGAACTGGTGGCTACACGGGAGAGCTCGGCGAGGAGCAATTGACCTTTCTCGAGAACCTGCTCCCCCATCTTCCAGAAAATGAACTGCTTATGCTGATGATGCACATTCCGCTCAAGACCTCGGAGTCACCCCTCACTCCCAGCCCGGAACGTGACCGCCTGTTCCGTCTGATTGAAAAGCGTCCCTATACCATGTCCATCTCGGGCCACACCCACTGGCACGCCCACATGTTCCTCGACGAGAAGGACGGCTGGAAGGGAAAGAAGCCACACCACCATGTCGTAAATGTTACAGTCTGCGGAAGTTGGTGGCGGGGGGAACCGGACGAACTCGGCATTCCCCATTCGCTAGGAAGGGACGGCGCCCCCCGCGGCTACTCCACCATCACCTTTGATGGAAATCAGGCAGTGGTCGATTTCAAGGCCAGCCGGCGTCCGGCTGATTACCAACTCCGCATCGAAGCCCCCTCCGTGGTCAAGGGAGGAACCGAAAAGGTCACCGTCTACGCCAATGTCTTCAATGGCTCTCGCCACTCCAAGGTTCGGATGCGCCTCGGGGAAAATGGCCAATGGATCACCCTTCTCAAAAGCGTGGAACCCGACCCGGACTTTCTTACCCTGAAGAAGCGGGAGGATAGCCGTCGCGACAAACTGGAAGGTATTACCCTGCCTGGCGCCGTGCCGTCACACCATCTTTGGAAGGCGAGTCTCCCGCTCAAGGATCTTCAGGGTGTTCACCGGCTCTGGGTCCAGACCGAGGACATGTACGGTCGAACTTACGATGCCTCACATATTATCCGGATCGAGTAGATTCCCCCCTTTCACAATCACCCACAGATCATCAGAACCAAGCACCGAGAACCATGCCCAGACTCTCCATCCCTGCCTTTCTCTTCGCCTTTCTCCTTCTCTCTCTACCAACTTTATACGGAGAGAGTTCCCCTCCGAATATCATCCTGCTTTATGCTGACGATCTCGGTTACACCGACCTTTCCTGCCAGGGATCAGATTACTATCGCACTCCCAACATAGATCGCCTGGCGAGCGAGGGAATGACCTTTACGCACGCCTACGCGGCCGCAGCCAATTGCGCTCCATCGCGGGCATCACTGATGACCGGCCTCTACACTCCAAGACACGGTGTTTTTACGGTTGGTAATTCGGACCGTGGGAAAGCCGCCCATCGTCGGCTCATTCCAGTCACCAATCAAACTGTTCTTACGAGAACCTTGCCGACGATGGCGCAGGTGCTCAAAAAAGCCGGTTATCAGACAGCCGTCGCTGGCAAATGGCACCTCTCCAAAGACCCAATCCCATATGGCTTCGATACCAATTTTGGCGGGCTCCAGTGGGGAGCTCCGAAGTCTTACTTCTCTCCCTATAGAAACCCCAATTTGAAAGACGGACCAAAAGGAGAGCACCTTCCTGCCCGGCTTGCTCAAGAAATCTGCAGCTGGATCAACCTGGCCCATAAAAAAGACAACCCCTTCTTCGTATATTTCCCGCTCTACTCTGTGCATACCCCTATTCAGGCTCGCCAAGATCTAACCGCCAAATATGAAGGGAGATCAGGCACCCATCATCGCAATGCCAAGTATGCCGCCATGATCGAGGCGATGGACCTCGGAGTCGGAAAGATCCTCGACCTGCTGGATAAACTTGAAATTGCGGAGGATACAGTTGTGGTCTTCACCTCGGACAATGGCCCCCATGGAGCATTTTCCAACGCGAAGCCCCTGAGGGGGTCAAAGGGGATGTTCTACGAGGGGGGTATCAGGGAACCCTTCCTGATACGGTGGCCCGGCAAGATCAAGGCCTCCTCCCGTCTCGAGACACCGATCCACCAGATCGACCTGCTACCAACCTTCGCAGCAATAGGCAAAGCAGATCCCCCCGAGAAGCTGGACGGAGTCGATCTAAGTCCGCTCTTGCAGGGAAACCCTATCCCCGACCGCTCCTTGTTCTGGCATTTCCCAGCCTACCTGCAGGGCTACGGCAAGGATCTGGGCTCGCCTTTCCAAAACTTCCGTACCACTCCATGCGGGGTCGTCAGGCATGGCGAATGGAAGTTGATCGAATATTTCGAGGATGGCGCTCTGGAGCTCTACAATCTCCAAGAAGATCCCTCGGAGAAAAAAAACAGATCTGCTGAAAACCCACAAATACGGGATGAACTTCACAGTTTGATGAAGTCGTGGCGCAAACAAACCAAGGCAGCAATACCGCGAAAAAAGAATCCTGAGTTCGAGGGCGGGAAAGCTTCTGGTTAACCCTTATGGGTTCAGTTGCCGGAGGAGCTTCGGCAATCCCTCATGCTACCTCGGTTTGGGACGAAGGTTTCCACCTTGCCCGGGTCCCCACACTGCCTAGACTGGTAGCACTCCGTGTTTTGAATTCGTCCGCTCTCGGAAAGGAACCGCCCCCTCATGGGTCCCTCTGACTCCACATTTTCCCTGCATAAAAATCGAATCTCAGCTCTGGCGGTTGCTTTCCTGATGGTTGTTCTGCCTGCGGTTGTCGTGAGAGGAGCTGAGCAATTTCTTATCACACCAGTGGCGGTAACCTCCGATTCCTCCGCTACCGATCTATTCCCTGCCGCCAACCTGATCAATAATAGCGGCTTATCTCCGGCACCTACCCTCGAGACTTACAGGGCTGCCCAACACGACTCGGCCAGCCCATCCCGGGCTTGGGCCACCACAGCGCCTCGCGGAGTTCGTGATTATTTTGCCGGGCGCACTCCTGATCCAGTGCTCACCTTTGTGCTCCCTGAGGTCTATCAGATCACTCATCTCGTTGTCTGGGGATTCTATTACACCTCTCCCAATAACTCCGAGGCCAGTGCCTTTACCCTCGAGTTCTCCTCCAACAGCGGCGCGACCTGGTCCGGCCTTGAAAAGGTCGCCCATCAACAAACGGCTCAGGAGAATGAAGCCATTCCGCTGAGCCGCAGGTTCCAGGCCAATGCGGTCAGAATCACAATTACCGACAATCACTATGCCTCCCGGGGAATCGGCGGGGAGCGCGTTGGGCTCGGCGAGATCAAATTCATTGCGGAACCTCCCGCCGGGCCCGATCCAACCATATTTCTTCGTCCCCTCGTAGACTTTGGAAATACCCCTTCCGGAGAACCGATCCCCCCGCGCAGCCTTGAGATTGAGAACACCGGGAACCAACCCCTGATCATTGAGAGCCCCCTCTCGGCGCCTCCCTTCGAGATTAGCGCTGGCTCCCTGGAAATTCCACCCAGAGAGATCGGCAACCTTATCATCACATTACCTTCGGTGACTGGATGCCACTTTTCACGCCTTGAACTCTCGACCAATGATCCTCTGCGTCCGACCGTCTCGGTTAATCTGGTCGGCGCTTACAACTGCATACCCAATCAACCGTCCCAACCAGACCTGCTTCCTAGAGAAGGCACCTTTGTCGATCCTTTCGAAGTGACCATGAGTAGCGAAGACCCAGGGGTAATCGTATATACGACCGACGGGTCCCTTCCTACATCTGAGAATGGAACTCCATATACCGTACCAGTTCAGGTGAGCTCTTCAACGCCGATACGCGCAAGTGTAATCTGGGGAGGGACCACCTCGAAACCGCAGACGAAGAGCTACGTGCGACTTTCGGGCGGACTGGAAACCTATACTTCTCCACTTCCAATCGCGATTATCGAGAACTTCGGAGGCGGGGAAATCCCCAACCGCGGATGGTCCTTCGACACGCAGACTTCTGCTGGTCTCCAGCAACTACCACGCCAACCCGCCTGCCTCCACCTGATCGACATCGATCCGGAATCAGGAACGGCGTCAATCACAGGAATTCACGATCTCACCGAGAGAATCGGAATAAGAGTTCGTGGCTCGTTCTCTTCCACCTGGAACCCAAAACCATACTCAGTGGAAACTTGGGATGAATATGATTCAGACAAGAACACTACCCCGCTTGGGCTCCCGGGAGAATCTGACTGGATCATGTATTATCCCCACCCCCTGTATGATCGCCAGCTCATCGCTAACACCTTTTCGTGGGAACTCTCCAGGCTTACAGGGCGCTACGGAACACGTTACCAGCTGGTAGATACCTTCATTAACCAGGATGGAGGAGACCTGACTCCGGATGACCGCATTGGCGTTTACGCCCTCGCCGAAAAGGTCACCCGTGATGCCGATCGAATCGACTTTGAGCCCCTCTCTGAGGATGGAAGCACGGGGGGATGGCTGCTCAGCATCAATCGTATGGATCCAATTCCTATCGGAGGTTTTCCGGCAGAAAATGGGGCCATGACCCCTCAGTTTTTCCATACTGCAGGGCCTGATCGATTCTTACAGACCTCTCCTAACCAGCTCAACAACGAGAATGACGATGATATTCCCAGCCAATACAACGGATTTCTCAACTTCGAAAATCCCAACGGGTATCGAATTAATGAGACGCAGCGTGCCACCATTGAGACGTGGTTCAGGGAATTCGAGGACGCATTATATGACGACACTCGATGGCTTGATCCGGAGGAGGGCTACCGGCGTCATCTTGATACTAGGGATTTCATCGACTACTTCCATCTGAACGTTCTCGCAAAGCACGGTGACAGCATGGCCCTGAGCCTGTTCCCTTGGGTTTCCTCCCGTGATCGCAAACTTCGAATTGGTCCGATATGGGATTACAACTTGGGCGCTTACTGGACAGAAGCTACTGGGGATTTATTCTATCAGGACGACCGTCTATGGTATCCTCGCCTCTTCGAAGATCCCGGTTTCCTCCGGGAGTATGTGGACCGATGGTATGAGCTACGCCGTGGCCCGTTCTCCACATCGAATCTGATAGAGCTCGTCAACGAGCAAGCGCGCAAGTTCACCTCCGCCATGGCTGCCCAGCAGGGAACTACCGTGCAGGAATGGTCCACGGAATTAGCTGAAATGCGTAACTACCTTTCGGTTCGGACAAATTGGATCGATTCGCAGTTTTTCAGGCCCCCAACTTTCAGTCATCCCGGGGGTCCGGTAAGCGGCCGGTTTTACCTCACTATTTCGAATGATACCGGAGAATCTGGCACGATTTTCTACACCCTTGATGGCAGCGATCCTATCGATGGCACAGGGCGACGCTTCTCCCGCCCTCTCTCTTTTACAGAAACAGGTCATGTTAGATCCCGCATCCGCTCTGCTAATGGAGAGTGGTCTGCCCTCAACGAGGCCTTTTATGTCACGGGCGCGCCCCCCATGGCGGGCGACCTCGCCGCCTCGGAAATCATGTATAACCCTACCGGGGACCCGGAAGCCGAGTTCATCGAACTACTTAACACCAACACGAGCACGGCCCTGGACCTGGCGCTCATTCGTTTTACCACGGGAATTGACTTCACCTTCCCGATTGGTACTACCCTGGCACCCGGCGAAAGAGTTCTCGTAGTCCGCAATCAGAACGCATTCGAGGCCGTTCATGGTCCCGGACTTCCGGTAGCCGGAGAATTCCAGATGGAAAGCGCCCTCAGCAACAGCGGCGAGAGGATGACTCTCATAGATTCTGAGGGCCGTATCCTGCTTGATTTCGATTATGGAGATGACCCTCCATGGGCAGAGTCTGCGGATGGTGATGGCTATTCCCTGGTGCTCATCCATCCACATTCCAATCCTGATCATTCCTCCTACACGAGCTGGCGCAGCAGCAGGGACATCGATGGCAATCCCGGAACCCATGACTTGGTCACTTTTACAGGCAACCCAAATGATGACCGTGATGGCGATGGTATCCCCTCACTGGTTGAGGTCCTTCTCGGGGCGTCGGGGGTTCGGGAAAACCTGCTATCTGATTTCTTTACCTGCAATCCCACTCCAGACGGGGAAACTGAATTGCTACTGACCTTCAGCCTCGTAGTCCAGAATGTGAATATCCCCGCAATAGAATTCAGTAATGACCTGGAGTCTTGGGAAGATGTGTCCTCGGGTTCTTTATTCGACGAATACCTTCCCGGGGGGCGCGTCCGCTACCGATGGGTCCTACCTGCGCCCCAGCCTGCAAGCCGCTACTTCCGTATCAAGGCAATCCAACTAGCGCCCTAGCCGATTACGCTCGCGATCAATACGAGCGAGCCTCTACTTGCAGGCTCAGGGGAAAGGCTTGAGCTTAGCTGCTTAAAAAGGCACCTTGAACTCGGAACACGGACCGAGCATTAGTTTTGAAGGCACTCTTCTTCTTATCCCTATTTCTTCTCATAACGAATTTTTCCCAAGGGGAAGAGAGGAAGCAGGGTATCTCTCCCACTGTGGAAAATAAGCGTTCCAACCAGCCCTGCCCCCTCTGCAAACTTCCTGGCCGGGCCGCCCTCTTTGCCGGAGAGGCAACCAAGTGCCCCCCGAATTGTAGCAACCTGTGCTGTGATGGAACCTCTGTCGTCCTGGTCCTCCGAGGAGTTATTGATCCAAGCGGAGCCAGCCGAATCACCACCGCTCTCTCCGCTCTCGAAGGGGTCTTACCACGGAGCACCTTTCCAGACTCAGGCCATGTAAGGATCAGGTATGCCCCGGAGAAAATAACCAAAGCAAAACTGCGGAATATCGTTCGCAGCTGCGGCTTCGGAATAACAGGAGAGCAGAAGACCTTTACCGTTGAAGGGCTCAATACCCGGGCCTTGGCAGACAACGTGGAGGCAGCGATCCGTAAGGAGCCGGGTGTCACCACCATCGAAACTGTATGTCCTGCAAGCCAGAAGGCCATCGTAGTGTTTGACCCCCTCCAGACCAGCGTCCAGAAGATTGCCGCCGCGATTGATTCCACCTCCTGCAGGGTCATTAGCCCCTGAGAGCCCTATCGCAGTGGCTTATGGCCGCTCCTAGTGAGGGGGCAACTCATGGAAGGGAGGAAGTAGCCCCTTCATTCACCATGCCACCCATCCGGGATACCGTCTGGCCGTGACAACACGTTTTTTCTAGCCACCGGCAAGTCTTCCCTGTTCGATTCCCCCCAACCAAAAATCAACACGCGCACGTATGTCCCAGGTAAACATAGCCATCGTCGGACTCGGATTCGGGGCCGAGTTCATTCCCATCTACCAGCGTCACCCNCAGGCAAACATGTATGCGATTTGCCAGCGCACGGAGGAAAGCCTTAACGAGNTNGGTGACAAGTATGGGGTGGANAAACGNTNCCAGGACTACGATGACGTCCTCCGGGACCCTGATATCACCGCGGTTCACATCAACACACCGATTCCGAATCACGGAGANCANGCGATCGCTGCGCTGGAAGCAGGGAAGCACGTAGCCTGCACNGTNCCAATGGCTACCAGCCTGAAGGAATGTGAGGAAATNGTCCGCCTCTCAAAGGNAAACGGNCTTAAATACATGATGATGGAGACCGTGGTCTACGCCCGGGAGTTTCTCTACATGAAGGAGCTNTATGACAGCGGGGAACTAGGCAAAGTACAGTTTCTCAAGGCCTCCCATCAACAGGATATGGACGGATGGCCCGGATACTGGCCNGGCCTGCCTCCGATGCACTATGCTACACACTGCGTCGGNCCNGTTCTTGGCCTNACTAGGGGTGAAGCCGAGTATGTCTCCTGCTTTCCTTCGGGCACCATCCGTGAGGAGATGCACGAATGCTATAATTCTCCTTTCGCGGTGGANAGCTGCCACATCAAGTTTCGGAATAGCGACCTGACTGGATTTGTCTANCGATCCCTCTTTGATGTTGCNCGCCANTANAGNGAATCCTTCGAGGTCTACGGCGAAAAGAAATCGGTTGAATGGCCTCTCATCGANGGCAANCCATTAGTGGTNCATACCGCCAAGAAGCCAGAGCCTGAGATTCCTGAGGAAGTCGAATCNCCCGACTNTGGTCATTTACTTCCTGATGANGTCGCTCCCTTTACCACCGGAGGAGTCTACGGAGGAGANACTGGAGANGATCACCTGTCTTTCACTCAGGGGGCCGGGCACGGCGGATCGCANCCACANCTNGCCCATCAGTTTGTCAACATGGTTGTCACCGGTGAAGACGCCTATCCAAATGCGGTCGANTCCGCNAATATCACTTGCACCGGAATCCTTGCTCATGAATCAGCNCTCAANGGGGGAGAGCTCATGAAGCTNCCAAGCTGGAGCCTCCGGGAGGAATAGACCTCAACGGNTNGCCCCCACTTAATCCTCTTTCATNCGTCCCCNGTAATGCCTCTTCCTTCATTCCNCTCCAAGCCGGTGGTNATNGGANGTATTGCCACNGGTCTTCTGCTCGTAACACTCGTCGGGCTCAAACTCCTTCCTGCTGGAACGGATAANNGNGAAANTGGAAATTCATCNANAATTGAAATACCGCCTCNGTCCANNACTTCGCCCGACAATGGCTCATCGGGAAATACCTCGCGCAAGTCCAGTGTGCAGAGNNCTGCAACAGGNAAGATTGAATCGNATCAGGAANAAACTNCGCCCTCGCGCAAGGAGGCAATGGTTGCNGTATCCGTTCAAGCTCGCAGGGATTTGAAGCTCCTCCGTGAGAGCTCNAGAGATGAATTTGAGACCCCAGAGGCAAGAGAGGCATTCGCCGAGNCGATTAGCAATATCTCAGACCCCGGGGAGCGAAAACGCCTTCTGGAGGAGCGTNCTGAGTCAATGCGCATAGCCCGCGACAGNGCCGATGCCGAGAAAGGGTTTCCCGGGCGTGCCCGTGAAAAACGCCTGATCGCTCTNATGCAGGTTCAGAACCTCTGGAGAATGAATNCNCANCTTTCCAAAAACCGNTCGCTNAAAACCGAANCTGCGAAATTTGATGGGGAACTTATGGAGTGGGTGGAGAACTNNGAAGGNATGAGCGATCAGGACTTTCACCAATCTTTNAACAACCTTCGGCGNANCCTTAANGAACTCCGGATTAGAGACCAGGCTGCCTCAACATCNCAGCCCTAGCCCANGAGCTCAGATTCATCCTGNCCGCGGAGGACAANCTNNCTCCGNTCTTGCATAAAGTAGCGCCCCTCACNGNTGATCTNGAAGGNNNCCTCGCTACCCGAAATGAGCGNCTTCCCCNTGTCTNGTNNTCGAGTTAATCTNAACCAAGATAAGATCCGGTTCCGAAACCGGTANTTTCNCTNTGAGNAATACTCAATTTCGNGGGCCATTTCCAAAAGCNCCANCCCAGTAGACGCTGTGCAANCAGCNCTTCTTTGCTTCTTGCCTAAAAAATCTCTGAATGAATGATCCNGACCGATCNTAACCTNTANCCGTGAANCCTGTTCTCNCCNNCCTTCTCATTACCTGCCTCTCATTCGCANCANCGGTCGCCACGTCTACGGCAAAGCCTAAGCCTAATATTATTTACATCCTGCTCGATGATGCAGGCTACGGNGACCTCTCCTGCNATGGGCAAACGAAATTCCTGACTCCGAATATCGACCGNCTTGCCAGTGAAGGCATGAAATTCACGAACCACTATGCGGGTTCAACNGTATGNGCACCAACTCGCAGCGTCATCATGTCCGGTCTCCATACCGGGCATACNCCNAGCCGGGGAAACCGGGAAATCAANCCCGTTGGGCAATTCCCCATACCCGCCAAGACCTTCACNGTGGCTGANGCCCTTAAAAAGGCTGGCTACGCCACCGGCGCATTNGGNAAATGGGGCCTNGGAAACCCGGGATCCGAAGGNGATCCGATCAACCAGGGCTTCGACNGCTTCTTCGGCTACAACTGCCAGCGNAACGCTCACACCTATTATCCTACCTGGCTNTTCGACGACCTNCGCAAAATTGAACTGGATGGAAAGACTTACGCTCATGACCTCATCATGGACAAGGCCGTGGAGTGGATCGATCGGCAGCAGGACAAGCCCTTCTTTTGTTTTCTTCCAGTTACGATCCCGCACGCCGCCATGCACGTCCCAGAAAGATATGCTTCTCCTTTTCGAAAGAAATTTCCGGAATTTGAAAACAAGGTCGGGCGTTACGGCAACAACAAGCCATTTGCGAAAAATCCAGCCGCCCAGTTTGCAGGGATGATGACTGCCCTCGACGAAGGAGTCGGTCGAGTCCTCCAATCGCTGGAGAAGCACCAGATCGATAAGAACACCATAATTCTTCTTAGTTCAGACAATGGCCCACACAAGGAGGGCGGCCACATGCCGAACTATTTCAATTCCAACGGAGGCCTGAGAGGTTTCAAGCGTGACCTTTATGAAGGGGGAGTCCGCTGCCCCCTTCTTGTTCGCTGGCCAGGGAAGGTAAAAGCAGGGTCAACTAGCGACCATATCTCAGCCCATTGGGACCTCTTCCCTACTTTCTGTGAACTGGCAGAGACTGAAACCCCTGAGGATCTGGATGGCATCAGCTTTCTTCCAACACTGCTGGGCGGCTCGCAGGAGCAACACGAATACCTCTACTGGGAATTCTTTGAGGGAGGGGGCAAGCGCGCAGCTCGCATCGGCAAGTGGAAAGCCGTTCAGAATCAGATTAACCGGAAGGGGCAGAATGCGCCCATCGAGATCTATGACCTTGAAGGTGATCGTGCGGAGACCCGTGATCTTGCTGGTCAGAATTCTAAAGTCGTTGCCCGAGTCCGAGAAATCTTCAAGCAAGCCCACACGCCTTCTCCCATCTGGAAATTTAATTGGGAGAAATAACAGACCCTCTTCCATTCATGAAGATACTGATTTTCCTCACCGCCATTTTTTTTCTCTCCCTGCCAGTAGAGGGAGCGGGTGCAGATATACAGTTTGTTTCCGAAGTGGAATCCATCCAACCTGGAGCCCCCTTTACGGTAGGGCTCCATGTTGTTCCTGATAAGCACTATCACACTTACTGGAAGTATCCGGGTATCGTTGGGCTACCAACCTCGGTCGAATGGCAGCTCCCAAAGGGTTTTCATGCCGGAGAGATCTCATGGCCCACCCCGGAGATTGTCGATATGTCCGGCCACCCCGCGCATGGATTCCGCCGCGAACTCCTACTGCTGGTGGTCATTACCCCCCCTGAAAAAATTCTGACCACGTCAGTGACAATCTCCGGAGAACTGGCGTGGATGGCCTGCCATAAGGAATGCCACCCCGGGTTTGCAACTCGCTCTCTCAAACTCCCAGTGAATCGTACCCGTGAACCAAGCTATGACCGTAAATGGGCTGCTGCGATTAAAAGCGAGCGCGAGGCGCTTCCACAGGAATGCTCACTCTGGAACGTTTCCGTTGAATCAAATCCGGATGACAACCCCGTGGTGATTCGGGTTCGACCTTCTGAAGGAGCCTCAAAGAATCCCGGTGAGGTTTACTTCTTCAGCGAAGACGGCCAGATCACCTCGGAACCAGCACAGAAGGTCCGCCGTCAAAAAGATGGCAGCTATCTCATCACCGCTACCCGATCCGATTTCAGTCCGAAAGGCAGAATGACCCTCTCAGGAACTCTGGTGGCATCGGAGGGATGGGCTGCAGGGAAGCCACTACCGGCCTTCCGGGTTAATTCATCCTATCCCTTGAAATAAATCCCGGATTACTTCCCAATCCGGGCTCGGTCCCGATCCTGCTTGTTCTTAGGCTCCGGCGTAAAGGCTCCAGCGCCCGGGGCAAAGTCCCAGGGCTGAGTTTTTTCTCCAAGCCCATCCAGAAAAGCTCCCGCAGAAAATGCGAGATAGAATGGCCCATCCCCTTTCTGAGTCCGGTTCTCCAAGTAGAGTTTTTTCATCGCGGGGAGGGCCCCACGCGCCTTTTCGCCCAGTAGCTCAATCGCCCTACAGGCCCTCAGGGCCACCCACCAATCCTCATGGTTTAGTTCCTTTACCAAGCGATCAAGGGCAGCTTTCTGGCCACTCCCTCCCCACGCCATCCAGTCGGCGGCCTCAATCCTTACCGAGGCTGAAATATCTTCCAGATAATCCACAAGATTGTCCCTGTGCTCATAACCTCCAGCCCTCAGAGCAAGAATCGCCCAGTAACGCTCAATGGGGTTAGCTGACTTCAGCAGCTTGAGAGCAGTCTGGAAATCTGATCGGCCAACAAGGTCTGCAGCACTCCAGGCCACAGCGAGTTCAGGCTTGTGATCACTCTTCCCGAGAAGGATATCATACATGGACGTTTTCTCGTCCCTTACCCATCTCCACATCTCGTCTTCCGGGATCGCCCCGGGATCCCTCAATCTCAAGCGCTCAGACTCATAGGCCAAGCGATGCGCTCGGAACGCTGCTCGCTGCTCCACAGTCAACACCCCCTCCAGTAAATTAACCAGATTATGGGGATCTGCATCGCAGTCGTAAAACGCCTCGGCCGGCTTTTCTGGTCCCGCATAATCCATCTGCACCTCGTTCAGCTTTTTAGGGTCCTCCCTGGCAAGGCGGGTGATCTCCTGCCGGGTCCGTCCAAGGTCGGAAAAGACACTGGGCTGATTGTGGCTTAGATGGGGATGATAATTCCGAATATAGAGATACTTCCTGCTACGAAGCGAGCGTCCACATTCGAAAACCTCATCAACACGATCCCTGCACCCGTAAATATAATCAGGCTCCGGATCACGGTTCCCGCCCAGGAAACTCCGGCCCTGCATGTATTCCGCTTTGTCGATTCCCACCAGATTCATAACCGTTGTGGGAAAGTCTACAAAGCTGACGAGCTCCCCATTGACGGTCCCCGGAAGAGAAGGAGCGAGGTGCTGGTAGCATCTCGGGAAGCGTACCATTAAGGCTACCCGCATCCCCGAATCATAGAGCATTCTTTTTCCCCTCGGCATTCCAGTCCCGTGGTCGGAGTAGAAAAAGACAATCGTATTATCCGCGAGCCCATCCTCTTCGAGCTCTTTCAAGAGTCGCCCCGTGTTTCTGTCCATCAAGGTCACACAGTCATACATCCGCGCCCATTCCTTCCTAACCACTGGCGTATCCGGATAGTATGGAGGCAGGGGAACCGCCGCCGGGTCATGAATCTCTTGCTTGGTGAGCTTCGACTGAATTTCACGGATAAAAACC
Source organism: Roseibacillus sp. (assembly GCA_002729275.1). Taxonomy (GTDB): domain Bacteria; phylum Verrucomicrobiota; class Verrucomicrobiia; order Verrucomicrobiales; family Akkermansiaceae; genus Roseibacillus_B. Next base: position 45,603 of record PBTP01000042.1, on the reverse strand, counting down.
TCGTGGGGCCATACCGTCGTCCGGGACTGGTGAGTAGTCATGTCATTGAACACCGCAAAGAACGCCTGGTCTTTCCTGCGCTGGCCACTGCGCCAGTGAGCCTTACCACCCGACTCATTCCAGGCCTCGGTAATCAGCCGCTGGGCCGCTCCGTTATTGTAATCCGTCTTCACATTATTGCTCGTGAAGTAACCCGCGCTTCGGAGATAGGCCGGAAAGGCCTTTACTCGATCTGGGATTGGAAAAGCCGACCGCATCTGGTGGGCTCCCAGACTGACGGTGTGCACTCCCGTGATCAGGCATGCCCGCGAAGGAGAGCAGACCGGGGCTACCGCAAAAGCACGAGTATAACGCACGCTCTCCTCCGCAAATCGGTCAAGATGCGGGGTGGTGGAGAACTCATCACCATAACATCCAAGATAAGGACTCATATCCTCCGCCGTGATCCATAGAATATTTGGATCGAGCCTGCGCGCCCGGATATTGCGAAAGCGGACTGTCCCTCCCTTGCCGTGATGCTGAATACCAAAGTAACCTTCCAACTGCCGATCCTCGTATAGCTCTGCGATCAAACTTCCATTTAGATAGGTGCGCACCAGAGACCCCCGGGCCACGACCCGGAAATGGTTCCAATCTCTTTCCTTGAGCAACCCTTTGACCTTATTCTGGTAATCCTGGTTTTGGTCCTTCGCCGGATATAGCCACCCTCCCAGTCCAATGCCGTAGATGCTCGCTGGCCTCTGAAGGTCGATCTCACACTGATACCCCTTTGGCTTTCCAGTGTCTCCCGAACAACGGTAGGCGAACCCGGAGTTAAAATTCACCTCTCGGGCATCTTCAGGAAGGAGAACCTCTAGCTCCGCCTCGAAATCGCGCATAGCGACATCATTAGCAACCCAGCAGTTGGTCCTCGATTCCAGTTCCAGTATCCCATTCTTTGCCTCAAAACGCAGAACCTTGCTTCGGGGGGTCCAGCCCTTGGTGGTCTTGCCATCAAAGAGATCAACCCACTCCCCTGCAAAAGCAGACGGGAAGGCGGAAGCAATAAGAATGAACAAACATGCCGCTCCTGATCGAGTTATCTTACTCACTCCTCTCGTTTATGACTTTCAGCGCACCGAGAAAAGGCAATCTCCGCAAATTCGACTCGCCATCCGATATCTGGCTTTGTCAGCCTGTTCGGATCTCCGCTCGTTATGCGCTTTCTCACTTTATTGCTATTAAGCCTCTTTCTCCTGTTACCGGTTACAGCCCAGAAGAAAAAAGAGAAGCCGGCCAGCAGTCCCGGCAAATCTCCAGATTTATCCCAGTATTACATCAACCTGAAAACATCCCCCCGGGCGCGACAGACCCAACCCTCGGTTACTTCTCTTCCCCTGAATCTCACGAAAGGTGACCGAATCGCATTTATCGGAAGTGGCGTTCTGGATAACGCTCGGCATCACGGTTTCTTCGAAACTCTCCTTCACCAACGCTATCCCCAGCATAGGCTCACCATCAGAAATTTTTGCTGGCCTGCAGACGAGATCGATCTTCAGCCGAGACCCGCAAACTTCGGAGACCTCGATCAGCACCTGACCTATTACAAGACCGATGTAATATTTGCTGCCTTTGGTTACAACGAGTCCTTTGCAGGCAGAGATGGTCTGCCCGCGTTCAAAGCCCGGTTCGACGCATTTCTTTCTCAGCTCAAATCCCGTGCCTTCAATGGAAACAGCGGAGCTCGGATCATAGTGATCTCCCCTGTCGCCAATGAAGACCTCAGCGGCATAAAGGCCGCTGAACGTAACAATGAAAACCTGCGAATCTACAGTGACGCCATGGCGGATATCGCCTCCCGGCAAGCAGTAGCATTCATTGACGTGTTCGGCGCCACTGCCTCGGCCATGGAAGACCGAAACCGTGATTTGACTACCAATGGGAATCAACTTAACGGCGCTGGGCAGTTGCTCCTGGCCCGGACCCTTTACCGCTACCTTTTCGGCGAAACTGCACCAGAGACAAATAAGGCTGTTCGTGATCTGGTTGTGGACAAAGCCTATCAGTTTTTCCACCGCTACCGACCTCTCAATACATTCTACTATACCGGTGGGCGTAACAAGAGGTACGGCTACCTCGATTTCCTTCCAGCTATGCGAAACTTCGACCTCATGGTCGCAAACCGCAACGAGGCGATCTGGGAGACCGCTCAAGGCGAAAATGGATCAGTGGACGACTCGAATCTCCCGGCACTGGAGAAAACCACCGAGGGCCGTGGCGCCAATAAATGGCTTTCCCCCCAAAATGAGCTGGCCGCGTTTCAGGTAGACGAACGATTTGAAGTGAATTGCTTCGCCTCGGAAGAGCAATTTCCAGAACTAGCCTGCCCGATTCAGATGCGCTGGGACGCTCGTGGCAGGCTGTGGGTCTCCTGCTCAACGACCTATCCACATCTCTATCCCGGAAAGAAACCCGATGATAAAATTGTCATTCTGGAAGATGTCGATGGCGATGGTAAGGCTGACAAATCTACGGTCTTTGCGGATAACCTGGAAATTCCCCTGTCCTTCGTTCTTGGGGGAAATGGTGTTTACGTCTCGGAGGAGCCTCACCTCATTTACCTTGCTGATACCGACGGCGATGACAAAGCCGACCACCGGGAAATTGTTCTCACAGGTTTCGGATGTGAGGATTCCCACCATGCTTTGCACGACTTCGTATGGACCCCGGATGGCGATCTTATGTTCCGGGAGGCCATTTTTCATAACTCGCAGATTGAGACCGCATATGGCCCAGTAAGGGCGAAAAACAGCTCGTGGTTCCGGTTTCGCCCCAGCACCCATAAGCTCACTGCTTTCGGTGGATATCCTAACACCAATCCATGGGGCGTTACCTTTGACGATTGGGGCCAGCACGTGGCCAGTCATCCGATCTTTGCAAGTGCCTTCCATGCTACCAATGCTCCTTACCCTGCGCAGCATCCTCGCGCCAATGGCATACCGGCATACTCGGGAGTTTGCGGGCAGGAGTTTGTCGATTTTCCCTCGTGGCCGGAGGACATGCAGGGAGGGTTCGTGAAGGTCCGCTATAAACCGACCAATCGAGTTGAGTTTCACCGATGGACAGAGAGCGGTGACCATTTCCGCGAACAGTTTCAGTTCAATATCATTTTTTCGACAAACCTTTCCTTTATTCCGGTAGACGTTCGTTTTGGCCCCAGAGGTGCAATGTACGTCTGCGACTGGTATAACCCCATAAAAGGGCATGCTCAATATTCGCTGAGAGATCCGAGGCGTGATCGCAAATCAGGCCGCATCTGGCGCATTATCCCCAAGGGCGCGAAGCTGCAGGATCCGCCCCGGATCGCAGGTGCCTCCATTCCTTCTCTTCTTGAGCTACTGAAACGCCAGGAATACCGCTACCGTTACTGGGCCAAACGCGAGCTGCGGAAAAGGCCCAAGAGGGAGGTTCAAAAGCAGCTTGCCTCATGGGTAAAAAAACTGGATCCCGACGAGCACCGTTTCCGTCATCATCAGATCGAAGCCCTCTGGACCTATAGAGGAATAGGAGCCGCTGATCCCGACCTGCTCCTCGAGCTTCTGGCGTGTGACCTTCACCATGCCCGCGCTGCTGCAACCCGCCAACTACGCTATCAGGGCTGCGGATTAACCAAAGGGGAACGGGACAATCATCTCCTGCGCAGTGCGAACGATGCTAATGCGCTTGTTCGTCTCGAAGCCGTGACTGCTTCCACCTATATCGCCACCCCGCAGGCATTCCAAGCAGTGCTGGCCATCATAAAACAACCCAGAGAGGCACATCTCGACTATGCGATCAGGACCGCCCTCGGGGCGGAATCGCTCCTTCCTTTCTGGAGTGAGAGCTCGCACCCCCCTGTAGAAGAGTTCATGGCCTCATTCAATCTTAACTCCAAAACAAAGGCAGGAAGTTCCACTCTTAACGCAAGAGAAGCCGCCTTCGACTCCCAGAAAAAACTCGCAGAAATCAAAATCAGCTGTATCTCCGGCAGGCTTCTCTTCAGCCGTAACCGATTCGAGGTCGAAGCAGGGCAAGCTGTTAAACTGGTCTTCACAAATCCAGATGCAACGCCCCACAACCTTCTGATTCTCCAGCAAGGAACTCCCGTCGAAAGTGTGGGACTGGCGGCTAATGAGATGGCCAAGAGCCCGGAGGGAGCAAAAAACGACTTCATTCCTGAAGACCAGCGTATTTTGTATTCAACGAAGATGCTCGCACCTCACTCCTCCGAGACCCTGCGCTTCCTTGCTCCAAAGAAACCTGGCACATACCCTTATCTCTGCACCTTCCCNGGCCATTGGGTCCTGATGAAAGGTGAGATGATCGTCAAATAACTTTAAGACCCTGCTGACGAAACCATGAAAACTCTTATTCTTCTCACCTCTATTTCCTCTCTCCTCACTGCCGCCATCGCCCAGGCTGGCCCGAATTTTGTCTTCATTCTCGCTGACGATATGGGCTACGGCGANGTATCGCATGCNGGGGGTAAGATCCCTACTCCCNATCTTGACACGCTTCGAGCGGAAGGGATGCGCTTTACCGACGCTCATACNAGCTCTTCCGTATGCACCCCAACCCGATATGGNATCCTGACNGGCCGATACAACTGGCGCTCCCGGCTGAAGANAAGCGTCCTTTTCCCACCCGATCGTTCGATAATGGATCCGGCGCGGAAAACAATCGCCGGCTTTCTCAAGGATCGTAAATACCGCACATGCGTCGTCGGAAAATGGCATCTGGGGTTGAACTGGCACATGCTGGCACAGCCCGCAAAGGCGACCACTGGCCCGACCAAGGGCACCTGCTGGAACATAGATTTTTCTAAGCCCCCTCAACAGGGCCCGCTGCAGCTGGGATTTACCGATGACTTCCTTTTCCCTGCCTCTCTCGACATGGCCCCATACCTCTACCTGCGTAATGATAGAGCAACTGCACTTCCGACGGTTACCAAGGGGTGGAACCGACAGGGGCCCGCTACCCCCGATTTTGAAGCGAAGAACTGCCTCATTGATTTTGCCCGCGAATCGCGAGCCTTCATCAAGGCTTCAGCTACCAGCAAGAATCCTTTCTTTCTCTATCTACCCTTGACCAGCCCTCACACCCCAATTGTCCCCTCAAAAAAATGGCGGGGGAGATCTTCCCTCGGAAATTATGGGGACTTCGTAATGGAAACAGACTGGGTCGTAGGCCAGGTCATGCAGGAACTGGCAGAGCAAAAGGTGGCCAAAGATACCTTCCTCCTCTTTACCACCGACAATGGATGCTCCCCTGCTGCAGGGATTCCAAAACTTGTCTCTCAGGGGCACAAGCCCAACGGGGACTGGCGCGGCCACAAGGCCGACATCTATGAAGGAGGCCACCGGGTTCCCTTTCTGGTGCGGTGGCCTGCACGGGTAGGAGCCGGTAGCTCTTGCGACCTGACAGTATGCACCACGGATTTTTTCGCAACCGCAGCAGATATTCTCGGCGCTCGAGGAAGGCAGTTTCCTCAGAATGCAGCCGAGGATTCCTTCTCATTCCTCGCAGCTCTCGACAACCCAGACCTGCAAACCCCGACCCGTCCCTTTACCATTCATCACTCGATTAATGGCTCCTTTGCCATCCGCAAAGGGCCATGGAAGCTCTGCCTCTGCCCCGGCTCGGGTGGGTGGTCCGCCCCCAGGCCGCCCAAGGCTCTCCAGAACAAGTCGCTCCCTCCAATTCAATTATACGACCTGGAAAAAGATCCCGCAGAAACCGCGAACCTGCAGGACAAACATCCGGAAATTGTCCGGGATCTTGTTGACGACCTCTATCAGGTCATTCAGTCAGGAAGGTCAAATTCGGGACCTCCTTGTTCCAACGAGGGCTGGCCCAAAACTTTTCCCCGGGCAGTCCTCGAGCTCTTCCCACAACTGGCAGGAGAGTGATGCACCTCAGGAGATACGCTTTTCTACAAATCGAAAGCGCTCATCATAATTTCCGCCGTTATGCTTAAGACAGCAGGTGTAACATGCTGAGGTTCCCCTAATCCTCCGAACTCGATCAGATACAGCCCAGCAACCCGGACAGAAATAGCGCCATTTCCGCCGGATGGTTCTCGTAGGAAGAGGGAGGTTGTGTCCTGCTTTCTCTCCAGGAATACCCAGCTCACAACACGCTCTGCGCCATTCCGGGCCATGGGGCCTTATTCTTCTCCTTCCTGCACGCTCATAGGCCACTAGATGCGCCAATTCGTGTAAAAATGTCCGCTCTGTTTCTTCGTGCGATATAGCATGCAGGGCAGGATTCAATTCTACCACAGCGTCAGGCCATGTCGCCCGTCCCGCTGTTGACCGCATTCTGGAGTTCCACCTTACCGTGACCTTTGTCGAAAGCGACTGAAGCCCTAACTCAAGACTAATGTTCCGGGCCCTGGTAGTTAGCTCAAGATCTCTCCCGGTGGCCCGTCTTTGCTTTCGCCCCTCCTGCTTCTCTCCCTCTCTGAAGGAAAGCTGCAGTTGCAGAGTGGCCTCTTCCACANCCATAGTATCGGCAAGCGGAGCCGAGAATTCAAGGGCAGACCCGGGAGGATCCCCGCTATTTGTGAACGAAGTCGTCCCTTACTCGGTCAGCGCTAAGGTGCCGCAGGATGCGGCAAGGATTGAAGCCCCTGTTCAGAATAGGGCCACTATCGCCTTGAAGGTGCTTTCCATTCGGCGGCTTTGACGGGCCGGGACAATTGAAGAGCTTCCTTCCCTTTTTCTGGAAGACGAACTGAAATTGGTCCTCCCTCGCAAACTGCTACGACAAGGAGTCCGGTCCGCTTCAGAGATGAAAGATAATCCTCCGTCAACGGAGAACGACCCGTGGCTTGATCAAGAGTTATGGGAAGCAGACGGATCCAGGATCTGTTCTTGGCATAGAAGTCCTGCCATGAGACCAGTTTCCCCTTTCGCTCGCTGTCAATACGGGCCTTAAAGCGGGAAGGCGTGAGCAAGACCGCCCCCCGAGGTAAAATCGTCCAATTCGAGGCACCACTAATGACTGTTGAGCGTGCCACCAGGCTTTCCCGGCGCTTTGCCAGCGTGGAAGATACCTCCGGGTTCACTTCTTTGGTTCTGGGCTGCGCGATATCGGCGAGCCTGACCTTTCGTTCCTTCAAATTTGGATCACGAGGCCGCTGCAGCTTGGCGAGCTGCTCATGTGTCATCCGAGGGCGTATCTTGACACCCTCCTCCGCCCTCACAATTTCAGCCGTAGAGCGGACCGGTTCAACAGCACCCACGGCGCCAAGGCCCATGGCGGCCAATAAGACTACGGTTCTTATTGTTTTCATGTCACACATCTTGGTTGGTAGGACTGAGGCTCAACTGTTTTACTCCTGGTCGATAACTCCACCATTAATTTCAATGGTGCGGTCAACATTGACCTCGGTGGAATCTAGAAGGTCCGTCCCGAATGGGGTCCTATGCAGTAGCTCGATAGTATGGCGCCCTTCCTCCGTGAAATACTGGTCTATACCCCGGACCACAAGGTCACGGTCTCGTGGAATTGAGTCCTCGATGATAACGTAGCTTGAGTTTACCGTCCTTGTTTTTCCCGGATACTCTCCTCTAGGCCCTTGGTAGACCCTGAGATACGTAGTGCTGTCGGGATACAGGTTCTCGAGATTGACTGAAACAGGCGGCACCTCTTCGTAATATCTATAGGGGTTAAGCCCACGGATGCGACCCGTGGCGATTGGCCAAATTTGAACCTTTTCAGAGTCCAGAATTGTCGCGGAGACTCCGAAATCAGCCTGTGCGGTAATCGTAAACACTTCCTCGCCACTGACCTGAGTCAGATCGGGACCAATGAGATTCGTTGCAGAGAATGTGACTGTGGTGGTGGCAGTTTGCTCCATGTAACCTTCTGTCACGACTCTTCCCACTGGGTTTTTCGCGCCTTCAAAACTGTAGACCCCCTCTGGATAAGCAAATGCGTANTTTGTATAGTCTACCCATTTCGCTGCATCTGGTGCGGTGGCATAGTTTGGATCGCTCTTCTCAATCAACCCACTGACAGAAATGTGAACCTGAAACGGCTGGTCCACTCGGGTTCTCGGAACTGCCTTGTAGGGGTCTCCGGTAAGAATCCTGACGGTCGCATTCGGCGTGTAGGCGGTCACGTATTGCTCGTCCAAACGGTATTCCGTAATGCTCTGGTCGTGAATAGCCCAAAGCTCAAAGAAGGATCCCGCACGACTGACCCCCGTAGGAGAAATCTTCACTCCACTGGAGCGAATCCCCATATCCCATTCGATACCGCTATCCTGCTGTATCTGGCGGACGAAGTTGACGTATTCATCAGGGGAGGCCTGCAAGACAGGAGAACAAAGCGCAAGTAACGAAGCTAAATAATGTTTCATGATAAACCGGGTGAAATTCTGAAAAACAACTAAATTTGANGTGCTCTCTTTTTGCTATTTCCGGCCCAACTGGATCACGCCCCTGTCATCGACGGCCCCAATGATTCGGATGTTCCCAGCGTGAGCAAAGTCAGCATTCAGCTGGCTGCGATCCACGCCGCTCTGCTGTTCCTCCACCTGGGAGAGGGTCGTCATGCAAACTATATCCTGCATATCGAACCACCATGCTCCCGGGCTACTGGTGCCCAGCTCAAAGGTATGGATAATATCACGGGGGCCAAGCACGACGTGGTTCTCATCGTCGAGAAACTGTGTCATAAAACTCTCGATACGACCCTGCTTATAAGCTGGAACAAAGTCAGGTACTCTGTCTCCGTTCACCATTCCGATGACCGACAAAGTGGTGTCGGATGTCGATTGTGCCCCATACCATCCTCCATAGGCTCTCTGACTCCGCGCAGAAAAATCAATCTGAGTATTGGCTGGTACTCCGCTCTTCTCGAACACGATTTCGTCAGGCTGTACATCACCCCCTCTGCCGTAAAAAATTAGCTCCCATGGCGCTGAGGCACCAACCCTGACCCAGAGAGCCGCAGGCAACTGAGTAGAGCCCGCTTGAAGGGCTACTCCCATCACCCGAACCTTGAGATCTACCTTCTGCTGCAAATTGATCGTGCCATTAGGGTCGAGTTCGCTGATATCCGCCACCGCCTCAGGATATTTAATACCCCATACCATCCTGGGGCGAACTCCTGGCTGAACGACAGTCGGAGTCACGGAGATGGAGCCGATCGGCGTGTAGGGATCCTTGTGGACGTTACGAACGCCGATGGAGGAANTATTGATTGTATCGCCGAGAAGGGAGGATCCCAAGGCGAGGAAGAGTGCCAATTGAGCTGCTTTTTTGTTCATGCGTCGGGGGGGGGGTGAGCAATTCTTTCGAATTTCCAATAAAATTACAAACAACGACCTCTAGGGCAACATAAATATTAAAATTTACTGATAATACGGCTTAAAATACCTTAGAAAAAGCCCTTTCTATCAAAATATGGCCTCGGATTTGGTTCTATTCCCACCCCTCCGATAGTGAAAACGATCGGAGCAGACCTCGTTCTCGCTACCGCTCTGGATCACCCAGATTTTCGTTCCGGGCGCCCACTATTCATTCACCAAAATCATTTTGGGGCTGGAAAAAAAGTAAATCCCCACTGACTCAACTCCGGCCTGCTCACGATTCAGGGCCTAATTGCCCTCCCTGCAGCAGACCCCTTTGCAGCAGCGGCGCCGCAAATTTACGTCCCTTCCGTGTTTTTTGCCCTCCACCCCCCCATATGGTTGACTCTCCTAAAAAATTTTATAATACTTACTATTAGTTCCCCCTTACAAGATGACTCTTTCTGGAATCCGTTATGTGATTTCGGCCTTCCCTTGCGTGGCCGCGATTCTAGGTGGAATCCCACTCCTTCTGCCTCCCCCGGCGTCCGCAGGCGTTCTTACCACAAGCGAACGCGCCGCCCAGATTCATGAAGACTTTCTCANNGGTCGCCGNCTAGCCATCTCCACGCGGGAAAACCCCTACCTNGGACCGAGAGTNGCNCAAGTCATCAACGAACCTCCTCCGCCATGGAAGGTCAAGAAGAGCCCTTGGCACTACCAAATCANAGCNACAGTCTTCTGGGTTGGGGAACGCTCGACGCCCGGAAATCCGACTCCAAATACCGCGAGTTCCTGGGATCCAAACTGGGAGNNGAACTTTGGAGGCTATGACCANCCGTTCAAANGGGAAGAATTTCTCCCNGCTGGTTTTNCNCCAAAGCTCAACCCNTTCTACATAGCTCTCCCCTANAATGACCTCNTCGAGGGNCGGAGTCATCGTCCNGAAGCNTCTTCAATCATCCCNTGGTTCTGGCAAACTTATAAGGGNCCCGGGGTCTCTGTCTGCNACAATCGATGGATCGCNATCCATCACAAAGGAAAAGTTGCCTATGCTCANTGGAAGGATGTTGGTCCATTCACAGTCAATGACTGGCCCTATGTGTTTCAGGGCGAACAGCCACGCCCGAATCGCAATAAGAATGCCGGTATTGATGTAAGTCCCGCCGTCCGCGACTTCCTTGCGATGCGNGGTAATGCTGAAGTCGACTGGAAATTTGTCGAGGAGTCCGAGGTCCCCGCTGGGCCATGGGCCAAATGGATTNNTCCGGCCNTANCGCCATNANNCCCNCCCGGNGAGCTCCCCGCTCCNTGATTNATTCAAANATGTTCNCCCNCCCACTCTCAAGTCTCTTTTNANCAAACCACCCCGCGAAAGTCAGGGCTTCCGCGGAGAANCANNATCNCTCCTCCGGATAATTACCGGGGGNGGGNCATCCTCGATGATACCGCCATTATGATAAATTACAGAGAACCTCGCAGACCGGTCTCCACGCTTGGTATCGACAACCTCTGTCATAACCAGCATGAGACTTCGCCCCGCTACAGGCTCAAGCTGGTAGGCAATCGAACTGGAGGANACCCCGGCGAGAGGCTCCTTNCGNCTTTTAGCACCAAGCGCCAACGGCCCATGTCGCTGCGCAAGAATTCGTTTCAATTCAGCGAACTGCCCTCGAACGAAACTGCTCTTTCTTCCGGGATAGGTGTAGTGAAGCGTAACCTCGAAAAGCCTTCCGTCAATGAATCGGGCTTCGAGCGTAGTAGCTGCATGACCCGGCAAGGTCCCTTNNGGAGAGGANACCAGCAGAACCTTCAAGCGGGGATCNGAAGCCGGTGCTTTGACCGTCTGNTCGAGATTAGTTCGCGAGGCCCAGCCAACGAGACCATTGGGAGAGTCCCCCCATTTCAGGCCAAGAGGCGGCAGCANNGGCTCAGCGGCCTGCAGGAAGCAGATCCCGTGAATNAGGATACTACAGATAAGAAACCGACTCACAGCCAGNNTCAGATTACATCANANCCCTCTCAATTCAAGTCCATCAGTAGCTGTTCCTCGTCGGNCAGGTCAAGACACGGCAGCGTTCTCATTGAAGCGNTCATCGCCCTTACTCTCCTGCTGGTTGTCAGCNTGGTGATCCTGAAAGGAACTATGAATATNCTTGCTCCACGCCAGTGGACAATGGTGCAGAATGTGTCTGACGCCTATCTTTCCTACGAGAAAGCNTTCGCCCAGAGAATCTCCTTCGAAAGCCTGACAGACGCGNCCTCTCCCTGGCCAGTCTACCCCGCAAAATCAGAGGGCCTCGTGACTCTCGGCACTCTTCCCGGTGGACGAACCCTNACTGGAAATGTCATCCGGACCAGAATTCCTGACGATAACAATCTCCCAGCTTTNGGGGGCACTGCAACGGCTGCAACCAACCCGGCAGAAATGCAGACATGGATACTNCAAAGTCACGTCACTTATANGATAAGTGGCAGAGAATACGTCAAATCGAGAACAATAGTNCGCACTCAATGAGAACTTCTATCGNNAANCCTGGAAANNCCANCACACTCCGTCGTGGTTTCACNCTCCCGGAGCTAGCCACCGCAATCGGTCTGGCNCTNGCCATTGCCGCTATNATGATGACCCTCCTGCAACAGCAGGTGACCTTCCACCGNATCATNAGGGCTCAGAAGTTCCTCGTTGATGAAGCGCCCCAGATAAACAACACCATTACNCAGATNCTCTCACGCGCTGANGCCTACCGTATTCACNCCAACCTTGGTGACGCCATCGCTGGAGCCAACGCCGTAACGNATGATGGGAAGGTCTTGGTGCTCGGATTCATGAATCCNGACGGATCCAAGAATCTNGGNATGATTTCGTTTGAATCCGAGGGAGANGAGGANGTTCTTGCCTATTACAACATGGCTTCCAATGCCTCGATNGCGGAAGCNGGAAATCCTGACTGGCTNATATCCCGGCAAGTGGATGATGCCCGGTTTTTTGTTGAAAATGGNGTTTTCCGAATGCGNCTCACCGGTCCAGCAGGCGAAATCATCACCTATTCCGGAACCCCGAGGCTCTAAACCCGACAACNCTCTCTGATCTCCATGAAAAGAAATTTTCGGTCTGGCTACATTTCCATTCTATCTGTTGTGACATTGGCCTCGATCATGCTGCTCATGCTGACGGCGTCGTTTCGCCACAATATCCAGAATCAGGAGGNNCAGAAGAAGNCCCAGATCAGGGTGGACTANACCAATCGTGAGCAAGCATTTCTCCGTGCGGTTCTTACCGAAGTCCCCAACAGNGCGATCCGCAACATGATGGCAAANTCNAATTCNNCGNGNNNNGAGGTCNNCTCNCGNTGGGANNGNATCTTTGAGCGNGCNCTNGNNAAAGCCAANNGCGANCAGGCNNTACCNNNAGAACAGGCNAGNGTTCTNGGAATCANCGGNNAATCNATNTCAGGAAATACNGGTGATGGNNGNANNGGCGANNATCAAAAATACCATCGACAGGATCAAGAGCCAACCCTCTCTGAACCAGTTCTACGTGAATGCTGGCACAAACAATACCAGCACTCTTCTGGGAGCGAAATACCCCGAGTCGCTAAGAGTATCAGATGGAGCTATCGAAAAAATGGATCGCGACCGCCCCATCATCACGATGGCAAAAACATATCCCGGTGGTGGGCAGTTCAAGCCTGTGCCCTACCCCGATATCCACTTCGGGTATGTCGCACAATCCGATTATTTCGTGGCGAAGCGTAATTGGTGGGCTTTTTCACTCTCCTCTGGTGAAGCCTCAAAATCTTCCACCGGAGTTGCTACCGTAAGGAAAAATTTTATCCTCTCCCTTTATGAAGTCCCCTCCCAGCTGGCTCTTGGAAGTGCAGGGAGTGCGATCCTCGGAAAACATGAAAACGGGTCAGATTGGGGCGACATCCGGATTTCGGGTGGTGTCTTCGCCTCCCGCGCCTCAACCGAGGGAACCGTTCGGTTGGATCGCCTGGCTGCACGTCGGGGCATTTCCCTGGGGGAAGAGTCCTCAGTAGGTGGAGTCACCTCAGACAGTCTTACCGGCAATCTTCCCTCCCGCGAACAGTATGAAGCGGAGAATACTGCCTTCTTCCCAATGTCCAGCTCTTCGGATTCTGGTCTGGTGACTTTTCTTCCCATTGCCCGTGGCCGGGATGCCTTTGACGATCTTGAAGAGATTGACGACCACAACTCAGGCTCCCCGACTGGTTGGAATCTTTACAGCCGACCCGCTATGCAAACCGTAATGAAACTAAGGGTTGAGGATGTCCTTTCACCGGAAGATCAGACTCCAATCGCAATTTCATTTACTTATCTGGCGGGTGGAATTGAGCGCAAGATTGTTTATACCCGGGGCCACAACTGGCCTACCACCGGATCATACACGGGCGCTCGTTTCCCCTTTCACCTTGAAAATGATGGCATCGAACGTCAGGCCCTATCGGTCTACGTCGGGAGGTTACCTGCCTTTCTCCGATCCATTGGAGGCGATTCCACTTCGGCGAATAATTCCCTGATGGTGAACGCAAATTATCGAGATAATATCCGAATTCTTAAGCCTAACATTCCGTCGCTTCCGACCGATATCGCGCTGATCCTGCGGGACACAAAGGACTTCACCTCTTTCTCAACTGGCTTTTCGCTGGTGACCCCATTGAGGACTTATCTGGTGAACGACGTGAATATCGTCCCTCGGGGCATTGACACTCAAGGACAGAAAGTTTTCCCACCTATTTCTCTCTTTACTCCAGAAAAGCGCTTTGGAATTCGAGACCAACCCATGAACATCACCCTGAAAGGGCAGGTCAATCACGTTGGAAAAGACAGCGATCAAAACGCACGGCCCCTAGACCTGCGTTCGGGAGCGAATGACGAAGTCCTCGCCGGTAAGATTAAAGCTGAGCTCTACTCGATCACTGAAGCTGAGCAGCTTCCTCCAATTAGCCAGATGAACTGGCTTGTAGTTATCGAGCAAGTTGACTAATCCGGGTAGTCACTCAACGCGCCGAAAAGCATCTCCTCGAATGGCAGCGTGCTTATCGGCTCCGTCCGGGGAGTTGCTACCTCACTACTTCTTAGGAGGCAGAAGAGGGTGGAGATTTCCTCCGGGGCTGATGGAATTCCATAAAAGCGATGCCTCGTTAGACGATACCCTGAGAGGACGGAAGGACTCGCTGTGGGTATCCACACGGAATTGAAGTTCATTCAAATCCCGGTTGGTTTCCCTTAACTGCTCTTGGAGATATGCATTAGTATTCCTCAATTCTGAATTCGCCGCATTCAACTCCTGCAAGCGACCGACGATTTCCTCGAGAGCCTTCAGCGTCATTGCCTCGCCATCAGGAGTGGATGAAGAGACCCCTAGCTCTCTTTCCTCACGCTCCACTTCGGTTGATGCACTCCGGTGTGTTTGCACATGATCTTCCTGAATAAAACCGCGCCATTCCCCAGCCCTGTCGTTCTCGACAAACTGCAAAGAATGAATCAATGCCGCGCCAGCCATTACTCCCAGAAGGACAGCAAAGGTCGCAATTTGAAAAAGAGAGCTCCTCATTACTCAACCCCATGATTTGTTTCTTCCACCCTCTCTGAGACCATAAATTCACCCATGACGGATGCATGGACGTGAAAGTCTCCTGAGTCAGGATCCCCGACTTTACCTATATCGCCTTCAGGGCTCACGCCTTTCCAGCGGCTTACATCTGCTCTCTCCTCTCGCTCATTACTCCCCGCTTCACCTTCCCTACTACCACGAACTTCCTCTTCGGATGCCCGATCGGGAGAGGCTCTTGGTAGAAACCGGCGAAACAGTGAAGACCCGTTCCTTTTGATGATCAGAGGCCGGAGCTCGTCCCCAGAAACTATCTCCCGATCCGAGATTTCAGGCTGGGAATGCGGATTACCCGGGACCTTCAAAGCATCAGGATCCAGATTATTCCGGGAAGTAATATAGGATTCGATTTCAGCTTCCCCTGGTGGCTCTAAACTTTGAGGGGCAGGATCAGGTCCTAGAGGAGTAAACCCCGGCAAGGGAGAAAAAACGGGCTTGGTAATATACATCCAGAAAAATACTGCGGTCAGGGCCGTGCTTGCCAGCATCATGGCAGGATACCACCGGGTAACACCGCAGCGCTTACACCCGCAGGAATTCACGGCTTCGGAAGACACCTTCCTCGCCATTTCCTCTCCAGACGGCGCGCCCTCATTCCAAGCTGTTGTCAGGCTTGGAGTATCCTGGGGTATTCTAGGTGCATTCATGATCCTTATCTCGCACCATTAAGAGAAATTCTTCTATTGGCATAAGTGACCTCTACCACATCCGAAAAAGCGGGAAATTTGGTCACTACTAGCCGGTCCTCGGTCAAGGTAAGCTGCCTGAGAACATTCCCTACCAACGAGTAGGCCTGTAGTCCGGGAAGAGTTTCCATCTTGTTAGTCCCAGCCCCAGTAAGGATGCCATCATTCCGATGAATCGTGAAGGAGGTGTAACTTTCCTTCGAATTTTCGCCGTAAACCCTGACCGTAATTCCATCCGTATAGACACGACAATAAAAGGCTTTGCTCTGGATTTTAAGAGCTTCTCCATCCCTGATCTTTACGCGCTTGTCGAACCGATAGTTCCCCGCAAAACGATAGCCGAGGGGAAGAGAATCCTGTTCCGCCAGTAATTCGGCCGGCTTAAGAAAGACAGTAGCGACCAGAGCGAACAGCAGGTATGTATGTATTCTCTTCATTCGCCTACATCCCAGAGGGAGTCTGTCGAGGAGCCCGAAGGATCATAAACCAAGCCGCTTGATTCTGTTAGAACAGGTGGTGACTTGGTAACATCAAATGAAAGGGTGTTTCCATTGAGATCTTCCACCCCAGGGAGAACGGAACCTCCACTCGGGAGGTATTGGATCAAATCCCTTCCGGAGATCAGGGTCACCTCCTGCCTCGGATTATCAGCTAGATAAGACCGCTGTGCCACAAAGACCTCCCTTAGAGCTGACGAAGCCTTTTTCCCCTTGTTCCATTCCCCAATATTTCCCGCAAAGTACATCGTTGCCCCCATGATACTGAGGATGACAAAAATTACGACGGTCAGCTCCACGAGGGTAACCCCTCGTGATGACAATCCGTTGTGCACATTTTTTCTCATGGTATGTTTTTATTTACGGTCTGTATTGCCCTGAACTATTTCCCAAGAAGGGTGTTCAGGGATTGCCCTATCTCTGCCTTAAGCTCCTCGTCAGAGTTAATCCGGTAGGTCAGACTCAGTGCGATTGCGATACAACCAGCGGTTACAGTCCACCAAAAGGTCCTGAAGAAAAAACTCTTCCCTTTCGGCGCAATGATTGGCCGATACCAGGGATCTGTCTCAACAATCCGCGTTGCAAACATCTGATTGCCAGACCGAAGAGCAGTCAGAAGGGACTCAAGATCCCTTTTGGCATTCACGACCAGCCGATAGCGGTAACGCCGGCTCGGGGACTCCCCAAGCTCTTCAATTGTCACCTGTCCAGAAAGTCCCGATTCCGGAAGCCTCATCGTATAGACATGGGTCTGATAGATGAATCTTTCGCGAAGCCAGCGGTCAATTGGGGTCAGTTGCATGAAATTGTGATTTTAGATGCCGCTCTGCATCATCTTCGGGCCCATGAGGAAAATCGGAAGAAAGGTCCCGATGAATACCGCTGCGATCAATGAGACTGCCATTAAGAGCACCACAAAGTTCAAGACCTGGGTGAAATCGTTCATATAGTTTTCGGACTCCTCCTCATACATGTCCGCCAGCATCTTCAGTTGATTATCAATCGAGGCAGACCTCTCTCCAATCGACATCATGTGAACCACCTGCTCATCGACTGAGGTGAATTTGCTGAAAGCAAGAGATAGGGGCACCCCGGAATGCTCATACTGTTCAGCGGCATTGCGGATCTCGGGGAAGAGCGGCGTGGATTTCACTGAATTTGCTGCTACTCGCATCGACTTGGATAAATTAATCCCGTTAGAATAAAGAAGCTCCATGGTGGAAAGAAATGTCATCTGCCTGAGGCTCATAATTAACTGACTTAGCAATCGCCACTTGGACATCGCTATCGAGGTAATCACATTGCGGGTGCCCTCAGAGCGCCAGATCAGAACCCCCACCACCAGGGCGCTGAGCACGGCAAAGGGCCAGAGGATGCGGGTTGCGTGGCTAACCTTGAAGGCGATTGCCGTCAGGCCGTCAGGCGCTTGGCGAACCTGCTCGAGCATCCCTTCTACCTGAGGGACAATCTTGACCTGTGAGACAATAAAGGCACCGATCAGAACTGAGATCACGATTCCGGGAAGAAGAACTGCCTTACGAACCTGCTTCTTGAAATAGAGCTCTGCTTTCAAACGATCAGCTAACTCCCGGAATGCCCGGTTCAATTGACCAGAGTCCCCCCCTGCCTGGATCAATCCGATCGTCATATCGTCAAACCGGTTCGTCTTGCGGAATGCCTCGTGAATCGACATCCCTGATTCCGTATCAAGCCGGATCTGCTCGAGGGTAGCAGCCATCACCTTGTTGGGCAGCCCCTGTCCATAATACTTAAGCGCATCCGAAGTGTTTATCTGAGCCTTCAACATCGACGAAAGCCCTCTGAAAAGGTGGATCAGATCCTTCTTCTTGAACCTTTGAACCTTGCTCTCCCTCTTAGCCCGGACGGCGGGCTGTGATGTCGCAGGAGAAAAGGTCCCTGCATTTGTTGTGACAGTTCCGTTATTCATCAGAGTAGGTCATATCGATTGTTTTGCTAACCGCTCTCAGGTCAGTCTGTCCATCAGCCAGAAGACGAAGTCCGCTTCGCCGGAGATTGGGAAGAGCTCCATCTTTAAAAACCATCATCTCAAGATCGTATGGGCTGATCTCTCCCTTCGAAAGCTGGTCGGAAACCTTTGGCGTGATCGGGATAATTTCGACAATTGCAGTCCGCCCGCTGTAGCCGGTTTCCCGGCACTCGGAACACCCTCCCGACCTTCCAATAAACAGAGACCGCTCAGCCCACTCCTCTCCGAGATTGAACAGTCGCCGCTCTGTCTCACCGATGCCCGCGATGGGAATCTTACACTCCGGACAAAGAACCTTGATCAGGCGCTGGGCGCATGCGGCCTTTAGGGTCTGCGCAATTTTCCAGCGTTCGATCTTCAGTTGCTCAAAACGCTCAATAATCTGGGAGGCTCGAGGTGTGTGAATCGTCGTCAAAACCTTGTGCCCGGTTACCGCAGCCTCAATGGCCAGCTCGGCTGATTCTGTGTCGCGAACCTCGCCCATCAGAATAATATCCGGATCACTACGCATGAAGCTGGTAATCATCGGTTTGAATTCTGATGAACTTTTCAAATCGCAGTGGGTTACCCCCGGTATTTCATCCTCCACCGGATTCTCCAGTGTCAGGATGTTCACCTCTGGCCGATTAAGCTCCCGTAACATCGCATTCAATGTCGTGGACTTTCCCGATCCAGTCGGACCGCTCATCACGATGATTCCTGCCGGGATTTCCATCACCCGATTGAGCTCAAAGAGAGTCTCATCGTCAAAGGCCAGAGAGCCCTTTCCCAGCTTCACATTAATGTGGCTCTTATCGAGGAGCCTCATCGTGACATGGTATCCCCTGTAAGTCCGGTGGCGTTCATACCGGATATCGATTGGCCGATGATAGTACGCGATCGTAAAGCGTCCTGATATTCCAGGTGTAGTGTTGCGCGTTTCTGCTGGCAACTTCATCAAATTCAGGAAAAACGCATCGATCCGATCCTTGAGCTTCATCGGCATTTCGACTTTATCTCCCAGATCTCCGTCGATGCGGTAGCAGTAGTAGAATGCCTCCTTCTCCACTTTAAAGTGAACGTCTGAGGCCCTGAGCTTCGTGGCCGTAGCAAGAATTGTAGCCGCAAGCTGTGCAATCGGCTCATCATACTCGACCGTGACATCAAAGTCCTGCAGACCTTCATCGATATCCTCAACATCGATCGACTCCAGTTGAGACCGATTCGGGCCCTGGGTCGTGGTGACACGTTCAATCGCACGGCTTATTTCATTGCTCAGCGTTACAACCTTTTCGATCTGCAGTGAGGGAAAACGTGGAGAGAGATATTCATCCGGTATGGAGCTCCAAGGATTCGAGACTGCTACCAGAAGTCGATCTGCATGAATACAGAGAGGAGTGAACCCTCCCCGGGTTAGGAGCGCGGGGTCACAATCGTCGAGAAGGGATGCATCACAAAACTCGGCGACCTTAGGGAGAAAGGGCAGGCTATTGACCTGTGCTATAGCCGACATGAAGAGCGGCCGGGAAACCCGGTTGGGAACTTGGTCATGCCCAAGTTCGGTCAGGGAGGCATCGTGCTCGATCAGCGCGGCCATAATCCGGCCACTGATAAAATCATTAAATTGGATGCCATCAAACTCGATCATATTCCGAACTGCTGCTGGCAAAGTGAAATCCACCCCTCATGATGGAGGAGAACACTTGAGACCATTGGGGTGGTTCCTGTCTTATCTGCGATGCACTGCATGATGGTTTGGGCAGAAATGCGCAGGGCCGCCGGGTTAATTGATCCAATCCCGATTACCTCCAACTCTTCTGCATAGAGCACGGGGGTCATCAACTTGCGACATTCCAGGAGCAGACTCTCGTTCATGTCGTAGAACACGGAGGGCGTGGGCATTTTGCTCGCAAAGGGAACCAGCGCCAAGGGCTGTCCCAGTGACTGAGAAAGAGATCTACCGAGTCGCTCAACTTCCAGTGGCCGGGCCTCCGGCTCACGAATTCTCAGGGCGGCAAGGAACTCAAGAGCATCCCATGCCCTTGGGCCCCGCAATGGGCCCTGCCCATGATGCTGCAGCTCTTTCAGCTCTGCCGGGGTTGCCAGACCATGGTCCTCGAGAAGCCTGCAGGTCTGACTGAGGCATGCCGGGTCGGTTGCCAGTGAGACAGCTGAGCCCGGGGGCAAACTGTGCACTCCAACTTGGTTTTCAGCTTGTGCCTGCATACGTTCTAGCGCCTCCGGAGAAATTTTAACCGTCCATGGTGAAGCCCACTCTTAGGCTTTTTCTCAAAGGCTCCACCAAGGTCGGCCTTAAGCTCATCAGTCGTGGGGCGGTGATCCCTCTGGTCCGGGTGGAGATCCTCAAGTGCCCTCTGCCAGTTGGGCTCATGGGCCGGACCCGGCAGAGCCGGATCAATCCAGTCATGATCGGCTTTGAGGCTCACATTATCTCGAATCGCTCTGCTAGTGATACCATTCTCCACAGTGCTCCCAGGGTTGTAGGACGTCGGTGTCACCACAAAGACAAGACTGGAGGTTTCCTTCGCAGCCTCCTTACTCTTGAAGAAAAAATTGAGCCCTGGAATATCCCCTAGGATAGGAACCTTGTTTCTATCCTTGGTTTTGACTTGTCCGTAAAAACCTCCCACCACCAGAGAATGCCCATCGGGAATACGGGCGATACTCTCGATCATTGATTCCGACACCCGGGGATATTTGTTGCCGCTCTGGCCGATAATTTCATCGACAACCTGAGCAGAGCGGGGGCGCATCTGCATTCGGATTGTTCCATCAGGGAGGAGCGTTGGAGTGACCGCAACCGTCACTCCAATTTCTCTTGTCGTAGAGGGGTCTCCAGTAGGGTCCTTTGCGTCGATTGAATACCTGACCTCTTCAGTCACCTGGTTGCTAACTTCGGTCTCACTGATCGTGGTCGTAATAATGGGAACACGGTCGATGAGTGAAATCGTCGCTTTCTCATTATCCTCAGTAATAAGGGTAGGATTAGATGTCTGGGTAACGAGCCCACCCCTCTGCAGCGCACGGAGAACTCCACCCATCTGAATCGGAGAAAGAACAATTGTATTATTACTCGGTGAATCAGAGCCTCGGAGAACAGACCCTGATCCCAGAGTGCCTGTTGCGGAAAGCTCATTATCGATCCCAAACAACGAATTCAGGCTTGCGATCGTCTCAAGCGGAATCCCATTAGCTCCAAGACTAGACGACCAGTTCACACCCTTTTTCTCACCCGCACTGCTATTGACACTGAGAATTTTAACCTCGATGACAACCTGCCCCTTTGCCTTATCTACCGAAGTAAGAAGGTTCCTCGCACGCTCCACCTGATGGGCCGCGTCCACAATGATGATCGTATTGGTCTTGGGTTCATAGTTCGCGATGCCAGTAGGAGAAAGCATCGGCTGAATCAGCCCCTTGATCTGCTCGATATCAGTCGGGCGTAGGTAGCGGAGTTGGTAGTGCCACTCCTCTGCCGGCAGTCGGTTGAGCTGCTCGCTGTTCAAGGCATAAACTGTGTTGCCTTTTGTGTAGAGCGTCAGGCCATATTGGAAGGCCAGCTCCTCCATCTGCTCAAGTGGATTCCCACTGTTGAGATGACCGCTAACGTTGAAATCCGGTCCAGATATACTGACGTTATGAAAATATTGTTTGTTAGCCCGCTTGGCTAACATCTGGAAGATATCGTTGATCGCAGCATCGCGGATGAGGTATTCCCCATTACTCTCGTCGATTTGCCCGGCGGTGTCTCCGGAAACACCGATCTCCTCGATATTTTCTTCAGGCGGAGGGGGAGGAGGAAGCTCTGTAAGATCCTTACCAACAGGAGACCCCGGAGCTGGAGAGGCAGGAGCTGCGATCGGCACCACCTCAGAAACCGGTTCCATCGGCTCAGTTGGAGGGTCCGCTATACCTGGAGCAGTAGGATCAAATGCAGGTGGTCCAACGACCGGAAGAGACTCAATGGGCTCATCCGGAAATACCTGTTCAGGAACCTGTTGCCCAAAAGCAACGGCCGCACTGAGCAACAGGAGACAAAATAGAAAATCGTGATTTTTCATGGAGTATTCTTGATAGATTTTGGGCTCCCTACGGCAACGGAGGAGGAGAATGGGATTCAATACGCAGAGGCTCGGCCTCACTCTTCTTGCGAAGTGTGATTCCCTGCAATCGCAGAGGCTTCCCTGCCGCGGTAACTCCCTCAGGGAGAGCGTCGAGGCGAAGGATCGCCCGCTCACCGCTTTGCAAGTTCCTGAATGTCACCCTTGAAGGGCCAACTGCTTCGACCCTGACAGATATTTGCTCTCCCCCTCGGACGATAGGAAATACCTGACCGAGGCGAAAAAGGCGGGCCCCAACAAGAAACTCCCTTTCCCGGGAGTTTATGAGTGAAATCCGGATATCTTTGATGAAATCCCGAAATGTTGTCTTGGGGATTTCCTTCGATGAACGACTTACCACCGGGGTCTTCCCGGGGTTTTGATACAAACCAAAAGGACCTCGCTCTCGCTCGGCGATGGCGAGCCGTCTTTTCATCTCTGCGATACGCTCATCGACGGCAACCGAGAGAAACCTTGCGGGCGCCGGGCCCTCACCATGCGGAGCAGAGACAGGAGTAGGCTCGCTGGCAACCGCCACCGTAGAGGAAAGAAGAAGTGTAAGAAACGTCGCCTTCATTATTTTTGCCACGTAGTGTAAACAACGGATGCGTTGAGAACATTCTGGTTCGCCGCTCTGGAGAGCTTGATACTATCCAACTGGAGCTGAGGCATTTTTGTCTCAAGCTCCAGAAAAGCCGTTTGAAGAGCTCGGTAGGTACCTCGGAACGCGAAGTGAAGTTGGATTGATGGTTGCTGGCTCGCACCTCCAATCCCACCCGCTACGCTAGTCGGCCGAAAGGAGGTCTGCTGGAAATGGGTCGCATCGTAGTCTTTCTGAAAGTCACGGAAGAAGGTATTCACGGAGGTAGCTGCTGGCTGCTCGAACAGGGACATCCAGCGATGCATGTGGGGCGCCTGCGCCTGCACCTTACGCTCAAGTAATCGCCGCTCCTTTTCTACAGTCTTGAAGGTCTGATAATGTTTCCTTCTGGACTCATAGGTAGTTTCCAGTTTCCCACGGAAATGTATCCCCAGCCCTAAAGTAGCGACTACCAGAAGTGCCGGCACTACCAGTCCGAAAACAATAACAGGGTCTTTGTAATGAGGATTCATGGGGCCGCGATGATAGGAATGGCTATGGGGTCCTCGGCGGTAACACGCTGGGTGATCGTCAATCGAAAATTATGGGCAAACCGTTCTTCTGGTTTCTTGGCCCCTACCGGCTTGAAGCGCGTGTTTTCGGAGGTAAGCAGATTCACCAAGAGCGTTCGGGACCCTAGATCGGCACGAAACGATTCATTTCCTGTTTGCTCGTGAATACTATCAAACACCTCCCCCATTCCCTTAGTACTACTGATTACCGTAAGGTGGTTCAGGGCATCGGCGTTAGAGAATCCACTAATCGTCCAATCCTTGACCACGCCTGCTTTCGTATCCTTGTTCTGAACCAATTCAGGTCTCACCCGGTGGCTTGCCTCTGACAGGATCACACTCTCTGGATCAGGAAAGAGCTGATTCACCAGCTCCATCGACACCCACGCCTTTGAGCGATCAGCGAGCAAAGAGCTCCATTGTTCATAACGGCGAATTTCTGAAGAGAGAATTTTGTTTCCTTCCCGGGAAACCTCGCCGGTCTGATGCCAGGATTCGTCGTTGATGATCTTTATGCCACGAACTCCGGTCCACCCTAGAAGAAGGACAATAGCTGCGATCCCAAGACGCAGAGCGGCAGAACCAAACCTTAGGATCCTCATCTCTGTGCGGGACGGAAACAGTTCTACCTCATCCCTTGCTGCCGGAAGAAAATCTTGGGTCGCCCATCCGCCTTCAATCATACCCCGAAATGTCTCTGTATCCTTACAAAGCCCTTCGTCATTTCCGGAGATCAGGCTGGAAGGCCCTTGGAACTCAAGAGGAACTGCAGAGTCAAACCATGAGTTCTTCCGCCAGTCGACCACAACTGTCCCGGGAAGACCTGGCGCAACTGAATCTCGCCCGGGTCGGGATAGCGGGAGAGTATATACAGTCGGCTCGGGCAATTCGAGTGCTGCCGCCATGGTCTGGACTATGCGGCCAACATGGGAGGGAGTAGTTCCTTCGTGATGCCGGACTGACCTGAGCATGACGAGCTCTCTTCCTCCGGCAAAAAACGCAATGACGGAAAAAGAGGAGTAGGAGAAAAAGATCGCGAAAGGTTCAGATGGCAGATCCTCCGCCAGTCGCGGCAGAGCACCCAGGGTGACCAGGGGCGCACTCAACGCGGAGGTACGAATGGGAAAGTTTAGAATTTGCCCAACATTTCTGATCTGTCGCAGATATGTCTGACATCGTCTCGAAATGGTTATCGCTGACCCAAACTGCTGCCCGAGCTTGGAACCCGGGTAGGGAAAAAGACGGAACGAGAGGTCCTCGACGGAATCACTGTGATCCTCAAGCACTGTCTTGGGTTCATGGACTAGTTTTCCACTCAGGACGCTAAGATCGCCGGGTCGCTCACTGGCACCAGCGAGCTCGGAGATAGCAAACTCGTCAGCCACATGAAGGATCACTGCCAGCGATCTCATTTTGCCCTTAAACTGGCTTCGAATCCCCGCGAGATACTCCATCACCTCCTGCTCTCCCGCCTGCAAGGAGGGCACTGCTACCCGGCCCCAGGTCTTCCTTGCCTCTTTCCCGAAGCAAATATGTGCCTCCGAAATATCTTCGCCCTCAAGGAAAAGGTGTAGTTGGCACTCAAGGTCGAGAGCCTCACGATACCAGTCAAGATTTCTTGAACGCGTAGTCTCGCGGTGAAGACGACGAGCCTGCAGAAACCTTTGCCAGGTCGATAACTGAGCTGGATGTACCAATACCTCCATCGCGGAAAATAAGGGTAGATATCGCTTTAGGATAAACCGCTCGTGACTGCTCTCAAGTAGAGCAGGGAGAAGCGGAAAGCCGCACCAGGGTCGGCACCAGGTGAATCTGGTGCCGACCTCCAGAGCGTAAATTTTACCAATCTGCGAAATCGCTCGGCGCGTGCTTTTCAACAGCTGCGAGTGAACACGTCATGTAAAGCGAACCCGATAGAGGGAGTTCGTCGTCCATGAAACTGTATGTTCCTGTGCTGGGGCATGTCGGGTTACTTTCGACAAACTTGCCGGGCCCGACAATTTCTCTGAGGGCACCGGGAACGGTTTGTCCAGCATTATGTCCATTCATGTTCTGGTATGAGCGCATACCTTGCTGAACGTTACGAATGTTCATAATGCATCCTGCGCGATCAGAGCCTCTCTTCCAGGCGCGAGCGCCAACGAAAAGAATGCTGATCAATGATAGAAGTACAAGGATTACGACCGTCAACTCAATGAGGGTCATCCCGGACTTCACTGTCTTCTGGGTGTTTGTCAGTGTCATTTTTGTCTGTTTTGGTTGATGACGCGCACAAGGCACGTGCTGTTGGCACCAGGATTTACCGGTCAGATTTCATCTTCATCGTTCCGATTCATCCGGGCACTCTCATAAGTTTGCTGGTCGATTGCTCCGCGCTGCAGCAGTTCACGCAGGCTGTCGTCCCATGAAATATTGCCAGCTCGACGAACAACGTCCTCGAGGGCATTTGATCCTGAAGAGTAATTCGCGATCGCGCTGGAGACCGCATCGTTGCTGTTCTGGAGAAACTCGTAGGTCAGCACCCTCTTTCCATTCAGCCCCTTCAGGAGTCCTTGCGAATGGATAAAAACCAGCATTTCACTAAGACGACTGAGGACCGAACTGAACTTTTCATGGGGATACATCTCAAGAATCCGCCCCATGGTCTTGACCGCTCCAGTAGTATGAAGCGTTGAAAGGACGAGATGCCCAGTCTGGGCTGCCTCGAGGCAGGTATCCATGGCATCACGATCGCGGATCTCACCGAGCAGGATGATGTGCGGGGCCTTTCTTAATACATCCTTCAGCCCCTGTCGGTAGCTCGCCACGTCACGACCTACCTCCTGCTGAGTAATGATACTTGGCGACATCGCTCGGTGATCCGGATAATTCGGGTGCTCCATATCTGCTTGGTAGCGATATTCGACAGGATCCTCGATCGTAACGATATGCTTGGACGAAGACCGCCTCAGCCAGTCCATCAGAGAGGCCAAAGTTGTCGACTTACCCGATCCGGTCGGACCGGTCACGAGACAAAGTCCTGCCCTCCGGCGCACCGAGTCCTGGAGTGCCGCCGAGGTATCAGGATCAATTCCCAAGACATCGAGAGCTGGTATCGTATCACTCAGGATTCGACATGTGATTCCGAGCCCAGAGGCCGAGAGATGGGCCTGTATACGTAAGCGCCCGGAGGTCTTTGTCCCTCCTGCATAGACGATCCCGTCTGTTGAAAAATCGTCAACGTGCGTCTCTTGAAAGCGCTGGAGTGATCGCGCAACCTTCTCGTCGGGGGCAGCTCCTGCGCTACCTCCTCCAAACCCATGGCCGGAATCATCCTGACGAAGGACAAGGGCCTTGTAGACTTCCAGTAAGTCTCGATCCGAGAGAAAGCCCAGAAAGTCAAGACACTCCATCCCATGGTTGGTCTCAACGTAAATAGGCCGCTTGGCACGGAACTGAATATCCGAAACACCACGCCCTTCGCAGGCCTCCATCGAGACCGCGAGTAATTCTTCCCCGGACATACCCGGTTGAAAGACCCGTGTCTGCNGGNCCTCCAGGCGGGCTGGGGGTTGTTCGGTCACACTCATCGTTATCAGAGCGTGAGCCTCAACGTGCGAAAGCGTGGACTCTGATAAATTGTCAGGGTCTGCGCTCCGCCGTCTGGGTAAGGGTGAAACCAGAGGGGCTGCATCAGCTAGTTGTCAGTTCTGTTGAGTATCGCTATGTCACGTTTTTAAGGGCGCCACTGCTTTAGGAAGATGAGACCCATTGGCTGGGCCGTGCGCTGTTCATCTTCCGGTTTTAAATATCTTCTGATCTTTCTGGGATCCTGTGGTAGTGCGAACCCGGTTGAACCGACCTGTTCTCCCCGAAAACACAGGGCTGATGGAACGGCCCCTGCAGAGAGGAGCCTGTTCGGAAACAGCNCGATGGTTCGGGGTGACAAGAACTCATCCGTTGTTTTCTTCTAATAGACCTTAACTAAACTTTCAACATTTTTTATCTTTTACGTGTAAATAAACGCGCAATCCTAAAATTTCAGGCGATATTTCACCCCATCTCATTCAAAATTAGTGTTTTATAAACAATACTCTGCCCCCTCAAAGCCCCCTCCTCTTGTGGTTTTGCCCTCTCCGCGGGGGCAGCCGACTACCCCAAATAAGAAAGCCGGTTCATGTCAACAACGAGAGCCGGTAAATATTTCAGGAAATGGTGCCTCGGAAATTTCGCCTCGCNCCAAGCCTTCTCTCTCAAGCGCAGCCCGAACCAGAGCCAACCCGCCGACCGGAATCCGGAGTGGTCGACACGATGCGTAGTGGAGTCCAGTCCGGCGAAAAACTTTACGGAATTATTATCTCCACGGTAGTCCTCANAGATACCGATCTTGAGTTTCTTCTTACCAGAACGTCCTCCTTTAACACCCATCTCAAGTAGCTGATCCACGCCTTCCTGATCGAGATCAGCGAAGGAGCTGTAGTTGAGAACTTCCGCCTCCCGATAGGTNGAGAGGAAGCTGCAAGGGTCCTCATGGGATCATTCGATTCCCGTTTGAGTAAGTNCATTGGTTCCGAAGGAAAAGAACCCAACACNCCNGGCCACGTCCTCAGAGGCGATCACAATACGTAACCTTTCAAGTATAGTCCCTAAAGTCTCTTTCTGCTGCTTTTTCTCATACCCAGTTTCTGCTGAACCTAAGCAGTAGCCTCTAGAGTGGCCTCAACCTGTAAAGCCGTGACTCCAGGGTAGCTGATGCCGAGGCGGATACCGTAGAAACCAAGTATTGGGCTCTCTACGTGCATAGCACCAATCCAGCCGGTGATCGCAACAGCGTTAATCCTAATCTTTTTGAAACGAATGATTTCCAGCGCTCGACATTTCTAACTGCTTAGCTACCCCTCCACCAGCATCCTATGACTCTTTTCTCCGCAAAGGAACTTCGCCTCGCTTACGGTCATCAGACCCTCCTTGATGGCGTCACCGTCGCAATTTCTTCTGGTGAAAAAGTNGGCCTCGTCGGGCGCAACGGGTGCGGAAAAACTTCTCTACTAAAAATCCTTGCCAATGAGAACCAAGCTGACTCCGGAGATATCTCGGCCCGCCGCGGCCTCCGCATCGGCTACCTCCCCCAGGAGTTCGAACTCGATCTCACCCTTTCGGTTTACGACAACATCGCCGCCGGCGCNGCCGACGTTGCCTCTGCTGTAACGCGCTATGAAAATGGCGACGGCACTGAAGCCGAGCTTGCAGACCTCCTCACCCTTATTGAGCACACCGACGGCTGGAACCTCGATGCTCGTATCAAATCCCTCTCAAATTCTCTCTTTACTCCTCCGCTCGAATCCGAAACAGAACCGCTTTCCGGTGGTGAAAAACGCCGTGTCGCCCTTTGTAGTGCCCTCGCGTCACAGCCCGACCTTCTTCTCCTCGACGAACCTACCAACCACCTCGATTCCGAATCAATCCGTTGGCTGGAAGGNTTCCTCAAAACCTACACCGGTGCCGTCGTCTTTGTCACCCACGACCGATATTTCCTCAACGTCATAGCCACTCGCATCATCGAGATCTCGGCCGGCAAAGCCTACTCCCATCCCGGAAACTACACCGCCTTTCTCGAGTCCAAGGCAGCACGACAGGAAATCGCCGAAAATACCGAGAAGAAGCGCCAAAAATTCCTCAAAGACGAACTCAAGTGGGTCAAGGCAGGCGTCAAAGCCCGCACTACCAAATCCCGCTCCCGCCTTGATGCATTCTACGAAATCCAAGATCAGGATGCTCCTGTTCTTGAAGGAGAAATTGATCTCCTCATCCCCCCTCCCCCTCGACTCGGTAATACCATTGTAGATCTCGAGGACGTCTCCATTACCTTGGGGCAACGCACCCTGTTCCGCCACATGAACCTCTCTCTCGAAGAGGGCCAATGCACCGGCATCGTGGGTAAAAACGGGGTTGGAAAATCGACTCTTCTCAAAATCTGCCTCCAGCAACTTAAGCCCACCTCCGGCAAGGCCATCCTCGGCAAGAAAGTTAAAATTAACTACATCGACCAGTCTCGGATGCAGCTCGATGGCACCGGTTCACTTCTCGATGAGATATCGAGCGGAAACGAGAAGATCGAATTTGGCAACGAAATTATCGGCGCCCGTGCCTACCTGCGCCGCTTCCTGTTCTCCGACGAACGCATCAACGAACGGGTCGACCTCCTCTCAGGAGGAGAACGCGCCCGCCTTATGCTCGCCAAGGTACTCAAGATCGGAGGCAACCTCATCGTTCTTGATGAGCCAACCAACGATCTTGACTTACAATCGCTCCGGATGCTCGAAGAAGCCCTTGCGGCCTTCCCTGGCACTATCCTTGTCGTCTCGCATGACCGCTACTTCCTCGACCGCATCTGCGATCAGATCATCGCCTTCGAAGATGACGACGTGAACATCACCCCCGGCAATTTTTCTTACTATCTTGAGAAACGACAAGCGCGTGAAAACGCTATGCGGGCCCAGGCCACCGTCGCCAACCGCGCAGCTAAAAAATTAGCCTCCAAGCATAAGGAACACCCGCGAAAGCTCACCATGGCCGAGGCCAAAGAACTCGAAACCCTCGAGGACAAAGCGATGGAAGCCGACGANGCGGTCACCACTCTGCAAGAAAAACTTTGTTCACCCGAAATTCAAACCGACTTCGAAAAAATTCCCATCGTTATGGCTGAACTTGAAGCTGCCAAAAGAGTCGCTGACGAACTGATTACCCGATGGGAGTTTCTAGAAGAAGTGAAAGCGAATTCACCTGTTAAATAGAAGGCTTNCCAAAATCAGGTCGACCATCTCGAACTGCCCCAGGTTCTGATGGGCGCAACAACCAAAAGGGTGGCCTGATCTAAGAAGCCTGTTTCCGCTTTCTCCACAAATCGGGAAGTAACCAAGCTTGAAGAAACCTCCGTGCGCCAACCTTCAAAACCAATAAAAGGAAAAACGTTATAATTTAAAAAAGCCCCGCTCGCTGTTGGCGAACGGGGCTTTAAAGTTTTTTGTGTCGTCAGCGTTTAGCTCACTTCACCGCGAGCCATTCCCTTTTCCTCAAGAGCGGCCTGCGCGAGGGCTAGACGGGCGACTGGGATACGGAATGGTGAACAGGACACGTAATTGAGTCCAGTACGGTGGAAGAACTTCACCGAATCAGGATCTCCGCCGTGCTCGCCGCAGATCCCAATCTTGAGTTGCTTCTTAGTCTTGCGACCACCTTTGACACCCATTTCAACAAGCTTGCCCACGCCTTCTTGATCAAGACCAGCGAATGGATTATTGTTGAGAACCTCAGCATCCTGGTAGGTTGGCAGGAAGCTGGANGAGTCGTCACGGGAAAGACCAAGTCCGGTCTGCGTAAGATCGTTCGTTCCAAAGGAGAAGAACTCAGCGTGCTCGGCCACTTCGTCAGCGGTGATGGCCGCGCGCGGAATCTCAATCATGGTNCCAACGGTGTATTTCAACTCGCTCTTCTTAAGACCAAGTTTCTTACGAACTTCAGTAGCGGTGGTGTCGATGACACTCTTCTGAAGTTCAAGCTCACGGGCGTAGGCAACGAGGGGGACCATGATCTCTGGGAGAACCTTGGTGCCCTTCTTCTGCACCTCGTGAGCAGCCTCGAGAATAGCCTCGACCTGCATAGCGGTGACAGCAGGGTAGCTGATGCCTAAGCGGCAACCGCGGTGACCCAGCATTGGGTTCTCTTCGTGAAGAGCGTGGATACGCTTGGTAATCGCAGGAGCACTCATGCCGATCTTCTTCGAGAGATCCTTCTTCTGAGCGGCATCCATGGTGCCGATGAATTCGTGAAGAGGTGGATCCAGAAGGCGAATGGTAGCTGGGCGACCTTCGAGTGACTTGAAGATGCCGATAAAGTCTTTTTTCATGAAGACCTTGATCTTCTTGAGTGCCTTGGCACGGCCAGCGTCGTCATCAGCAAGGATCATCTCACGAACCGCATCGATGCGGTTGCCCTCGAAGAACATGTGCTCGGCGCGGGTCAGGCCAATGCCTTCAGCACCAAACTTGATGGCCTGCTGAACCTGCTCCGGAGTGTCCGAATTGGTGCGCACACCAAGCTTACGAAGCTTGTCGGTCCAGCTCATGAGCTCCATGAACTTCTTGTAGGTGTCGGAACGCTTGGCGGCAGCTTTGTTCTCAATGAGACCTTGAATCACCTGAGAAGGAGAAGACTTAATACCGCCCTTGTAGACATTTCCAACGAATCCATTCAGGGAAAGATCATCACCTTCCTTAAGAGTCACCCCGTTTCCNGAGAGAGTTTTCTTGGAGTAGTCGATCGTCATGCCGTGAGCCCCGCAGACACAAACCTTACCCATCTGACGAGCAACGAGAGCAGCGTGTGAGGAAGCACCACCTTCAGTGGTGAGAATTCCATCGGCCGCGATCATGCCGCGAAGGTCTTCCGGAGAAGTGGCCTGTCGGACAAGAATAACTTGCTGACCTTTAGCCGCAGCTTTCACCGAGTCTTCAGCAGAGAAATAAATTTTTCCGGAAGCAGCACCAGGACCGGCGGGAAGACCATTCCCCACTTTCTTGGCCGCCTTCTCAGCCTTGGCGTCAAANATTGGAGCAAGGAGGTGTCCGAGGTCGTCAGCAGGAATGCGGAGGATAGCCTCTTCCTTTTTAATCAGGCGCTCTTTGACCATATCAAGAGCGATATTAACTGCAGCGAAACCAGTTCGCTTTCCGTTACGAGTCTGGAGCATCCAGAGTTTTCCCTCTTCGATGGTAAACTCCACATCCTGCACATCCCGGAAGTGCTTCTCTAGCTTCTTCCGAATCACGAGAAGTTCTTTATGAGACTNGGGAAGGTCTTTGGCCATCTTGGCGATAGGCTTGGGCGTACGAACTCCAGCAACAACGTCCTCACCCTGTGCATCAATGAGATACTCACCGTAGAACACGTTTTCACCAGTCGCTGGGTCACGAGTGAACGCAACGCCGGTTCCAGAACTCTTCCCAGTGTTCCCAAAGACCATGGCCTGGACGTTTACAGCAGTTCCCCAGGCAGCGGGAATCCCATACTTCTGGCGATAAACGATCGCGCGATCGTTTTGCCAGGAGTTGAAGACAGCGTTCACGGCTCCCTTAAGCTGCTCGCGCGGATCTTCGGGGAAGTTTTTCCCAGAGCGTTTCTTGATAAGCGCCTTGAAGGCCGCAACCACTTCACGAAGATCCTTTTCCTTCAGACCAGAGTCGTCCTTCACCTTTGCCTTCGCCTTCGCTTTATCGAGAATGACCTCGTAAGGGTCGTGGTGNTCACCAGCTTCGGCTTCCACTTCCATTACAACGCTTCCATACATCTGAAGGAAGCGACGGTAGGAATCCCAGGCGAACTTTGGATTACCGGTCTTCTTGGCAAGGGCTTCNACGACTTCGTCATTGATNCCAAGGTTGAGAATGGTGTCCATCATGCCNGGCATGGACTCACGAGCACCAGAGCGCACTGAAAGGAGAAGAGGATTCTCGAGATCACCAAACTTCTTGCCCATGGCCTTCTCGACCTTGGNGATGTTGGCTTCGATTTCGGCATCGAGAGTCTTGGGGTATTTTTTCCCGTTGTCGTAGTAATAGGTACAAACTTCGGTGGTGATGGTAAAGCCGGCAGGAACGGGAACTCCGATGCTGCTCATTTCGGCCAGGTTTGCGCCCTTACCCCCAAGGAGACCTTTCATAGATCCATCTCCGTCGCATTTTCCTGCGCCGAAGTAATAGACGTTCTGGTTCTTCTTGCGAGTGGTAGCTTTGCGACGAGCAGGAGCCTTTTTGCGGGCTGTCTTACGTTTGGTTGCCATCTTGAGAAGGGATTTGATATCGTTAAGGAAGCGATTGCCGGTGGGACAGAATTGCGCAGGCCGGCGCTCGCGGGCGCGCACCTTAGCAACCGTTTGTGAGCTGTCAATCAGCCAGTTCAGCCCCAAATTTGGCCTTAAAGCCATCCAGAAACACGCCACTCTCAACTGGCGGAATGGACCGAAGAAGCCGGTGACAAAGCAGATCCTTCCCGAGATATTACTGCCTCGACCTGCAACATAAATACCTGAGTCGGCTAATCGTGGCTGTTTCTTCCGAATTTTCGCTACTCTGCTCCGATTGCTATTGCCAAGAAAGCGTGCCGGGCGCTATGCGTGGGATCGTTCAACGTACAACACAAAACTATGAGCATTATCCCAACCATCAGTTCAGGCACCGCAGGACCTCTCGGTGTTCAGCATCTTCCACGCCTCTGGCAGAAAGCTTCGCTNGANGCCGCAGGCAAGCTTCATCCCGATTATCCCGCNGCGGGTGCCGGCTTTGACCAGATGACGCTCGACGCCCTCGGAATCGACCGTCAAACCTTCCTCGATTACGTGTCAGCCGAAAAGCCNAACTANGTCGCATGNGAGNCATGGTGTCAGGCNAACGGAAATNNNGANGCCGACAAGGTNGCCGCTCACAANGCAGCAGTCAATGGCTACAANCANGATGACGACACTCGNAACGGNATTCTNAGCGCNGTNGGCCTCGCNGCNGACGCNGGAATNCTCGATGCNGTNAANCTNAACAACCTNGAGGACTGGAATGACTTTCACGGCNCNGANATCGCCGGNTAANTCCTTTAGATNCNTCTTANNNTAATCNNAAAGAGCCCCGCTGAGAGCGGGGCTCTTTTTTTGGAGAGGTCATTGCGGGCTAGAGCCCTACGCGCTATGACGCCCCGGAAACGTCAGTTCAGCGATACCAGATTTGTCGAGATCCCCCAGTCCTTCAGCTGTCATCTTCTCATACTGTTGCTTGGTGGCATCATTCACAGGCAGATGCAGCCCGGCATCCAAGGCAAGAGATTGGGCAATACCCGAGTCCTTGGCAGCATGCTCTGCTGAGAACCAGCAGTCATGATCCCTGTCAATCATGTCCTCAGAATCCGTCTCTAAAACCCGTGAATTGGCACCAGTCTGAGAGAATATCTCGCACATCATGGGTAGATCCAATCCGAGTGCTGAGGCCAGACCGAGCCCTTCCGCGAGACCAGCCGTATTAATATTCATAACCATGTTCACCAGAGCCTTCACTTTGGCTGCCTGACCGGCCGCACCGCAATACCGGAGACTGAGGGAGAGGTCATCCAACAGTGCCCTGTTAGAGTTAAAAACCTCCTCATCACCACCAATCATGAGGTAGAGATTCCCTTCCCGGGCGTGGCTGATGCTGGACGCCATGGCCCCCTCAAGCACAGCAGCCCCCGCCTGCTTCCCGGCTTCGTAGGCCTCCTGATGTGCACCGGGCGACAGAGTTGCACAATTGATAAAAGTCTTACCACTCGCTCCCTTTAAAAGGTTATCTCCCTCAGCAAAGTAAATTGCCCGCATCGCATCATCATTCGTTATCACGGTAATAATGACATCTGCGGCAGCAGTGACCCCTGCCAGCGTACTACAGTTCTCTGCCGATAATTCCTCCGCCAGAGCGGCAGAGATTTCCTTGTTAATATCGTAGACCGCGGTCACCTCGTGACCGCAGTCAATTTGCAGGTGGCGAGCCATATTGGCTCCCATGCGTCCCACTCCGACAAATGCTACTTTTTGNCTCATTGGATATGTTCTTTAGTACGTTACTTGAATTCTGGGTAAAATGGATTGTGAGCTTTTTCCTCTCCTACGCTNGTCATNGGACCATGCCCGGGGCAGATCACCGTATGGTCCTCAAGGGTGAACAGCTCGGACCTGTTCGTTGCTAATGCGTCCTGGTAGGANATCATTCCACCTCCCATGGATTGTGCNAAAAGAGCGTCCCCCACTATCGCGACCGGNCGCTCAAGGCCCTCAATCACGTAGGTTATACCACCCGGCGANTGCCCCTTGGTNAGCCGCGTGGCAATCTGCAATGCTCCCACCGTGAAAGAGTCTCCCGGCTGGAAACGCGCTGCTCCCTCTGCTGGTTCCAACGCATTAACGTGCGTTNGCAAANTNCCATTGTGAGNCTCTACTGNCGCNCGGTCGATGATNTGATCAAGGTGGGTGTGNGTAAGAAAGAGCTGCCCCAGATCGAGNCTGAGCTCCACTACNGTCGCGATNGCCTTNCTTGCATCNGTCCCGGTATCAAAAAGCGCCGCCGCTTTCGAAGCNGGATCCCANACNAGGTAATTGTTGACGGTCATGTCATCAAAAACCGTATTNAATTGNCGCAANCCATCAACCTCGACNGGTTCAGGNCNCCATGAATTCATTCCNCGCTCTACCAGGGCNTCTGCATCNAGGCCCAGGGGCGANGCGACCTGCCGNAGAGCCTTNTCCTCAAAATGACCCTCCTTGAGCTTTCCAATGGTCTCCTCCGGCACACCAGTCAGAAACTCAAGGACNCCATCTGGAATCCCAGTTCCCCGAAGCGCCTTTCCAAGAACATCCTCAAAATTATCCTCNAAGGGAATACTGCTCATTGCTCAGATNTGTTNACTTTTACCAGCTTTGTGATNCGNCCAAACCGGTTCCAGTCCTGAACGTATAAGTTTCCNGAGGGATCATACGCCAGCCCATGCGGTGCGGTGAAATGCCCNGGCTGAGCCTGATTAAGAGCAACNCCGTTTTTNCCTCGTTGTCCAGAATTCGGATTCTCTCCAAGAAGCGCAACCACCTTTCCGCTCTTATCAATAATCTTCACCCCTCCAGCCAGTTCGGTTACTGCCACGACATCTCCACGAAAAGCAAGATCTGTCGGNCGCCTNAGTCCCGTNGCNGCCACTCCNATCCATTCCCCATCCAGATTCCAGTGGGTAAGACGACCATTCTCCCGGTCTGCTATCAGGATACGAGGAGGATCGAANCGATGATCGACAGCCATGCCATGCGCNGTATTGCACTGGCCGNCACCCTTCCCGCGACCGGCAAAGGTCTTGATCCATTTTCCCTCNCCATCAAACTTATGGATGAAGTTGGACCCATAACCAAGCGCNACAAAAATCGANCCATCAGGAGCNATATCCGCTGCGGTTACGCCACCCCAGCCTCCTTTCACTTCGCCAGTTTTTTCGTTTGGAATCTGGAAAACCTCTTTGCCCTNCAGNGTCATTTTCACCAGCCGCTTTCCNGCCGTATGGGANGCCCAGATGTATTCCTTGCCNGCCTCNTTNCTGATGAAAAGGTCATGAATNTTCCCTGGCCCTAATTTGCCGGTCTGTTTTCCNTTCTNATCATAAACNAGGATTCCGTTCGAAGTGTCCGTACTAAAATAGATTTTCCCAGCGCCATCGATCGCCACTCCGCCATTTGTACTCCCAACCCCCCGATTTTCCGCCATGCCCCACCAGGGAACGTTCGTGTATGTGTGCTCACCGGATCCGGTGGCTACCGCTATCGTGAGCACCTCTCCCTGCGGCGCACCTCCCTTGTGCGGGTGAGCAGATACAATGAGCGGAAGGATGGAAGCTGCTCCAAGCAGTATTGTCTGTTTCATGACGGAAGAGATATGGCGTCTTCCCCCAGACAGGAAAAGAACTTTTGGGCCCGGTGCTTGGTTCACTCGAAATATCACCCAAAGAGAGCAAAACGGCCACGAAACAGGACGAGTAAATCTCTCAGGAAGGGAATCCTTTTCACCTTTCTGCCCGATGCGCATACCTCGCTCATCAGCACCTGCGTATTCATCACCACAACGCTCCTGCTGGATCGCAACGTGGAGCATCCCTCTCTCTGGTCAGTCCTCCACAAGGCAGAAATCAACCTGCTGGCGTTCAATATTAACGCCCGCTACTCGAACCTGAATAAGCTGACCCAGAAAGAGCTCCGCTCCCGTCGTGGCAGTATACCGCATTCGATGTCGCTCAAGGCGCCAGCTCCCCGCTGGAAAATGATCTCTCCTGACTAACCCTCTCTGGAGAATATCGAGAGCCTCAACCATCAATCCTATCTTGCGAACATCGGTNATAATTGCTTCGAAGACCGGAGGTTCCGGAGAGCCCATACTNCGAGTCAACCACTCGAGCATCTTGAGTCGGTGAGACTCCGCTTCCGCGCTCGCGCTCGTTCGCTCCGAAGTCGAGACATGACCTGCGATTTCCGCGCACTGCGACCGGCTAATTCTGCTCCCTGATCCTTTCTTGAGAGGAGAGGNGAGGAGNGGATCAGTTGCTCGNTGAATAACAAGATCAGCGTAACGCCGGATGGGGCTTGTGAAATGGCAGTAGTCTGCCTTCGAGAGGCCGTAATGCCCCAGAGGTTCGTCCCGATAGCTCGCCCGCTTCAGGCTTTTGAGCAANCCCAGTTTAATTGCATGNTCTTCGGGGTGTCCCCGACATTCGGAAAGCAGNTTCTGAATGTGCTTCTTGTTCAGGAGGTCACCCGGCTCATAGCCATGCATCCTGGCCAACTCTGCGAATTCATGAAGCTTGTCATGATCAGGGTCGTCATGCACCCGGTAGATGGCAGGGCGCATTGCATTTTTCACCGCCCTCGCAACTGCCTCATTGGCGACCAGCATGAACTCCTCAATCAGCTGGTGGCTTTCGTTGTATTCATTGCGACGGTAGCCTGTCGCACGGCCAAGCTCGTCTAGCTCCATCCGGACTTCCGGAAAATCGAGATCCAAGGCCCCCTCGGAGAACCTCCGCTGCCGCAGGATTTTAGCCAGTGCCCAGCATTCCTTGAGAAGGCCCTCTACCTCATTCNGCGCCACTCCGGCCTCCTCAGCTTCCCCCTCAAGGACCTCCTGCGCCTCCTCATAGGTCAGTCTGCAACGTGATCGAATAATGGCCTGCTCNAGGCGAGCGAGAACCATCGCACCCTTCTGGTCGAAACGCATTACCGCACAACGCGTCAGTCGATCTTCCCCGGGAACCAGTGAGCAGATTCCGTTACTCAATTGCTCCGGCAGCATCGGAAGCACCCGGTCAACGAGATAGGTTGAGTTCCCCCGATTCCGGGCCTCTTGATCAATTGCAGTATCGGGTCTGACATAATGCGACACATCAGCAATGTGGACNGCCAGCTCCCATCCATCGGCAAGCCTCCGCACCGAGATTGCATCATCAAAGTCCCGCGCATCCGCCGGATCGATCGTGATCACCACTGCCTTTCTCCAATCAACCCGTTCTCGCAATACCTCATCGTCGGCAGCCAGAGAAATCTGCTCCGCTTCTCGCAGAACTTCGGCGGGAAATTCCTCCCGCAATCCATGCCTGAGAATAATTCCTCGAATATCGACTCCTGCTTCATCAGGCCAGCCGAGCACTTTCAGAACCTCTCCCCTCGGTGCTACCTGCCGACTTTCCCACTCCAGCAGGCGCACCGCGACTTTCTGTCCCGACTCCCCTCCCGCCAAATTCTCTAACTCAATCGTTGAGGGTAACGATCGGTCGTCAGGGTTCACGTAGATGAATCCACCACGCTCGATCAACGTCCCAACGACAACACCGCTTCGGCGCTCAAGAATCCGTTCGACTCTTCCACTCGCCTGATCCTCAGCCCCAGGAACATCGAGGGACCTCTTCTTGTGTTTGGCGTGCTTCCACCAGACCGGCGGGCCAAGGCGCTCAATACGAAGGGCAACCCGGTCCCCATCCAGAGCCACCGAAGTCTTCTGCGCGCTGACATGAATACGCTTGAAGCGTTCAAGGTCGATACCGCTGGCCACATTGGCCGGATCTTGCGGGTCTGGATAAAACCACGCTGATCCTCTGGGTTGAAACCGAATTACCCCTGAAAGAAGATTCCCCTCCTGCTCACGAAGACGATAGCGGGCCTTCTTCCCACAGACGATCACCCCTTCCCTCTGGAGCCCAGCTAACTCAGCCCGCAAATCTATGCGCCGATCAGCCTCTATTCCGAGATCCCGGGCAAGCTCTCCCTTATTCAACGGTCGATATCCCGGCAGGCGCATCCGTTCTAGAATCCCATCCCTCAGACTCCCGCCCTCTTCCATGAGAGAACTCTGGATCCTTGCAGCCCTCACGGCAATGCGGAAGAGCTCAGCAGCTTTCCATCTCGGTAAACCGCAATTTCGACAAAACCTGAAGATGGGTAATGTAGCGTGACCTCTTTGGGGGCGGTCTCATCCCACCTCTACCAGCACATAGCTTTTACGATCGCTCCATCTCGCACGGCCAACGCACCCGGGAGATCGAGAAAATTTGGGTTGCATGACCACTCTTTCCTCGACATCCAGGTATTGACATTGTAATTTCCGGAATCGTGGGATTGCCAAAGTCGGCCTGTCCCTGCACCTTTCCGCAGGAGGCATTCTCCCCAAATCCCTATAGCTATGAAGATCATTGCCACACCCGCCCGAAACCACGGATTTACCCTCATAGAGCTCCTCGTCGTGATCGCGATCATTGCGATCCTCGCCGCGCTTGGCTTCAGCGCTGGCGGAGCGGTAATGAACACCGCCAAGAAAACCGTTGCCACCAACGACTGCACAAGCCTCGTGCAGGCAGTGCAAACCTTCTATGACGACTACAACTACCTGCCGGATGCGCCCGAGGCCGCAACGGCTCCGGGAGCACCGACCACCGATGCACTGATGGACCAGTTAGTTGGATTCGACAGTGAAAACAATCCAAAGGAGGTCCGCTACTTTCAAGGAAAGGAAGCAAAGGGTAAAACTCTCAACGGGGCCTACGGAGGGCTCTTCTATACAGAACGTTCTGTGCAACTATTCGACGCGTGGAAGAAAAAAGGGCCCGCAGCTAACAATCGCCACTACTTCGTAGTGATGGATACTGATCTCGATGACGAAATCGTAGATCCCTTCGATTCTGCCAAACCACTCTTTGGTCGCCGGGTGATTGCATGGAGCACCGGGAAAGACGGAGAATATACAAGCGGTCAGGCAAGAGCTACCAAGAACAGGGATAACGTTTATTCCTGGCGCGGTAAGAACTAGGTAAGGCTAGCTCCACGCCCGCGATTCAAAAGCTGGCTCCGGCCAGCTTTTTTGTATCTCGCCCGAGCTGTGCCCTCGGTCTACGAGATTTGAATCTATCCCTAAGGAAAAAGCCGGGCGGTTTCCCGCCCGGCTTTTTGCGGTCTTGCGACCTTGATTTTTGTATTTGAGGCAGGGCCTAGAATCCCATTCCACCGCCACCACCGTGGTCGTGACCGTGTGGCTCGGGGGCTTCATCCTCAGGGATATCCGTAATGACACACTCAGTGGTCAGAAGCAGTCCAGCAATAGATGCCGCATTCTGAAGCGCACTTCGAGTTACCTTGGTGGGGTCAACCACACCTTGGCCAATCAGGTCAACATAGTCGTCCTTGGCGACATCGTAACCTGTGCTGCCTTCCGAGTTCTTGACATGCTCTACGATTAGGGCTCCTTCGCGGCCAGCGTTGGCGGCCAGCTGACGGAGTGGTGCCTCTACCGCACTGCGCACAAGGTCCACACCGGTAGCTTCGTCGCCCTCAAGCTCCACACCATCAAGAATGTCTTGGGCGCGGATAAGAGCAGTACCACCTCCGGGAACGATCCCTTCTTCCACCGCTGCGCGGGTGGCGTGAAGAGCGTCTTCCACGCGGGCCTTCTTTTCCTTCATCTCGGTCTCGGTTGCTGCCCCAACATTGATGACAGCCACCCCACCGGCGAGTTTGGCAAGACGCTCCTGGAGCTTCTCACGATCATAGTCAGAGGTTGTTTCCTCGATCTGCCTACGGATCTGGCCAACCCGTCCGTGGACGGCTTCGCTACCACCGCCACCTTCGACGATAGTGGTGTCTTCCTTGCCAATCTTGATGGTCTTGGCCTCACCAAGTTGATCGAGTTCAATATTCTCAAGCTTGATGCCGAGATCCTCAGTGATGCACTTACCACCGGTCAGGATCGCAATATCTTCCATCATGGCCTTACGCCGGTCACCGAATCCAGGGGCTTTCACCGCTGCGATATTCAGGGTTCCACGGAGCTTGTTGACCACAAGGGTTGCAAGGGCTTCGCCCTCTACGTCCTCCGCAATGATCAGGAGCGGGCGGCCGGTCTTGGCAACCTTCTCCAGAAGCGGGAGCATGTCCTTGAGATTCGAGATCTTCTTCTCATGAATGAGGATATAAGCACTGTCCAAGTTGACCTCCATGCTCTCGGCGTCCGTCACGAAGTACGGTGAGAGGTAACCTTTATCGAACTGCATTCCCTCGACCACGTCCAGAGTCGTCTCGATGCCCTTCGCTTCTTCCACCGTGATGGTGCCATCCTTACCCACCTTGTCCATGGCCTCGGCGATGATATTGCCGATTTCACGATCCCAGTTGG
The DNA here is from genome assembly GCA_002729275.1 of Roseibacillus sp. Taxonomy (GTDB): domain Bacteria; phylum Verrucomicrobiota; class Verrucomicrobiia; order Verrucomicrobiales; family Akkermansiaceae; genus Roseibacillus_B. The sequence continues at coordinate 3,967 of PBTP01000042.1, read as the reverse complement.
CGGATACAGTAGCGACCTGTGCGATCTGATCGCTGTCCGAAACCTCTTGCGAGATTTCAGCTAGACGGCTCACGATTGCTTCAGAGGCCTTGAGGATTCCACGCTGCAGGCTGATCGGGTTAGCCCCGGCAGTCACATTACGCAGTCCTTCCTTATAGATGGCTTCGGCCAATACCGTAGCGGTAGTGGTTCCGTCCCCTGCGACATCGGAGGTCTTGCTGGAGACCTCACGGATGAGCTGGGCTCCCATGTTTTCGTAAGGGTCCTCAAGATCAATCTCCTTGGCCACCGACACACCATCCTTTGTGATGGTAGGGGACCCGAATTTCTTATCGAGGATTACGTTACGTCCAGCTGGTCCGAGGGTGGCTTTCACCGCCGCGGCCAGTTTCTCTACCCCGCGCAGGAGCGCATGGCGGGCAGATTCGTCAAACTTCAGTTGCTTGGCAGACATTGTTTTTCTTTCAGTTTTCTATTGAGTGTGTTGAGCCTCGGAAACGCGCACTCTTACGGTGCTGTTCCGAGTGCAGGAGTTAGTCCGCAATCACCCCGAGGATATCTCCCTCGTTGATGATGAGGAGATCCGCTCCATCTACTTTGACGTCCGTTCCCCCGTATTTCGAGATGAGGACCTTATCGCCCGCCTCGACCGAGAATTGGATATCGTTTCCGTTTTCATCTTTTCCGCCGGTGCCAAGTGCTACGACTTCGGCTTCCTGCGGCTTCTCCTGGGCGGTGTCGGGAAGCACAATGCCGCCGGCACTGACTTCTTCAGCGTCGAGCCGTTTTACGAGCACGCGCTGACCGAGTGGTTTAATACTAGCCATGATTCCGTTGTGGTTTTGGTTTGTTTTATTTTGGTTTGGTTGAGTAGCCGCTCCGCCTTCCGGAGAAGAACGGGGCGGGAAACTGACAGATTACTTCTCGGCGTCAACGACTTCCGCGTCGACGACCTTGCCTTTTGCTTCTCTGGGCTCATCGGGGGCATCTTCCGGAGCTCCTTGGCCACCTGCTGCGGCAGCAGCTGCGGCTGCGGCNGCTGGGTCCATCTCCCCTGCCCCGGCAGCCTGCTGGGCGGCAGCCATTAGCTCACCCATAGTTTTCTCGAGCTCTCCTGCCGCTGCACGTATCGCTTCAATATCATCGGCTTTCAGCGCAGAGCTCACCGCTTCGGTCTTGCCCTCCAAACTGGCCTTCAACTCTGCAGGAATCTTGTCCCCCAGTTCCTCGATCTGTTTTTCGACCTGATAAACAAGATTCTCGGCCTTGTTCTTCTCATCGATCTCTTCCGCTCTCTTCTTATCTTCCTCCGAGTGTGCTTCAGCTTCCTGCTTGGCCTTCTCGATCTCTTCTTCGCTCAACCCACTGGAACCTTCAATAGAGATCTTCTTCTCGTTATTGTTTTTCTTGTCGGTGGCGGTGACATGCAGAATGCCATTAGAGTCGATATCAAAAGTAACCTCAATCTGCGGCATCCCCCGGGGAGCCGATTCAATTCCTTCCAGGTTGAAGGTCCCCAGTATCTTATTGTCAGCAAAAAGAGGCCGCTCTCCCTGACAGATCCGGATCGTGACTTCTGGCTGATTGTCTGCCGCAGTTGAAAACNCCTGCGACTTTTTCACCGGTATCGTGGTGTTCCGCTCGATCATCGAGGTTGCCCGACTTCCTTCGGTCTCAATCGCGAGGGTGAGCGGAGTCACATCGAGAAGAACCACATCCTTTACGTCACCCTGCAGGACTCCGCCCTGAATACCTGCCCCGATGGCCACAACCTCATCGGGGTTGACCCCCTTATGCGGCTCCTTCCCTGCAAGCTCATGNGCGACCTCCTGCACCTTGGGCATGCGGGTCATTCCTCCGACGAGGACAAGCTCGTTGATTTCGCTGGCGCTCACTCCTGCCTCCTTGAGGCAGTCGCGCACAGGCTGCTTTGTTCTATCGAGAAGGTGCTCGGTAAGCTGTTCCATCTTTGAGCGGGAAAGCTCCATTTGGATGTGCTTGGGTCCAGTCTGGTCGGCCGTCACAAAAGGAAGATTAATCTCGTATGTGCTGGAGGAGCTCAGGGCTATCTTTCCTTTCTCGGCCTCTTCCTTGATCCGTTGGAGAGCATCTGGCTGACCACTGAGATCAACNCCTTCCTTCGATTTAAAATCGGAGACNACCCAGTCAATAATTGCACTATCCCAGTCGTCACCGCCCAGCTGGGTATCTCCATCAGTCGCCATTACCTCAAACACTCCGTCCCCAATGTCTAAGACTGAAATGTCGAACGTCCCGCCGCCCAAGTCGTATACCGCAATTTTTTCATCGCTTTTCTTGTCGAGCCCGTAGGCCAGAGACGCCGCGGTTGGCTCGTTGATGATCCGGCGAACTTTCAGACCTGCGATTTCTCCCGAGGCCTTGGTCGCATTCCGCTGAGAATCATTAAAATAAGCTGGAACTGTGATTACTGCTTCCTCAATCGTCTCTCCCAGCTTCGCTTCTGCATCAGCCTTCATTTTAGCAAGAATCATCGCCGAGATTTCCTGGGGCGAATATGCTTTTTTCTCTCCGTCGATTTCGACTTCGATGTGAGCGTCCCCGTTGTCAGCCTCCACGATCGTGTAAGGAAGCTTCTTATCCTCTGCGGTGAGTTCCGCAAACTTCCGCCCAATCAGCCGCTTCGCTGAAAAAATGGTGTTTGTCGGGTTAGTTACTGCCTGTCGCTTGGCAGCCTGTCCCACCAGCCGTTCTCCCCCTTTGGCAAAGGCCACGACCGAGGGCGTCGTCCTTGCCCCTTCGGAGTTTTCCAAGACCACAGGCTCTCCGGCCTCCATCACGGACATACAGGAGTTTGTCGTCCCCAGATCGATTCCTAGTATTTTTCCCATTTGCTTTTGTTGTTTACCCGCGGCTTTGGCCCATGCCTGCAGCCCTGAGGGTATCTTAAAAAGTGTTCTTCTACGGAACTGCTCAGGGTTCTCTTGGCAGTTTCTGTGCCAACCAAGGCCTGATTTATCTTAACTAACTAACAATTAGATCTTAATGAGATTTAACCGTGTTAGCNAAACTCTATGGAAAGTGACATTATGGCCCATTTTGGCGTCCCTTGGATGGCCCAATTGTCACACCGCTTCAGTCTGGCACACCTTCCCGCATACCTTCAGTTCGGCCGGATCCAAGGGAAATGAGTGTAGGCTAAACACACGCAGGGCTCGCGATCTTTAACGCTTGGCTGATTGAACTCTATCGCCCTCCAGTCTCCCTCTTTAACGGAGCATCGACAAGACCCTATCTAACTGCCAACAATCCCGCAGGAAATTTCTCATGACTGATACACCAGATTCCGATACCGGGGACGACAAAGCTCCAGAGAAAAAAGCCCCAACNGAGGCAGCCTCCAAAAATGCCCCTAAATTTATCTTTCCGGGAGCAGAAGAAGATTCGACATCCCCAGCCTCTCCTTCTCTTAGTTTTCCCGCCGATCAAGACCCCTTGTCGCAAGCGAACCTGACTACCGCAGCGGATCCACAGCCCCAGCCCCCATCGGAAGCCTTAGCCAGCGCCCCCGCAGAACCTGTCATAGCAGAGCCTCCCGCTCCTCCAGCAGAGCCTCCCNCTCCTCCAGCAGAGCCTCCCACTCCTCCAGCAGAGCCTCCNNCTCCTCCNGNAGAGCCTCCCACTCCTCCAGCAGAGCCTCCTGCTCCTCTGGNAGAGCCTCCTGCTTCTCTGGTAGAGCCTCCTGCTCCTCCGGCAGCTCCTCCCGCTCCTCCGGNAGNNCCTCCNGCNNCTCCGGTAGAGCCTCCAGCAGCTCCNNTNGAGCNNCCNGNANCTNCACTCAGCACNCCNGANCTNNCNACTCCAGAGCTCTCAACTCCAGAGCTNTCNACTCCAGAGCTGTCGACTCCAGAGCTTTCTACCCCACAGCTCACCACACCNGCCACACCAGCCACACCAGCAACACCGTCGGCACCGTCGGCGGCGGCGG
>PBTP01000007.1 GCA_002729275.1 Roseibacillus sp. | reverse complement strand
ATGATGATGCGTAGTAGGAATGGAAATCCCACAGGACTTGGAAACTAGAATATCGGTCGCCGGTCAATCGGTTTCTTACCTTCTGCCTGAACCAGCGATCTACGCGGAACTCAACGCGCGCATCTCAATATCATGAACAGTTGACAAATTCGCTAATCGTAAACGGAAACCGCGACAAATCGCGATCCGCTGCTAGCTGCGGAATCACCCCAAGAGACTAGGAGAAGAATAGTGGCTCATCCACGCTGCGTGGAGCCCGGGGTCAGCTCTCTTTTCGAGCCTTGTCTGGAACCCCGCATGCTCCAAGGTCTCCACTGAAGGTTTTCCACTCAAGGTTCTCCGGGTATGCCATTCATTAATCCCTCCCTCGCTGCAATCCTGACTTTGAGTGCTGCTCTGCCACTTTACGGGCAGAGCGTTGAAAGCAGGATTGACCTGCTCGGAGCCCATATCCGCGCTTCTCTCACAGACAGCACATTCAATACCTCAGAGTGCAGTCATTGGGTCCGAATTGAGGAAATTCTTGGCCGCGATGGCGACGGGGTCAGCGATGGTGTCGAAGCTGAGTCCGGGGGAGGAGATTCAAAGGGAGATGGAATCCCCGATGCCCTGCAGGCCCATGTCGCTTCAATTCCCACCCTTCTCACTAGCCCGCTGATCGTTTCGTGGGCAGCTCCAATTGACAGCGACGACCTTTTTCTTCAGGAGAATCCTCGCTCTGGGACCCAGGCCTGGGCCTTCATGCCCGGTCCAATCCAGAAATCCACACACCCCTACGTTGTTCGAATGCACCCCACGAACGCACGAATGCTGTTCCGCCTCGCGCGCCCCTGAGTCTACGATTAGAGAACCCAAGAAGATAACACGATGACCAAGGCCCTTCTCATTCTATTTTCATTCATTTGGCTCGCCCCCCTGTTCAGCGCCCCACTCCCGGAGAAATACGGCCAGTTTTTTGCAAATCGCTGGGTTGGTGGATCACATGGAAATATCGTCTACAAGATCCATGCCCCAGCTAAGGTATCCCCTTCAGCATCTCTTCCCGTAGTGATCTATCTCCACGGATCTGCAAAGTGTGGTACAGACAACGAAAAGCAGACAAAGGTCGCAGTGCCGGCCTCATTCGTCGCCAACATGGCCAAACGCCCGTGCATTCTTATTGCACCACAGTGCAATCATGGCCAAGCATGGATGACCCGCTCTGGAGAATCCGTTCTGTCACTCCTCGACGATTTTCTCAAGAACACTAAAGTCGCTGATCCCAAGCGGGTCTACCTCACCGGATTTTCTCTTGGCGGATACGGAGTGTGGCATCTGATAGACAAGCGCCCTGAGCTCTTTGCCGCTGCCGTGCCTCTCGCAGGAGCTGCCAATATCAATGATGTCTCTCACCTCAAGGATATCAGCATATGGATCTTCCATGGCCGCCGCGACAAATCTGTGAGGGTCCAGCGAGCTCGCGATATTTCATCGGCCCTCAAGAAAAAGGGAATCCCTCACAAATACAGCGAGCTCCCGGCCGGCCACCTTATCACCAGCAAAGTGTTCAATGAGGACGAAATCCACGAGTGGATTTTCCAGCAGAAACGGCAATAGATAATGGACTTATCCAGGAGCCTCTGGAGGAAGACACCCAACAGCCTCCCCTACTTCACTCCGTAGAGGTGCTTCCCTTCCTTAGCTGCCTTATGCGCACGTTGCGTGTCCTGGGCCGCTCCCGGGTCCCCCTGCTCCTTCATCCAGCGATCGAGCTCCATGCTTAACCTTTCCTTTATCCCCGAAAACTCAGGATTCCCAGCGAGATTACTCATCTCATAGGGGTCCTCTGCGGTGTGGTACAGCTGCTCAGCCGGGCGGCGCATATAACGGCGGACGACCTTGTAGGTGTGGGGGTTGTTCCAGGAATCCCGTACCCAGGTAGCCCAGTAGGGGTTATTCAAGGCCCCTGTCCCCTTGATACCCATGAGATGTTTTTCTATGTAGATTTCTTCAGGCAGAAGATTTCTGATATATCGCCACTCCCCATTTGTCACAGTGCGGACCGGGTAACGAGGGCCCTCCGGAATGTTGTTGTGCAAGCCGTAAGCGTATTGCCGATGACTTTTCTTCTCCCCCCGAAGAACTCCAGCAAAGCTCCTGCCATCATAGGATTTCTCGTTGTAGTCACCCTCCGCCAGCGTCAGGAGGGTTGGCAGGATATCCGCATACTGCACCACAGCATCAGTAGTGCTCCCTCCATCGATGTTCCCCGGCCACCGTGCAATCAGACCCGTATGTATCCCTGTATCCCAATTCGTCCATTTGCACCCGGGAAACTGTGAGCCCTGCTCAGAAGTGAACAGAACCAGTGTATCATTCGCATTGCCGCTCTCCTCTAAAACTTTGAGAATCTCCCCTACCTGCCCGTCCATGTAGGTAATCTCTGCAAGATAAGAGGAAAAATCCTGCCGGGTTCGGGCCGTGTCGGCGATATTCGGAGGCAGCTTGATCTTGGCTGGAGGGTATTGTGAGGCATCTCCCATCACCCATGGAACATGAGGCTCAACAAGTGCCACCACCAGGCAGAAGGGCTTCTTCTGGTCCCTCTTGATAAATTCTGAAATACCCGACATCTGATGAGGCCGGGTTGGATTCCGGACGCAATTCGAATCAAATCCGTCGACCTCCTCAAAAGGAAATACCTTCTTCGGTTTAACATGCACTTTCCCAGCTAATCCCACCCGGTAACCCAGCGGTCCGAGATGATGCGGCATACTGGTAACCGAATCCCTGCTGGCAGAGTGATTCCATGCACAACCATTACGAGTTGGATACTGGCCACTGAATAATTCAGCCCGGCATGGTTGACACATGGCCTCGGAGAGGTAAGCGCGCTCAAACAGGAGTCCCTCCCTGGCAAGCTTGTCGATATGAGGCGTTTTTGCATTCTGGCCACCGTATGCTGGCAAGTCGTTGAACGTACAGTCATCAGCCATGATGATCAGAACGTTGGGAGGACTCTGCGCGTGCAGGCAGGCAGCCGAGACCAGAAGGACATACAGAAGAAATCTCATGTCGAAGTCTTAACGCTTCGAAGCCTGACTCGAAAGCGGTTAATCCCGTCTTCCACTACGAATCCAGAAGAGGACGCAATGCTCACTCCATACGGTCTTAGACCCCGAAAATTCTGAGGAATGTAAAATCAATGTCCGGGGGCGAGCCCTCTCGACCCGATTACCCCGAATTTCCTTTCGGCTTCTTGTTCCCATTCTTTTTCCTGGGCTGGCGCGCACCTGGGCGCTCCTCCGGTGCGGGAAGTCCGTAATCCGCACGAAGCCGATCCAGTTCCTTTTTCAAAGCAACCTTAACACTGGCATAACTTGAGTCCCCATAGACACTTTTGAGTTCTTCCGGATCCTTTTTGAGGTCAAAGAGCTCCCACTCATCCTTGTGATAAAAGTGGATAAGCTTGTGCTCACCAGTGGTTACCCCGAAGTGCCGCGCCACGCTATGTGCACCGGGGAACTCGTAATAGTGGTAGTAGAATGACTTCCGCCAGTCATCCGGGGTTTTGCCCTTGAGCACGGGCACAAGACTACGCCCCTGCATGTCTCCCGGAATCTTCACTCCGGCGGCATCGAGGAAGGTCTCTGCAAAGTCGAGGTTTGAGACAATGTCATCATTGACACTTCCGGCCTTGGCTACTCCTGGCCACCGGATGAGCAGAGGGGTCTTGAGTGACTCCTCGTACATCCAGCGTTTATCATACCAGCCGTGTTCCCCGAGATACCAGCCTTGGTCTGAGGAGTAGATCACGATTGTATTTTTTGCCAACCCGCTCTCTTCAAGGTAATCCAGGATTCGGCCGATCCCGTCATCCACCGATTTCACACAGCGGAGGTAATCCTTCACGTAGCGCTGATATTTCCACTGAATGATTTCCTTCTCAGTCATCCCGGACTCTGCCTTTTTGAACGCCTCGTTCTTTGGGCCATATGCCGCATTCCATTTTGCCGCCTGTTCTGAATTGAGCCCGCGGGGCGGCCCCAACTTGAGATCATTAGCACTGAGGTGTTTGCGGATGGTCATGGTTTGCTCCGAGGCTGCCGAAGTGCGCCCCTTGTAGTCATCCCAGAGCGTTTCAGGCTCCGCGATAGTCTTATCATCAAGCCAGTTCAGATACTTCGGTCCCGGTTGCCAGTTTCGATGAGGAGCCTTGTGCTGAGTCATGAGCATAAACGGCTTCTCCTTATCCCGGGACTCCTTCAGCCACTCCAGGGTAAGATCCACAATGATATCGGTGGTGTAGCCGGTATGCTTCCGCTGGGCGGGCGTTCCGTCCGCCTGCCTGTATTTCATGGGAGGGTTATAGTAGGGGCCTTGACCAATCAGGACTTCATAGTGATCGAACCCTGTCGGGGTAGACCTCAAATGCCATTTGCCGAGCATCGCGGTTGTATACCCAGCCTGACGAAGGACCTTGGGAAAGGTTTGCTGAGCCCCATCAAAGGTATTCCCGTTCCGGATGAACCCATTCAGGTGACTATGTTTGCCAGTGAGTATCACCGCGCGGCTCGGTCCGCAAATTGAGTTGGTGACATAGCAACGATTAAACCGCATCCCCTCCTTTGCGATCCGGTCCATATGAGGAGTCGAAATCCGGGAAGGGTCATAGGCACTCAGAGCCTGTTCACAGTGATCATCCGTAAAAATCAGGAGAATGTTTGGTCGTTCCGCAGCCCATAAAGGCATCGCGCAGACCAGAAGAAGCAGGAACAGTTTCATCATTCGATCAGGACGCCAGTCCTCAATCGAAAAGTCAAAGGTCAAATAACTGCCACGCAAATCTCCCCGGCGATCTCATGAGCAGCACCGCTACAGCTTGCTGGCATCAAGAACGACATGCTTTATAGAACGTCGAAGATAGGTATACGTAATGTGGACCTTCTCATCACAACTTTGAATTACCGCAGGATAGGAATATTCACCCTTACCACGTTCCAGAGTTATGATCGGATTCCATTCCTTCCCGTCATTTGAAACTGCCACATTCAGCATTTCCCGACCAGAAGGCTGAGAGCCCCTGGTCGTATGGTTATAGACCAGTAACTGTCGGCCATCCATGAGAGTGACCGCATCTGTCCCTGCATTGGGGTTGGGTAGCTTTGTAGCAGTCATCGGCCCCCACGACTGACCTCCATCCCCAGACCAGCTCTGGGTAATCACTCCCTGCCTGCTACGGCAGAGGATCTGCATCTTTCCACCCTGGTATTCCAGAATACTTGGCTGAATGGCACCAAAAACTTTCCCACTGTGCACTGGTCCGAGGACCTCCCACGTTTTTCCCAAATCCCTCGTTCGCTCGAAGTGCACACGCCAGCCATTATGCTCCGAACTACTCCCGCATAAAATAGAACCGTCTTTCAGCTGGATCGGCTTATTTTTCACCGGCCCGAGAAGATGCCCGACCTTGGAGTCCTTCCCCAGCTTCCTTCGATGCTTCCACGTTTTTCCGCCGTCAAAGGAACTCATCATGACTCCCCACCAGCGACTCGGACTGGGACCAACCTTGTAAAAAAGAAGAAGCGGATTCTTCCCCTCTCCTTCGACCAGTCCTCCAGACTTGAACAATACCGGATTCCAGCAGGGGTATTCCCGGTCTTCTCCCTCTTCTCCACTGGCCACCTTGACTGGCTTCTCCCATCCCTCTCGCGTATTCCGCGAAAGCCAGATCCCAACGTCCGTATTGTTCTCATGCTTCCCTCCAAACCACGCTGCTACCAGCCCGCTTTCCGTTTCGGCAATAGTAGAGGCATGACATTGTGGTGTGGGCCTGTTTTCCAGGGAATATATGAGAGAGGACTCCAGAAGTGCACCACTTCCAATTTTCCCGGGCAGTGGAATTTGATCGGCCTGAAGAACGATAGGAAACAGGCTCAAAAGAGTAGCCACAGAAAGATGTTTCATCAGAAAGCACCTTCGGCCTTCAATCGCTTATTGTAAACCTCCTATGAGGCCTTGGCCAACCGGCAATACTCAGGGAGCTCCAGGACTGCCCCCCTCACGATCACTGGATTTCCAGCTCTCCGGATCACTTGGATCACCTTCGAGAGAAAGATTCGTAAGAACCAGTGAATACCCCTCCCCATCAGCGCTGCTAGGCCAGGGATCCTCGTCATTATATGTGACCGAAACGATTTCCGACCCATCCGCTGCTCGGATCACAATGCTCTCACGACCATTTCCAAGATTGCCCTGATAGGCGGTCATCACCGCGCATTCAGGATACCGGTGAGACATTCCCCTCCTGTTGCGTGCAATGATCACCCGCTCTCCCGATTCCACAATCCGTGCAGAGGCCTGAAAGAAATAGATTCCCTCCCGGCAATACATACCCGTCAGATCTACGGCGTCGCGAGAGACATTGAGGAGTTCGAGAAACTCGAAGTCACTTTTCTGCGTCAAGCCAATCGAAACCGCTCTCTCATCCGGCTCTCCCGGATGATACATGACCTCTGAGATCAACAGGTCTCCTTTTCCAACTGGCCTCGCCTGCCGGACAGAACCGAGCCTCTCGTCCAGCAGGACTCCCCATTGATTTTCCGTCAGGATTCGAGCTTTGATCCTGTCTCTACCCTCCGCCTCGACCAACGTACCTCGAACCTCATTCCCCAGCGAGAGTTCTGGCAGAAGCAGCAGGTCTGAGCTGCGCTCCCATTCGTTGACCAACCCGATCGCCAAAACGTTCTTCCCCTTCCTGAGGAGTCCTCTGTGCTTGGTGATATCAAGAGCAAGCCAGCTCATGGCCACGTCATCAGGCCTCGAGCGCGCCCTAGCGTTCCACTGCAGAGGGCCGGACACGTTCTCTCTTCCTACCTCGACTCCATTTAAATACGCTACGAAACCATCTTCTACCTTGAGCCTCAGCACCAGCAGATCACCTGCCGGGGCTTCGGAAAAATCAAATGTATATCTCGCGAGCAAGGTCGTTCCCTTCCCAAACAAATCCTTCTCAACATCGACCCCAATCAGATCTTGGTAGTCTTCCCTCTGATCATAGCCGACTCCTCCCTTGCCTTCACGCCAGGCACGATCATCGAATTCTGGTTGAGTCCACTCATCACCAAGGGGGCCTTCTGGAGGGATATTGATACGGACCGGACTATCCGCCCCCACAATAATTTTTCTGGCCAGGGCATCAGGCTGGGCCATCTGGCTACCAGCCCGGACTCCCTGCCCTTCCCTTGGGTCAAGCCCATCCATCCGAAAATACACCAAGCCAGCCTCTGCTGCAAAGGTTCCACCTTTTTCTCGCTGCCTGAATCGGGGAGCCGGCACGGGGTTGAAGAGCGGGCGCTTGACGACTTCCTTCACTGGAACCCCCCGAGGAAAACGCATTGCTTCCGCAAGCTGTCCCGGAACCAGTTCAGCTCGCTTCTCAAGCACCTGCTCCAGCCATGTAATCGATTCCTCCCAATCCTGCTTGGTCTTCACTGGCTCCCCTGCCCGCCAGCCCCACCGGGCACACTCTGCCAGCATGGCCCGACCTACTTCCTGGGCCCGGTGGCGCATGCGGGCTAGATTCGCCGAGCGGGACAATATGCCCCCATCCGACAGAACCTCCTCTGCTCGCGCCCTGAAACGGGCGCAATACCATTCCACCGATGTCAACTGCTGGTGCAACCATTGAGGGTTGAACTGGTCGTAACTGGTTCCTGCCACAAAAGGGCCTACCCGGTTGATCCCAATGGTTGACGGTTCGGCCGCGAGGCTATGCTCGGAGTCGTGACAGAAAAAATGAAACCCCTCTCGCCCATTTCTTCGGCAGATCGAGAACCAGTTGTTGGTAGCAAAATTCCGCGCAAACTGGGTGACCGGACCATCGAAATTACCGGTTAAGAAGATGACTAGCATGTAGTCGATCAGATTATCGACGTTGAGGTATGCCGGAAGAAGAGGGTCAGCAACCCCGTTCGCATTGATCCCCTGGAGTCTCCGCAGAAGGTGCAATCTATCCTCCGGAGCGCCTTCGCGGGCCATTGCATTCGCGATCGTCCACAAACGTCGCCACCCTTGATCTTTACCATCAGTAGCACGTCCATCGCTGCTTGGCTTTGCCTTCAGGACATCAAATTCTTCATCATCACCTCCAAAATAGCGGGCCGCATAGGACGCTTCAGCGTGTTCCTGAGTCTGGTAGATCCCCCAGTAAAGACCATTCAGATAGAGGTGATAGTATCGACTTCGAGTGTAGGGCTGCCCCATATCCCTCTGGCAGTCCCGTGAGAAGACGTCCCGGACAAGGGTATGGTGACTGGAGTCACTATAATGGTAGGAATAGTTCTGAGCCGTCCGGAGGTCGATATCATCAAAACGGCTAACTCCCTCGTCTCCAAAAAGCGGATAATCCAGTTCCCCGGCGCCATACTCTTTCCTGAAATAAAGACGGTAGCCATGTTTCTGACACGCCGCCGATCGACTATGCCCTCCACGAACCCTGATCCCAGCATCAATCTGGAACCCCGACTCCCGCCCCTCAGGATCGATCAACTCCACGGAAACGGGTCGCTCCCATTGCCGTCCGCGCCCCTCGGGCTTGACATGAATTCCTCTTTTGGAATCAAAAAAGTGACTCCTATCGGTAACGATTGAAATCGACGGAAGAGCCAGCAAGGACTTTTCCAACTCCTCTTGCTCTACTCCCAGGTTCTCGGATGAAGCCATGGCATACTTCACGATGACTCCGTTCTCATCGGTGGCATCCTTTCCTGCCATCCGTGCAAAGAAAGGGTTCAGCTTCGCCTCATAATGCGTCGGCCAGCCCTCAGGACGCGCAGGCTGCTTCGCGACATGCGAGGGGAAGATGTAACTCACCGTGTCAATATCAGTGGAAAGGTGCTCCTCTTTCCAGGCCATGACTCGCAGAACAGAGGTCGATTCAATAGGAATTGGGTCCTTATAGATCAATCCATTCCGGGAAGAGGGGGGAGTCCCATCAAGGGTATAGCGGATCTCAGCTCCTTCGGTTGCAGAGCTTATCTCCACCTCAAATGGCGTTTGATAAAACCCCCGGTCGACGCTGAATTTCGTATCCTTGACTCTTGGCTGAACCGAAGGGGCGTCATTCCTGGCGCCTGGAGTCCCCCTCGAGAATATTGTCAATTGGCCTGCGACCATACGCCCCCCCCGGAAGAGATATCCGCAGGAGCGACTTTTAGCCACAGAGGGCAGAGCAGGCAGAAATTCCTGCCTAACCTTCTTCTCCTCCATCAATACCAAGGCGAGGTATTCACCTTCGGATTTCAGCTTGAAATTCGTATGGGGGACACTGGCATTTCTTCGATCCTTTCCGGATGCGAATACAACAAGGAACTCTCCCGGCTTCAATTGAGCCTCTGGCAGCTGCCATTTGGTCAGGTTCTGCGGGTCATCCGTCAACGAAAACAGGCCTAGCTCTACCTCGCTATCCCCGGCGTTATAAAGTTCGATCCAGTCGTTGCTGACTCCGTCCTCGTCCACATAATCATGCTCAGTTCCTGGCATGACCTCGGAGACCAGTAGCTCGGCTCGAAGTGCGGGGAATGCACCAACGCAGAACGCTGCCACGAGGATCCGGTAAAATATCATTCGCAAGAAACTGATAGTGATCGTGTTGTTTCAAGGAGAATGCGCAGAACTGCAATTTTTCCCGCAAGAATTCCCTTCATTAGACCTTAAAGGCTTTATTCGGGAAGTAGCACAACACTCTTCGCTAGTGCTGGCGTTAGGTCAGAGGGTCGGCAGCCAAATCCGCGCGGGAGACCTCAGGGCCTTTTCCTGCTCTTCGCAATTCTCGCCAGGTACTCCCTCGGCTCAGCCTCTACCTTTCCCTTGCATCCATTACAGCAGACAGCGACCGAAACGAGGGCTGTAGCAGCCTTCTCAATTTCNCGACCGCTGACAGGACACGTGCCCTTGGCGGTTTTTGCCACCTTGGCAAGGAACGAGACCGGGGCTTCCTCGAACTTGGCCACGCATCGCTGACAGCAGAAATCGATCTTCACTGGAACCGCAATACGCCCATCAACAGGCCTACCCTTGACCGGGCAGCTCGTATTTACTGGCTCTCCAAANGTGGAGCTCAGAGTCAGGATCAATCCAAACGTGACAAGGGGAGCAATTTTCATGGCCGTAGCTGAATGAGGTTTCTGTCGTCGAAAGATGGGGCACCATTACCTTTGCTTACCCCTCTGTCAACAGCCCACAATTTCAACTGAATGCTCATCCCAAACTCGTTAATGGATCCCGGGTTGCTGCCGGGCACACGTCAGGGTTTCGCCAGAAAAATAGTGCGCTGATCTCCGGTCTCCGTGTCAAAGATTATCACCCGACCATCGAGAGTCCCCACTGCCAGCAGAGTTTCCCAGGATGCNCAGGAAGAAATCGTAGGAGCCTCAGCGCCCGTCTGTGATACGATCTTGAATTCCTGAAGGCGCTTCTGCTTCTCTGCATCAAATTGCACAACCACTCCCCCTGGCGTCGTTGCAAAGAACTCCCGGGGCCCCTCGACCAAACGCAGAACAGGCCCANCGAACTTGGCGCGATCAGCAACCTTCTTTCCGTTCTCAGAATCCCATACAANAAGGTGCCCATGATCTCCCGTAGAGAGCACCTCTTTTCCATTCGAGTGAAAGGCGATTCCCCGGACCGCCTCGGGGTGGCCCGAGAATGTGCTCACCCTTTTCCCTGTGGTCACATCATAGACCTTGGCAGTCTTATCCCTGCTGGCTGTGGCGACATGGTCCCCCCCCCGGTTCCAGCTGAGCGCAGTAAGCCAGTCAGAATGTGCGTCGACGGCCAAAACTTCGGTCCAATTTTCCGTCTGGAAGAGACGTAGTTTCCCGTCGACCCCACCGAACGCGAGGGTCCTCCCATCAGGACTGAAATCAACGGCCAGCAGGGTATCGCCCCCCCGAAAGGGCGTCGCAAGCACCTGCCCGGACTGGTTATCAAAAACCCTGACCTCTCCCGCCTGACCGGGGTCCCCGGTAGCAGCTGCCAGCATTTTCCCATNTGGTGAAAGAGCCAGTCCATAGCTACGCTGCCCGTTATTTGGAATCCGAGCCAGAAGAGCCCCATCCTCGGGGTTCCAAACCAGAATTTCATGATATCCCCCCGTGTATAGCTTCTCGCCCTCGCGGCCAAAGACCATCGCGGTCACTCCGAGCGGCTGGGGATATGATGGCGGTGCCTCGGGATGACCCTGCATCGGAATAATCGCTGAAAGCAGGGCCCCAGGATCCTGCCCATCATACTTCGCTCCCTCAACAATCCACCGACGGATCACACTGACTTCATCCTCACCAAGAGGGTCTGCATCGACAGGCATGCGCTCCTCGGTATCGTCAGTTGTCACACGGTGAAGGAGCTCTGTTTCGAGGTCCCCGGGATCGAGTTCCTTGCGGAGCTGCTCATAGGTATCAAGCCGATACTTTCCCTTTGCTTTTCCCTCCTTATGACAGGCCACGCATTGCCGCTGCAGAATTGGAGCCACCTCGCGGGAAAAGCTGACNACNTCTGCNGACACCAGGGCAGAGGAAAAAACGAAGAGCGAAGTTAGTGCACGCTTCATCACGGCTAATGCTGGAAAAGGAACTCACTCTTATTGAGAACGATCCATAGAGTATCCTCAAGNGCTGTGGTGGCATTCTCTGCTCCCCGNATATACTGAAGATGCAGAGCC
This sequence comes from Roseibacillus sp., assembly GCA_002729275.1. Lineage (GTDB taxonomy): Bacteria > Verrucomicrobiota > Verrucomicrobiia > Verrucomicrobiales > Akkermansiaceae > Roseibacillus_B. The sequence goes on along the minus strand of PBTP01000007.1, from coordinate 9,884 downwards.
AATTCCTCNTCCCCTGGAGGGCGACATAGCGCAGAGAGATAGAGTCGCCTCACGATCTCTCCTTCATCGAGGCCCTCCCCAATCCACCGATGAAGATTCCCATCTTTTGCAGTGATCATATCGTGGATAAGCTGACCGTTATACATCTGCAGAGCCTGTCCCAGNCTCGACTCATCTCCACGCTCACACTCACAGATTGTCTGGCGCTCAGGCTGACCGAATACCTTCATGAACTCAACATCTCCAATTCGCCCACGGCNATGCGGTCTGAGATCTGGGGCAGGAAGTTCGGTAGCCTTAACCTCCGGAGGCACTCCCTCGAATTTCATCGGGCGGCCGGTCACTACGCCCAGGGCGTCAACCAGTTGCTCCGCAGTGAGCATACGAGGCTGATAGTGCGAAAAATAGTTTTGGTCCTCCCTGTTAAAGTGGTTGGCCTCGGAGGCAGCCTGATAGGTGTTACTGTTAAGGATAACCCGGAGAAGGTGCCGACGGTCATATCCGCTCTGGCGAAAGTCCTGCGCGAGCGCTGTCAGCAGGGGAGGATTACTGGGAGGGTTCGTATCCCGGAAATCATCAAAGGGCTCTACGATCCCCCTTCCTAAGAGATACGCCCATATCCTGTTTGCCTCCACTTTTGCAAAGAAGGGGTTGTCCTCACCGGTGAGCCACTCGGTGAATACATCCCGCCGATCGAACACATTCTCCACTTCCATTTCACCCGCCTTTGGTGCCCAAGGCTTCATGATTTCCCCGCTCGCTGGGTGAGAAACCTCCCCATCCTGCCCGCTATACACAATCAGTTCTTCCCCTTTTCCGGTCTTTTTACGCTCCACCCGGTTGAAGAACGCAGCAAGCCCATAGTAGTTGTCCTGCGTCCAACGTTCAAAAGGATGATTGTGACACTTCGCGCATTGAATCCTGGAGCCAAGGAACAGCTGGGCTGACGTCTCCATCGCGTCAAAGGTATCCCCCGCAGCCCTGTAGTAATTGGCCGCAGGGTAAACGAGACTGCTTCCCCTCGCGGTAAGGATCTCCCGGGCGAATTTATCATAGGGCATGTTAGAGGACACCGCATTCACAAGCCATCGACTGAACTTGAACACGGAGGTATGCCCAATCTGCTTTTTGGAAACCCGGAGAAGGTCTCCCCATTTCTGAGCCCAGAAAGAGGCATGTTCCTCGCTCTCGAGAAGAGCGTCGATCAGCAGGGCACGCTTTCGGGGGTCCAGGTCCTCGACGAAAACTCCTATCGCGTCAGCAGACGGAANTTGCCCGGTAACATCAAGATAGACTCTCCGGATAAACTCCAGATCTTTACTCTGCTGGCTTGGAGCAAACTGCAGCTGCCGTAATTTTCGGTAGACATGNTCATCGACGTAGTTGGCGGGTTTACGATCTGCCCACTCAAATCCNTCAATCTTCCGAACGAAAGTCAGGCTCGTGCTTTCGATGAATTCCAGATAGCGCGCAATAATTGCCACGCCTCCCCGCTCAATCCCACTCACAAATCCTTGCCTCGAAACCTCCGCCACCTTGCTGTTGGAGCTCTCGAACACGGCCAGATGCGTTACATCTCGTCTCGTCCCATCGCTGAAGTTCGCATGGACCGAAAATTGCTGCTTCGCATCAGGAAAATGAAGAACCCGGGCCGAAGAGGGGTAAATCTCGATCCCCGTACAGGTGCTCTCCTGTTCCTTCCGAAGGGCCGCTCCCTCCGCAATCCAGGAGCGAAGGAGAGCATATTCCGGGCTCTCCTTGTCCAGTTTTTTTCCTCCCTCGTGGCTGACAACGGTGGTGGGCTTGAGCAACAGAAGACTCTTATCAGGCTCGATTAGATTAGTCCTGCGTCCTAGTTCCTCACTAACCAGCGTAAGCCCATCAAGAGCTGGATCAAAGGCCCGCAGCGAGAGCCGGAAGCTCCCCTTCCCATGCGGCGACCCGTGGCAGGACCCGGCACTGCATCCAAGCCTGGAAAGAACCGGAAGGGTCTCATGTCGGAAAGAGACCGGTGCCGGAGATTGAACACCCTTCACCGTAACCTCAACCGTAGTTTCTCCAAGCCGGATAGTGGTTACTCCATTGGCACGCGGACGGACAACACCATCCCTTGAAACAGACACTACCGCCGGGTCAGTGATAATGTATTCTGCTCCCTTGGTCCGATCGGCCACCCGATCACGGTCCCGCCATGTTGCAATCAATTGAAGAGATTCGCGCTTGCCACTGAGAGTGAATTCCGAGGGATGTAATTCCCACGCGGCCTGACACCAGACCCCGGGCATACCAAGNATACAGAACANCGGCAGGAGAAACCTCATCATGACTTGTCTCGGACTTTGAGANAAAAGGGAGNNCTNTCAATACGCAATGGATGCCGATGAAAGTCAATTTCCACCTCNACCACNAGNCCTCCCATNNTCGTCTNCTCTGGATTATCAATCTTTAACTCAAGCTCCACCGAGCTGGTTTTATCATCAAGACTCTTCTCCCCACTCTTGACCCCTTCCGGCAGCCCAACAATCCGGACCTTACTACTGAACCGGCGACCGCCATCTTCCCAGCTCAGGGTAACCGGCATCTTCACTATCGCTCCTTTTTCAACTTCGGCAGGTGAGGTCACCTCAACCTTCAAGAGCGGCTTCATCACCCGCAGTGCCAGAAGGCCGTTGATCGACTCAGGAATATCTGCTGAAGCATCTCTCTCCTTCAGAACCTGCCTCGTTTCTAACCTCGTCTCGTATGAGGAGCCCTCAAACTCCGAGACCCCACGGATCCAAAAATCATGAAGAGTTCCTGCCGCCACGTCTTCCGGAAGACGCACCCGGAGGCCGGTAGATCCTTGCCCACCCGGAACCCCGTCCTGCTCTCCGACAAAGGCAAGAGAGGATTCCACCTGAAGCCGAACAACCGGATTAAATCCCTTCCGGGAGCATTGAACCGGGATCACGAATACCCCACCCGGGACAGCTAGAAAATTATCACTAAGGGGATGCTTCTTGTCCTTTTGGCCCGGCACCGAAAGAGAGAAGGGTGGACTTCCGGAATGCATGGATAACTCAACCTCCAGGTCAGGGCCCCGGCGACCATATGCATCCCGAATCTCAACCTTGTAGCTGCCAGCATCCAACCAGATCTGCATTTCCTGTTCATCGAAAACCTCCGGGGAACTCTCGGCCACCATTTCCCCGCTCTCTTTAAGAACCTGTATCCTCGGAACCGCAGAGGAACGGATTTTACGTGCCGCAGCAATCAGCGTAATGTAGGACCGTTCGCTGAGGCTGAAAGGGAGTCGGACTACCCCTGTATCCGCACCAATAACGTGTCTGCTCAGCACGGCCTCACCTGCCTCAAGCCCTTCCTGAACTCCCGGGCCAACAGGGCCTTTGTCCCTCGCTCCACCTGTGTCAGCAGTTTGCTCAGGCTCCTCGACCCAAAGCTGATAATCTTTTCCTCCGCGATACTCCGAATCTATCAGCTCGACTATGTAAAAGCCCGCCTCTGGAACCGTAAAATCAATTCTCGGGTTCAACCCATCAATCTGGCTGTCGTCTGCCTGCGCAAGGCGGCGGCCACTTTCCGTCCTGAGGGTCAGGACTCCATCAAAGTCCGAACCACGCGCCTCTGCCCGGAGGGTAAGCGATTTCCCCTTTTCTGCCCCAAAGCGAAAAAAATGAGCGCCCAGATTCTGCGAGCTACCCTCAACCTTGGTCGGAACCTCGAGCTCCTGTGCCTCAGACGCCTTGGTCCTGCCTTGGGAGGCTACTAACGATTCTTTACCATCCTTTACCCTGAGATAAACCAAGTTGCTGACTCCATTATCACTATGGGCGCGCAACGCTCCCGGACCAATGTAATCGGTTGTGATCCGGAACAGGGGCTCCTCGTCCCGGATTCGTTCTATCTTAGCAGGAAAACTGGTCCAAAGCCCGACTTCTTCCAACCCGCCACCATGAAGACGAACCTCTATTGACTTTCCGGATTGTATCACCGCAGGCTCACAACGCTCCAACCTGACATGCTGGGCCAGAAGACAGGAAGGCCCGGCCAAAAACGCCAGGCAAAAAACCGGGAAGAGACATGGAGCCAAGTAGCTCAAGAGCCAGTGTCCGCTAGTGGTTTCCCATCCGGATTGACCGCTCCCGGCAGCACCTCATGCAGATACAGATCAAATCGGCCTCCTCTCTCAGAAACGATGACGACGTGCCGCCCATCCGGATGCCAGGCCGGGTAATCATCCCGATCCAACCCCGCTGTCAGAGCGCGCACATTGGTCCCATCAATTTTCATGACATACACATTGTAGCCGCCATCCCGGGTGCTGGTAAAAGCGATCTGACTTCCATCCGGAGAGACTACCGGTCGAATGTCCATAATCGTATTTTCAGTGAGGCGTTTCTCATCAGTGCCGTCAGCACTCATTGAGTAAATCTCGTAGTTATTCTCCCGAGAATTGCTAAAGATAATTCTTTTGCCATCAGGCGTAAAACTCGGCCAGTTGCTTACTCCTTCACACTGGGTCAACTGCTTCTTCTCCTTCCCGTCAACCTGAACAGACCACAGCTGTTGAGGCCCTGTTTCCGCAAAAGCGTAAACAACACGTTTACTGTCTGGAGTAAACACCGGACTTCTTGTTCCTCCTCGCCCGGAGTGGGTAATGTAAACGTCCTTCCTCTCTTCAAGATTCCTGATCACGAGCTTTGCGGTCAGGTTTCCCGTACACTCCGTCACCGACATGAACCTGCCATCCGGCGAGAGCTTGGGCTCGATATGGTGCTTATCACCAACATCCGGCACGAACGGCTCCGACTTGCCAGTTTCAAGGTCCAACCTCAGGACTCGGACCAGATCATCCTGCTCATCGTAACCGTAAAGGAGGCCCTTTCCTCCATCGACGAAATAGGGATCCCGCTTGAGAATTCCGTCCTCTGTCAACTGCTTTGGCTCCGCCAGAGCGAAATCATGCAGGAACGGTAAGATCATGCTCAGGGCGACCATGACCCAAGCCTTGTGACTCAATGATGATCCCGCGAACTGATGAGCGGATTGCCTAAAGGAGCTCATTAATAACACTGCCTCCGTCCAAAACTTTCATTTCTGCCCTTTGCTGGGCTCCTACTCCACATAGCTCGGCGATTGTCGTTCCAGCCATCAGAGGAGAAATTGGCTCGGTAAGGGGGCGCTCTGCCCGCGCATCGCTCTCCCCGATTGTCCGGCCCGGCTGCACACCCGCGCCGGCCCAGATAGAGAAGTAGCAGTGCTGGTGGTGCTCCCGGGCTGCACGCTTACTGATCTTGGGAGTACGCCCAAACTCACCCATCGCCACGACAAGAGTGTCTTCCATCATGCCGCGATCATACAAATCATCAAGNAGNGCCGAAAAGGCCCGATCGAGAATCGGACAGTGCCGATCCTGAAGGAGCTCAAAATTGTAGATGTGCGTATCCCATCCCCAGTCCCCGTTGGGAGTAAAGGTCTCCACGTATTCCGACCAGTTGACCTGAATGTAGGGCACGCCAACCTGCGCCAGACGGCGAGCCANGAGGCAACTCTGTCCGAAGGCTGTCTGCCCATAAGACTCACGGGTCTTCTCCTTCTCCCGGGTAAGATCAAATGCATCCTTGGCCTTTGGATCAGTCAGAAGCCCATAGGCGGCCTGGTGCGTCTTCTCCCAATCATCGATCCGCGCCCCATCCAAAGTTCTATGAGCTGCATCAAGCTGGTCGAGCAGCTTCTTCCGGTCCTGAATCCTGTTCGGAGTTATGCCATCAAGCATCTTCAGGGTTGGAATATTGACGTCCCCATGCTGCGAGCAGCTTACCAGAAAGGGATCATAAGCCTTGCCTAGAGTTCCCCCTCCATAGCCCTCGATACGTCGCGGAAGGTCCCGTGGAATTCCCCGGCCCAGATAAAAGAATGGGGGAAGAGCTCCGCTGTTCCCTCGGTGTTTCGCAATGATCGATCCAAAATTTGGATGGACTGTTGGGGATTCCTTGAAACCCGTAACCCCGATCGTTCCAGCTCCAGGATGGCCCCCATCCGTTGTCACCATGGAACGGATCAAGGAAAACTTGTCGTTGCGCTGCGCGAGGCGCGGCAGCATCTCAGTAAAGTGTACTCCGGGAATTTTCGTAGGAATCGTCCCGAACGGGCCCCTGTAGTCCATGGGCGCGTCGGGCTTCGGGTCAAAAGTGTCTATGTGACTGGGCCCGCCCCAGAGCCACAGGAGAATGACAGACTTGGCCCGCCCCCGCTCCTGCGCCGCCTGCACGTCTAGAAGGCTAGGCAAGCCTGCACCCATCGCAAAGGGAACGGCAGCAGCNGTCTTCANAAAGGAACGGCGCGACAGGCCGTTACAGTCGTTTGCCTTAAAATTACCTACCCCGATCATCTTTATGCGGGATAGAGGGTGATTATTCTAATCTCAAAAGAAAAGGAAATATGTATCGCCGTAAGAGGTGAGCAGCTCCCTCGAAATTTTAGGATTTGGCGTCGATTCCTCCATCTCTAGGGTCTTTTCCTTGGCCTTTAACAGCTATCTGTTCTGGATCTTCTTCGCTGCGGTAATAGNGCTCTATCGCNTNTTACCCCANCGAGGACAGAATCGNATGCTCCTCGTNGCAAGCTACGTGTTCTACGGAGCNTGGGANGCTCGNTTCCTNNTCCTGATCGCNATCTCCACNCTNATNGATTTCCACGTTGCNCANCGGGTNACAAGATCNNGGGANAGGGCANTCGCGAAGCGGTGGTGTGCACTNTCTATCACCATCAACCTTGGTATCCTCGGAGTCTTTAAATACTTCGACTTCTTCACGACGAGCTTTGCCCGGCTCCTCGAATCTCTCTTCAACTATCAAACAGATCCTGTCGCCCTCAACATCATCCTGCCAGTTGGAATCTCATTCTATACCTTTCAAACTCTGAGCTACACCATTGACGTCTATCGTGGACAGACCAAGGCCGCNACAAGCCTCGCAGACTTTGCCCTCTATGTGGCGTTTTTTCCTCAGTTGGTGGCGGGCCCCATTGAACGCTCCCATCGTCTTCTCCCCCAAATCGTCAATCCCCGCAGAGCCCAGAGAGGGCATTTCGCAAAGGGGCTTTACCTCGTGATCAGTGGCCTTTTTGCCAAGATCGTTATCGCTGACAACATGGCCTTCATCTGTAATGGGATCTTTGCGGCCAGCGATGACCAAGTGGGCGGCATCGACCGACTGGTGGGGATTTACGCTTTCGCTTTTCAGATCTACGGAGACTTTTATGGATACTCTTCCATCGCCCGTGGCATTGCCCTCTGGATGGGNATTGAGCTCATGGCAAATTTTCGCATGCCCTACTTCGCACGCTCTCCGGCCGACTTCTGGAGGCGCTGGCACATCAGCCTGTCGAGCTGGTTGCGCGACTACCTCTACATTCCTCTGGGAGGAAACCGGGGGGGGCATTGGAAAACGTGCAGGAACCTGATGCTTACCATGCTACTGGGAGGGCTCTGGCACGGAGCAGGATGGACATTTNTTCTATGGGGTCTCTACCAGGGCCTCCTTNTGTGTGCCTATCGACCGTTCGAAGATCGAATCCGTGATTCCCAACCCTCCATCGTGCGCCGTCTGATAGAAACATTCCTGTTCTTTAATCTCGTATGCGTTGGCTGGCTTCTGTTCCGAGCCGAATCTGCCGCACAGGCATGGGACTTCTTTACTGCAATCTTCTTTACCGATTTTTCCGCGACCTTCCTTACGCCCTATGGGCTCGGATCCATCCTCTACCTCGCCGGACCTTTTCTGCTTCTCGAAATCTGTCTGGCTCGCCGTAACGATCTTCTAGCCCTGACAAAGGTTCCCTGGGGATGGCGATCCGCAGCGTATGCCTATGCCCTTTTCATGCTCGTGGTCCATCAACCCCTCCGCACAAGTGAGTTCATCTACTTCCAGTTTTAAATGCACCGAGTGGAAAGTCCTCGCTGTTCTGGCGGGCACCATGCTTTTGCTTGAAATCATCGCGCGCATCCTCGCTCCCTCCCTCGATTACGATCGTGTTCACATTCATACTTTCCCGGAAATTGCGGAGAAAATGCAGGGTGGCGCAAGTCCACGCATCATGATCCTCGGGAATTCCCTCCTTCTCCATGGAGTCGATCAAACCCTGCTGCAGGAAAATATTTCTACCGCTCTTTCCAGACCTTGCAGCGTCTTCAAGGTTACTCCGGTGGCCACTGCGACCCGAGATTGGCACTATCTCTATGATACCTATTTCACCCAATCTGAAAACCATCCGGACATCGTTGTGATTGGCTTTGTGGGGCACCATCTCCCCGACCAATACGAACTCAAGATACGCCGCCTCACCCGCCACTTCTGTTCTCTTGAGAATCTGGGCTCCTGCCTTAGCGACGAAGGCCGTTCCCTTGACGAAAGAGCGATNGGATTTCTCTCNCACTTCAGCGCCCTTTTTGGAGATCAACGAACCCATCAATGGCATGTCAGCTCCGCTACCATTCCTCAATTCGGACCGGGCGTCAGCAGACTCAATAACATCCTCGATGCGGCACAAATCCGCCCTGCAGCAAACAGGAGGGACGATCCCAGCACCCCAGCACCNCCAACCCGGAGCTACCGGAAACTCACCCACCTGATCAAGACCCTGAAGAAGCACGGCGTGGATCCCTACTTTGTTCCCATGCCACAGCCTGAGCNCTGGACCGTTGATCCAGCAGCAAGGGCCACAATCGAGGAACATGGCGCCACTCTCATNGATCNCGCTGTTAGTCCTCGCATGCAAGAGNGCGACTTTTCGGACGGTTATCACCTGGGAGAAACTGGGAAGACCCGCTTCACTTCCTTTCTCGCCTCCGTGCTGTCCGAGGAACTATCAAGCATGGAAAAACCTGCCCCCTGATCCGCCATTGACGAGCACGGGCCTGATCCTCCATCGTCTCCGAATGGTGGATTGCACTTTTCGACGCGTTCTTATCCTTATCTGCAGCCTCGTAACCCTGCCCTGCATACCCGGAAAGGCCGCACTCACCGTCGCTGCTGTATTTGGTGATAATGCTGTCCTGCAGAGAGAGGCAGAGCTCCCCATCTGGGGCAGCGCGCCAGCCGGCACAAAGGTGCATGTCGAATTTGCAGGCCAATCCAAGGTCACTACGGCCGATCCGNACGGGAAGTGGATTGCCCGGCTCAAAGCAATGCCNGCGAGCAGCNAAGGNCAGGNCCCTTCAGATNCGCTCGTCCCAAGACCNNATCACTTTCACAAACGTNGTGGTCGGCGAAGTCTGGTTGGCAAGCGGACAGTCGAACATGCAATTCCCCATGAGCGCCTGCGCAAGACGGATGAAGGCCATTGCGGCCACGCTTCAGGAAGAGGCTGATAACAGCATACGCTTCCTTCGAATTGGCTGCCCAGACAGCCCGGGATTCAGGCATATCGAACGCCGCGAAATTGCGTGGAAGGTTGACTCCGAGTCCACCCGCCCGGGCTACTCTGCCGTGGCCTTCTTCTTTGCCCGAAAGATTGCTCATGCTCTAAACGTTCCAGTCGGAGTCATTGAGTCCTCGTGGGGGGGAAAGCCTATCGAGGGATTTATTCCCGGAGAGCAATTCGAACAAAATGTAGCTCTACGACCCATCGCCGAACTCGCCCGAAAGAATAAACTGGAAGAAGTAGGGGCCTTGGAGGGAGGAGTGGTCATCCGTAACACCGCGGGAATGCCTGGGCGTATCTTCAATAGCAGGATCGCCCCAATCGCACCCTATGCTGTTGCCGGGGCAATCTGGTACCAGGGGGAATCAAATGCCGGCAAGGGGGAAGATCCACGCAACTACAGGTTTAAGATGGAAGCTCTCGTGAATGGCTGGCGCAAGGCATTCGGAAACCAACAGTTG
>PBTP01000041.1 GCA_002729275.1 Roseibacillus sp. | reverse complement strand
CGAATTCCCACTATTTCCTTCTTGGTGCGGAAACAGAACTCAGTCCAACCACGGTTGCCGTAGTTCGCGCAGGTGCTCAGGTTCAGGAAGTCGATAATGGCGCCAGCAACTCGTCACCGTATCTGGAAGCTACCGTGCGTTCATCGCTTTCGGAGTCTGCTCAGGTCCGCGCGTTCGCCCGTTACGGGTTAGAGGACCGCAACAGGCTTATCTCGACCCATGACTGTGGCCAGCCTTTCGAGCTTGGTAGATACGAGGAGCGCCAGACCTTCCGGCTTGGTCTTCAAGGTTCTTATGTTGCTTCATCAAAGCTGACCTTCTTCAGTGGCCTTAATGTTATCATGCTTGGATACGACGGCAAAATTGGTGGCGGAAGTGCACCGGACAGCTTGGATGACAGGGTCCTGAACTTCAACGCTGGTGCAAGTTTTGAAGTTTCTGACAATCTTTTCGTCACTGGATCATACAATTACACCAAGTCCACTTCGGATGCGGACGTGCGTGATTACGACCGCAGCCGCGTGCAGGTTGGGCTTCAGTCCTCCTTCTGAAGATTGGACCACAAAAGCGCCCTTTAATATAGCAGCCCCCGCAATGCCTTTTTTCATTGCGGGGGTTTTCTGCCTACTGGATTTCCTCCACTTCTGGCCTTATAGTCAGCTTACTACTGGTTTCTCGAAACTCTAAAGACATGCCGAACGGACCCGAACGCCAAACCAATGCCAGCGAAGCCGCTCTCCATGCGGTTGATTATTGGCAGGTCCTCAAGAACCGCTATGGCGTCATCCTTCTGACCTTTCTTCTGATCTTCATGACGGCGGCGGTGATTACCTACGTGCTGCCGAAGAAGTATGAGAGCACTGCGCTCCTGCAGGTTAACCACTCCTTTATCGAGCTGGATCCGCTGAATGGTTCCGTCGGGCAGCCCATGACGGGGGCTTCGCCGTCACATGCCTACATACAGAATCAGTTTAAGATCATCGAGTCGGAGACGGTCCTGAACCGAGTCGTGGAAAGTCTTGATCTGACCACCCGCTGGAATGGTTTCGACCAGAACATGGCTCTTCTCAAGCTCAAGTCGATTCTCAAGACCGAGCAGATCAGAAACACAGATCATATCGAAGTCCGAATTCGTCACCAGAACCGCGATGATGCCCGTAACATCGCCAAGGCGATTGCGGAGTCCTACAAGGAAGGCCGGAATGAGGATGAACGCAAGCGCGCTGGTGACGCGCTGGATGCCCTCGAGTCTGAAGTGCGCTCGCAGGAAGATCTGGTGGAGGACAAGCGCCGACATTTTCATGCGATCGTAAAGGCGGTGGGAATCCCGTACATCGAAGGAGTGCTGACCAGTGGTCGAATGGGGCAGAGTGAGGAAGCCATTCTCAAGTCTGCGGAAATGCAGCAATTTACAGCGGAGGAAAAAAAAGGTCAGCTTGAGAATCAGATCGAACAGCTTCTCACATTGCAAGATGAAGAGCTGATTGATTTCGCGGAGGGGCTTCAGTTGCCTGGAAGTCAGGTGCCGGTCCTGCGGGGCCGGTATCAGGAAAGCAGGGTGAATATCGCGGCGCTCGAGGCCTCGGGCCTGGGACGGAAGCATCCGTCTGTTGAAATGGCTTATATCGCTCAGTCAAAGTTACAAGAGGACCTTAAGTCCTCAGTTGTTGTTCTCAGAGAGCTGCTGAAAACGCAGCTAAGTCTGGTCAATGGTCAGCTGGTGAAAATCAAGGACCGGGTAGAGGATCGACGGTTTGATGCCGTCGATAAGGCATTGCAGTCGCAGGACTACGTCGAGGCCAAACAGGATTACGAGACGGCCAAGGCGATGCTATCCCAGATGAAGTTGACGAATTCTGCACGTCGGATTGCGCTCAAAATACCCAAGACGCCGATTACTATTCTGGAGCATCCCAAAATCGGAATGGATCCGGTTTACCCCAAGGTGACGCTGTTTCTTTCTCTTGGTGCCGCGGTAGGACTAATCTTCGGTATCGCGATAGCGTTCTCTCTCGAGTATCTCGACACCTCGGTTAAGACCTTGGAGGATGTGGAGCGGTATCTACAGGTGCCGGTTCTGGCAGTGATTCCCACTGATGTGGGTGTCCTGCACAAGCAAAGTGGAATGAGTCCTGATGCGGAGGCCTACCGGATTCTACGAACCAATATTGAGTTCAATCGGAACAATCCCGAGGATAACAGCATCACCATAGTGTCCGGAGGGGCTGGGGAAGGAAAGTCGACCACCTTGGTGAATCTTGCCTACGTCTGTGCTCAGGGGGGATATACCACTCTGATGATCGATGCGGATCTGCGCCGTCCAAACGTTCATACCTTTTTCGACATCAACAACTCAGTCGGGCTGAGCAATTATCTGACTACAGATCTCATGTTGGAGGATGTGATCCTTCAAACCCCGGTGGACAATCTTTACTTTCTTCCGTCCGGGATTCTCCCTGCGGACGCTGCGGGGCTTCTGAACTCCCGGCGGATGTCAGAACTTATTCAAGATGTGAAGCAAAGGTTCGATCTTGTCTTGGTGGATTCTCCGCCGATCCTTGGGGTGAGTGATGCATCGGTGCTGGCCTCTGAGGTGGACCTCACCATGATCGTGGTCCAGCACAGGAAACTTCCGCGGAACATGCTGGTCCGGGTGAAGCAAGCGGTTGAAAACGTTGGGGGACACGTCATAGGGGTTGTTCTGAATAACGTAGACGTGCGGAGTGACAGCCAATATCAGTATTACACCAGCTACTATACCTATTACGCTCCCTCTGCAGATTCAGATCCAGTGCCCACGGTTGGAGCTACAGCGTCGGCAACTAGTGGTTCGGCCCTTGAATCCAAGGTGGTGGCCAATGACTCAGAAGAGGACGAGGGACTCAACTACTAGCAGAACTTCTGACAGCCGAATTCACCTTTCTTCTACCCCCTATCCCTTACAGCTCTGACCTTATGAAGACTCTCCTGAAACATGCCTTTATCCTCTTGCTACTCCTTTCGGCCTCGTTGAACGCCCAGATTGAAGCTGGAGGAGCAATCAAGATTGCTATCCAAGGAGTCCCAGTTGGAGAGCAGGGCAGGGTTAATGGCAGCTATCCAGTTTCCGAGGGGGGATTCATCACGATGTGGAAGATCGGCACGATCAAGGTCGTCGGAACCGAGACGGACGTGCTGGCGCGAAAGATAGAAGCCGCCTACAGGGACGCCGAAATATATACTAGTCCTGTAATTCAGATCGTGGCCGACTCAGGTGACAATATTACAGTCCAGATGGTAACAGTGGGCGGTAAAGTGCGGGCGCCAGGGCCAAAACCCTACCGGAGGGGGATGACTCTGTATCAGGCAGTCATGTCAGCAGGGGGGCCAACTGAGTTTGGCGCGGTGAATAGGATCAGTCTTTTCCGGAACGGAAAGCGTTATATTTACGACCTGAATAGGGGGGAGCATAAACTGCTAAAGCTTTATCCTAAGGACACGGTGGATATACCTCAGAAAACGGTCTTTGGTAATTGATGGTTTAAGGAAGGTCCTCAATGATTCCCTCTACTCTATCTGGCCATGGCAACGGACAGCACGTTTTTGTGTAGTGTTGCAAGACTACGCTGATGGAATGAAGATGAATTACTTCAAGAAAAAGGCGTTCCTCTTGTTTCCGCCGACTATCATTTTAGCAGTTGCAGGGGGAATGTTTGCGGAGGTTGAGGACTCTGAGGAAACAAAAAAAGGTGGTTCTGTGGAGTTGCCGGAAGGGCTGATTGAGGCCCTCGGGCATGAGGACTTCAAGAAGCGCCGTGAGGGGCAGAACGAGTTACTCCTCTGGGGAAAGAAAGATCTTCAAGGAGGGATCGAAGCGCTCTACCGAATTTATAGAGAGGCAGAAAACCCGGAGGTGCGGCTGCGCGGCAGAGAAGTTTTAAAGGCGTTGGTCATACTCAAACAGCCCCTTCCCGGCCAAGGATATCTTGGGATCCAGATGGATACAGCCCGATGGAAGGATGAGAAAGGAATGATGCGACCGGCTGTGCTCATCACAGACGTCCGGAAGGGCACAGCAGCAGACCTTGCCAACCTGAAAGCAAACGATTTGATTACCGGGCTAGACGAGGTGCTCTTCGATGACCTCGCTCCGACCCGCCGGCTTGCGGACTATATCAAATCCAAGGGTCCCGGTGATAAGATCACTCTTAAGGTGAAGCGGGGGCAGGACCACCTTGAGCTTACGGCGTCTCTTCGGCGACGTCCTACCGCCCTTGACGAAATTACTCAGTGGGGAGTCCTTCCTGTTTTGCCTCAGGAAACAGAGATGGATGAAGATTACTTTCAAGAATGGCTTAAGAAACAGAGGGAGAAGGACAGAAAGTCTCCCAGAGATTAAGCGGCAAGAGTTTTGGCCTTTCTGGAATAGGGAAAGAAATCGACAAATCACCCTACATCGTAGAATGTGTAGTCACCTGCAAGATACTTTCGGATCTGGTAAACGGCGCAATGAAGATGGCTCGTAATTCATCCACCCTAGCGGCTTTGATGGCTGCCTTGATCGGCACAGTTTCCCTGCCAGTCCATGCCAAGACCGACTTTAATGTCGTCGGCCGGGAAATGGCTGGAATGCTGCAGAACAGTCATTACGCCCGAATCCAGTTCAATGCAGATCTGAGTGCCAAGATTCTAACGGATTATCTGGCTGACCTCGATTCGGCCAGACTCTACCTCACGCAGCAGGATGTTGACGCTTTTGAGAAAAAGTATGGGAGACGTCTTCATGAGCTCCTNATCAAGGGGCGCTGCATGGAGCCAGCTAATGAGATCTATAAGGTTTTTTCCCAGCGTGTTGGGGAGAGGGTGGGTTACGCCAAGAAGTTGCTGAAGAATGAGAAGTTTAGTTTCGATTCTACAAAGTCGGTGATGCGCACGCGCAAGGATGCCGACTGGCCCTCGAGTCAGCAGGCTGCTGAGGAGCTGTGGAAAATTCAGATCGAAGAGGCTCTTCTCTCTGAGATTCTCCGTAGAGATGCAGTCAAACGGTTGGCAGAAGAGCAGGGAAAAAAAGATCCCCTTGCAGATGATAAAAGTCCTCAGGAGAAAATTGCTCAGCGCTACGACCGGTTTCTACGCAGTATCGGTGAAGCTGATGAGGAGGATATNGCGAACTATTTCCTCAGTGCAGTCGCTGCAGCGCATGATCCGCACACCGACTATATGAGTACCCGCGAAATGGAGCGGTTTCGGTCTGGAATGTCTAACTCTCTAGTGGGAATCGGAGCTTTGCTTCAGGCAGAGGATGATGGCGCAACCAAGATCATGGGTATTGTCGTTGGCGGTCCTGCGGATAAGNNGGGTGAATTGAAGCTCAACGACCGGATCGTGGGCGTAGATTCCCTGAATAAAGGTGACGTTGTCGACATCATGTACATGAAGATTGATCATGTTGTAGAAATGATCAGAGGAAAAGTGGACACGGAGGTGCGTCTTAAGGTTGAGCCCTCTGATGGTGCCCCGGGGGAAGTAAAATTCATCACGATCAAACGGGGGCGAGTTGAGTTGAAGGACGAGCTTGCCAGTGCTGAGGTGATCGAGATGAAGCATGGCGCAGGAAAACGCAGAATTGGCTGGCTGCAGCTTCCCTCCTTNTACATGGATTTTGACGATGGCGATCCCAGTGTCTCAGCGGATGTCCAGAAGTTGCTGACCAGGCTTAACCAGGAAAAGGTTGATGGTCTTGTGCTGGATCTCAGACGCAATGGTGGCGGGTCTCTTGAAGAGGTCCGCCGGATCACAGGGTTCTTCGTAGGGAGGGGTCCGGTTGTCCAGATCAAGGATACCATTGGGCGTATCGAGTCGAAGGAAGCGTTATTCCGAGAGCCACTTTACAAAGGGCCGCTCATGGTGGTTACCGACAAATCAAGCGCATCAGCGAGTGAGATTCTTGCGGGAGCTTTGCAGGACTACAACCGTGCGGTCATNGTGGGGGATAGCTCAACTTTCGGGAAAGGAACGGTTCAACAGCCAATGGAAATCGGTCGCTATTTTCGTTTCTTTGAAGACAACACCCGGGCAGGGTATCTTAAGACTACGATTCAGAAGTTTTACCGGGTTTCCGGAAGCTCGACCCAGAA
The DNA here is from genome assembly GCA_002729275.1 of Roseibacillus sp. Taxonomy (GTDB): domain Bacteria; phylum Verrucomicrobiota; class Verrucomicrobiia; order Verrucomicrobiales; family Akkermansiaceae; genus Roseibacillus_B. The sequence continues at coordinate 35,319 of PBTP01000041.1, read as the reverse complement.
GCTTGGGGTTGAGCCTGATATAGTTCTCCCCTCTGTAACCGATGCGTTGGAAATTGGAGAAGCGTATCTCAAGCATCCTCTCGATCACGATTTAATTCGGGAAGCGCCGAACTTCAAGCCCCGCAACAGGGAGGATCTTTTCATCCCCACCCTAAAGGAGCGCAATGAATCACGAGTTAAAAAGGCCAAGGACTTTCAGTATGTAGTTGAGGATGTTGCCCGAACCAAGCAGCGGATTGTTGCTAATGCGGTTTCTCTGAATCGTGTGAAGAGGGAAGCGGAATTGTCAGATTCAGAAAAACGGCGTAAAGATCGGAATGTGGAGCGCCGGGAGAGGTTTGCGGGAATGGAAGCCGCGGATCGGCAGCATTTAAAATTTTTCCGGCTGACTCTGGATAATCTTAAAGCCGATACCCTCCCGGAGGTCGACCGCGAGAAGGATGCAGAAGCCTTCATGCGCCGCGCGAAGGGTAAGGAAGACGACTTGGACGATACTCCGCTCTGGCCTAGTGGGCTCGACCCCGTTAAGCGTGAGGCTCTGTCGATAGTGGCAGATCTCGTCGAGCAGCTCGAGAAGGCTAATACGGCAGGAATTCTCCCCGAAGGTGAGTAGATAANCCNGGGCCNTTGCCTTTGTNGTNATGGAGAGGAGCGAAATTGTCTCCAACCTCGAAAGGGTAAAGCATAGAGTGATGCAAGCGGCCAGACGTTCCGGGCGTTCCCCTTCGGCGGTGGAGCTGTTGGTGGTTTCAAAAACCTGGCCTGCAGAAGTTGCGGCCCATGTCGTCGAAGCTGGGCACGGGCTCCTGGGCGAAAATAAGCTGCAGGAGGCCGAGCTGAAAATGGCAAGTTTGCCATCTGCGGTGCGCTGGCACTTCATCGGACGTCTGCAGCGCAATAAGGCTCGTAAGGCCCTAGCCCTGTTCGACGCCATTCACAGTGTAGACTCCTTACGGCTTGCGGGNCATTTAAGCCGAATCGCCGAGGAAATGGGGAAGACCGCCAGAATTTATCTGCAGGTTAACCTTGCGGATGAGGAGAGCAAAGGGGGTTTTAGTGTGGCGCAACTACACAAGGATCTGCCAGAGCTGATTGCGATGCCGAATCTTGGTATTGCAGGATTGATGAGTATTCCTCCGGCCGTTGAGCAGCCTGAGGAGGCTCGATCCTCCTTCCGGAAACTAAGAGAGGTTCGTGATAGTCTGAGGAGTGACGTTGGAGTTGAAATTGAGGGGCTCAGTATGGGGATGAGTCATGATTTTGAAGTGGCGATTGAAGAAGGGGCAACAATTGTCCGGGTCGGGTCATCTATTTTTGGCCCGAGAAGCCCCCAGGGGTCACCTTGACTTGAGGTTAAAGCATGTTGTCGATTACAAATATCGGACTGGTTCAAAACGAGCTCGCGATCGTGTGGTCGGATGGAGGCGAAAGCTATATACCCATCGAAAGGCTGCGCCGAGCATGCCCCTGTGCGAGTTGTCAGGGAGAGCCCGATGCTACCGGACGCGTAGTTCGCCCCAAGGTAACATATACGAGCCAAAGTTTTTTTTTAAGGAGCTATGAGCCTATCGGCGGATACGCTCTGCTCGTCCGGTTCGAGGACGGGCATGCGACAGGTATCTATCCATTCAACTACCTGCGCGAGCTCTCTGAGCGGCCAAGCTTTGAAGAGCAATAGAAGTCATCAGGGCGACCCTTGAGTTATTCCCATTCAGGAAAACTAGATGATTCCTTCCCTGAGAGCTTTTGCGACCGCGCCGGTGTTAGTATTGACATGGAGCTTGTCATAAACGCGGCGGAGATGAGTGGAAACAGTGTTTACGCTGATGCTTAGGGCATCGGCTATTTCCTTCTTGAGGAGTCCTTCGGCCAAGAGTCTCAGAATTTCCTGCTCTCTTNCGGTCAGTCCATAGTCACCTTTTTCACCGGGCAACAAATCTGAATTTGCAAAGGCATCTAGAACCTTCTTTGCAACCTCTGGCGTCATGGGGGCCCCGCCGCCCATGACCTGACGAATGGATTCCCCGATCTTGTCAGTGCCTGAGGCTTTGAGGACATAACCCGAAGCTCCAGCGCAAACCGCACGAAAGATTTTGTCTGCATCATCAAACACAGTNAGGATGATCACCCGAGTGTTTGGAATGGCCTCNCGGAATTCAGCGAGGGCTGCAATGCCATCGACTCCGGGAAGTTGAACGTCCAGAAGAATAACGTCTGGAGCTGCATTCTTCTGAAGCGCTTTGAAGGTGGCCTCGGCAGAGTCAAAGCTGCCGTCACAAGTCATTCCCTCGAGATTGTTAATAACTCGCTGAACATTTCGGCGGAAGACCTCGTTGTCTTCAACAAGCCAGACCTGAATTTGCTCGGTATGTGATTCGCTCATAAGTTTTTTTGGTTCAGCGGTGCGGAGAACCGGATGGTCGTCCCCCCATGTAAAATACTGTCGATCTTCAGCTGTCCATTCACTCGATTTGCCCGACGGCGAAAATTTTTCAAGCCATGACCTGAACCTGTGGCTTTCTCAGGTTCAAACCCAACTCCATCATCCACTACCTCGAATGTCACATGATTGGGTGTCAATTCAAAAAGCACCCGGACTTTGGTGGCCCGAGCGTGTTTCTGGACGTTATTCAGCGCTTCCTTGAAGGCGAAGAAGAAATGACGTCGGGCTTGAAGTCCAATCGGTCTGCTCTTTGGAGACGGGGGGATGGAATCAATAGAGGTGTCAAGGTGCCCTACAATGAGCTCTATAGACTCTCTCATTCTCATGAAAAGGTCCCGGGTAGTAGCCTCCCCGGTGTCNATGAGCCATACAATATCGCGCATGGCCTCAGCAGTCTGTTCGGCGGTTTCCTGAATTTCCCTGAAGTCGTCGCGAGCCGTCTCACTCGCGTCCGGGTTTGTAGTCCCTACTTCGCTGATCAGGACGATTCCTGCCAGATTACTCCCGATATCATCGTGAAGATCCCGCGCGATTTGCTTTCGTAGCGTTTCTGAATCCCGGATGCGAACCGCCCGCTGTCTGCAAATCATCCAGATCCAGCCAAAAAGAGCGATGCCTCCGATGCTGCCGGCTCCTGCCGTCAACCTTGTGAGTGCAAGATCGGTATTGGTGGCTTGGCGGCTGATGAGCTNATTCCGCTCATCCTCCAGAGCTCCCCGATTGATGATAGANTCAATATAATCGGGTGNTTCAACAAGGCTCGAGGAGCTGGAGAATCCGTCTACTACATACTGGGGAGACCATCGGGAATGTCCAGGTTTTGCAATTTGATCGCTCACGCTTACTTTCTTGCCGAANGCTACGTTAACCCCCTTNTGGTAAGCTTGNATTTCAGCGATAGCCAAACTGTGCATGTNGCCGCGTGCAAAAAGCTCCTTTGAAGCAAGTCGCAGATAGCGTCCAGCCTCTCCGTTACACCGTAAAACCAGGGCAGAGTTCCAGGGGAATCCCAAGGGGTGCCTGTATTTCTTGGTTCTCCAGACCGTCGTTTCGAATTTAGAGTCATTTGAAAGTTCGACCGTAAGCGATTTGGGAAAGCCTCGGCCGCCTACTACCTCCGGATCCTCCGAGGAGGTTGGGGTAATTCNAATCTCATCAACCGGGAGGGGCTGACCTAGATCAACAATCAGCCATTTCGGATCGTTCGCTGATTTTGATCGTGCACTCAGGAATCCATTGGTCGGGCTCTGTTTGACCTCGTGAGGATTTCCAAGACGACTTATTCCGTCGTTTACGCGTTGTAACGACCAATTTGGAAAGAGTTCCTGATCACTGCTGGCGGTACGGGGCCGTGCCACAGCAATATTGTAATTCCCGGCGAAGATCATGATTTCTTCCATAGCCCAGATGAAGCCTCCCCTTGCCTGAACGTGCTTTGTAGAGGTTATCCGGACAAAGCGGCCCTGAAACCCCGACGCAGAAAATTTGACGGGGTATCTGCCGGGATTAGAGAAGTCATGTTCAGTGTGGTTCGCAAGGGACCGGAATCCCGTGGTGCGGGTCTCGGACACTTCGATTTTGAACCGGATCGGAAACCCATAGCCCTCTCCATCTGGTCCGGGAGTTGGTAGGTGGACTGGGAGTAATACCACTGAATCGAGGGCCTGGACCTCTCCCAGATCGATTTGCACATAATGTGGCTCGGTCTGTTCAATGATGGTTTCGCTGTGAAAGCCAAAGCGTGACCCGCGTGGTCCGGTGTAGAGTTCGGGAAGTCCCGAAAGTTCTTGATCAATCTGAGAGATCCGGGCGTCGGTTTTTCGGATGCCAGGTTTAATCAGACGTGCCATCCAGTCTTTTACAGAGGAATTCGCTTCTTCAGGCGTTGCCAGAAGAGCTGGACCGGTAACAACCAGCGCAAAGGGCACTATACGAAAGAAACGAAGCATCGGCTTGATGTTATCCGGATTAGAGCCCGATCACGAGGCGAAGTGCTATGGAGTGGTGAAGGGTCCAATATTTAGAGGAAATCCACGAATTTAGAGGGTTAAAGGATCAGCGATCGTGAACAGATGTGAATAAGTGGAGGGAGCGTTCTTGGGATTTATCAATTATGTTGATACGTACGCGCTAATTCAAACGTAGGAAACCCTGGCGCTACTACGGAGAATGCGAAACCCATCCCTCCATATCCTGATTATTCTTATTCTAGCTGGCTCGGTTGTGTCCGAAGCGGCTCGGAAGCCCGCTGTGCCCAATTTGATCGAGGGGGAAAAACAAGACGCTTTCCACGACTGGAACCTCGGGCCAACGGGAGCCAGGGGCTGGATCTGGGGATGGAATCTCGAGACCAGCGATAGCCGGCAAATCCTCATCACTTCCGTCAAAGAACATACCCCTGCTGACGGGGTCCTTAGGAAAGGAGACATTATTCTTGGAACGGACGGGGCGTTGTTTGACGATGATGCGAGAAAGCAATTTGGGAGGGCTGTCACCATCGCTGAGACGGAGGAGAGAGATGGGAGACTGCAGCTGCTTCGGTGGCGTGAGGGTAAGACAGAATCGGTAGTAATCCGGCTTCGGGTTCTCGGAACCTACCATGATGGATCTCCATGGGATTGCAGGAAGTCTAGNGAAATCGTCGATCTTGGTTGTAGGTATATCGTTAATAATCTTAAGGAGGGTGTAGANGGNAAGATCAATGTTCTAGCCTTACTGGCATCGGGGAAGGAGGAGTATCTTCCCATCGTCCGAGACTATGCACGTCGACTGGCCCCTAGTGACCTTCGCCTTGAGATGTCCCCTTCGAGTTCGATGGCGTCGTGGCATTGGGGATATACGAACTTACTTCTTACNGAGTANTACCTTGCCACGGAGGACCGTGAAGTTCTCCCCGCCATCAAGGAGTATACGATTCGGCTGGCTGAAGGACAAAGTGGAGTTGGAAGCTGGGGTCACACAATGGCTTGGCCGCAATGGAATGACGGAAAAGAGCATGGTCGTTTAGGCGGCTACGGTGCTCTCAACCAGGCTGGATTGGTGTGTCAGCTTTCACTTATTCTGGGCAAGAAATGTGGAGTGTCGGCGCCGCAGGTAGATCAGGCGATAGAACGTGGAAATGCGTTTTTCGGTTTCTATGTGGGGAAGGGATCCATCCCGTATGGTGACAACCCCCCAGACACGAGGTTCCATGATGATAACGGTAAAAATGGAATCGCGGCGTTGCTCTTTGATGCTCAGGACCGGGCGAGTGATGTGCAGTTCTTTTCGCGAATGGCAGTGGCCTCTTACGGAGAGCGCGAGCGAGGACATACAGGGAACTACTTTAGCTACCTCTGGGGTGCTCTTGGGGCAATGAGAGCCGGACCCGAAGCCGTATCGGCATATCTAAAAAGGCAGCGGTGGTTTCTCGATTTGAACCGGAGTCATGACGGTCGATTTCCCTATCAGGGAGGAGCTGGAAGCTCGGATTCTGAACACCTCTACAAGAATTGGGACTGCACCGGGGCATTCGTGCTGTCCTATCTCCTTCCCAAGGGAAGGCTGTTCATGACTGGTAGGGGTGTAAAATCTCGAAACTCTCTGGTTGGGAGTGCGCTTACGGATACAATTTCAGCAGGACGGGAATTCAACTCCTGGGACAAGGGGGTGGGTTCTTATCGCTCGTTGTCAGAGGCGCAATTGTTGAAAGCGCTTAGGAGCTGGTCGCCGGTAGTCCGACAGAGAGCAGCGAGAATTCTAGCCGAGCAGGAGGGCCTTCCCCTCGAAGAGTTGATCGAAAGGCTAGATGCGGGTGACTATGAATCGCGATACGGAGCATGTCAGGCCATTGCGATACTAGGCGAGCGTGGATTTCCTGCGATGAAATCCCTGCGGGAACTTCTTTGGGATAAAGACCCTTGGTTGCGGATCCTTGCGGCGAAGGCTCTCGCTGCGATTGGAGCTCCGGCAGCTCAGCTCGTCCCTGATTTTCTCGCCATCATTTCGGAGGATGAGTCTTCCCNATCAGGCGAGGTGGTTCAGCGCTATCTAGCATTTTGTCTGTTCTGCAGGGGAGGAGTCCTTGGGATGGAGGGGCTGCTTGCCCGGTCACTCCAAGGCATGGATTTGGGAGAGCTGCGTCCTGCGGTAGAACGAATTTTGAAAAACCCTGATGCTCGGGCAAGAGCAACTGTGGAGTCGCTTTATCGCCAGCTTAATTACGAGGAGATCAGGCCGTTTCTCCCAGCCGTAGCCCAGTCCATTATTGACCCAGCTCCGACCGGAATAATGTTTGCAGACGCGATTAGACTGGAGGGCCTGGATCTCCTCGCCCGTCACCGGATTGCGGAAGGAATGTCAATGTGCCTTGAAATACTGGACCTAGAGTCATGGGGGAAGCGCACTCGTATTCTGCGCTGTCTAAGGGCATTGCGGCAATACGGAGGAGCAGCAAAGCCTCTTCTGCCCCAATTACGGGAGGTGCAGGAGCGGCTTCTGAGACATCGTGAGAGGCGTTCTTTAGAGGCGCAAATCCGTGAGCTGAGCTCTTTGATAGAAGTGCTTGAAAAGGCTCCCAAGGAGAGTGAAGCGTTGCGCTCTCTTCGCTAGGCAAAAGATATGACGTTCTTGATTCCGGTGGCCCGCCCCAGAAGAAGCTCCCGACAATCGTCTACCGGAAAGCGCTCNGTAATAACTGCTTCAATGGCCTCTGGCCAATGCTGTTTGAAGTAGGCTAGATCTGAGATAGCGGCCTTGAAAGAGGCGTCATCAGCATTGACAGTGCCAATGATAGCCTGATTTCCGAGAACAACGTCTCGCATCATCTGATTTGCATCAATTGGAATACGAGCTCCGGGAGCTGGGATACCTGTGAAAATATAGACCCCNTTCACTCCCAGAATACTCAGGGATTCAAAGGCAACCGCTGAGATTCCAACCGCTTCGTATATTAGATCTACTGAGCCAACTAAGGCAGCTAGTTCTTCGAGGGTAGTATCTTGAGAGGATATATATTTTGCGCCAATCGATTCAATAATTTTCGATTTAGGATTTGGAGCTGGAGACCGATTGTAGACATAGGTCTCAAAGCCGGCGGCCTTCATGGTCATTGCTCCTAGGATCCCGATTGGCCCAGCTCCGAGAATAACGGCGTTAAGACCTTTTCCGGTTGGTTGGTCCCCATCGTAATGACGAACCCATGGTAGGCGCTTCTGAGCAGCCCAAGCCTGAGCCAAGCCTTTCTCGGCNATGGTTAAGGGCTCCGTCAGAACCGCCAGATCTCTGAGGTCGGCAGGGACATAAGTGAGGTATTGTTCCTGTTCGACAAAGGACTCGGTCATGAAGCCATGGCATTCCTTGATTCCCCTCTCGACGTAGTTTCCGGTTGAGCAAAAGTCCTGAAGGTTTGAACGGCATGGCAGGCAGTTCTCGTCCTGACAAGGTCTCCTGACGGAAGGAACCACGAAATCACCAACCTTCAAGTTTTTCACATTTGACCCTACTTCGACAATCTCGCCCATGGCCTCATGACCTAGGACAAGGTGCTTGGATCCGGATGGTGGATCTCCGTAGACAAAAGTGCAGATTTCGCGATCTGTTCCACAGATGCCCACATCGATGGTTCTGACCCTGACGTCGTCATCCTGCTGGAGCTCAGGAGATGGATGCTCGATGATTCCAACCTCCTTTTGACTNGGTGTAACAGCTACAGCTTTCATGGATACCTTCCTTGTGTGGGACAGTCGGGATATTGCTGTCGGGAGGATGGCAGTCAAGACGGGTCTTTTTGTCACGAGGAATCGGAGAGAGAATGATCAAGGACATGCCCCTGGGTGGATCCTTATTTGATCCATTTTTGTAGGAGCTGAGATAAAGTGCCGGCGAGGAAAACTACCCGATATGGATAAGGAGGATTTTCTCTAACACAATAGGTGGCGCCGAGTGACGTGCTGTCATTTTGAGCGATTCATCTGAGGAGTCCTTGAGATCTCATCTCATGAGAATAGGCAGAGACCATCCATTGCTGCTCTCTCGCAACGGAGCGTGGCGAATACATTGAAGAACGAGAATGAGCTCCCGTGCCGGAAAGTATTTCCCTACTCCGGTGGGCCGAGCGCAAGGAGCGCAAAGCTGGTGGCAGCATTAGAAATATAGTGCCTGTTGTCCTTGTGTGGAGATCGNGTATACCACCTGCCGCTAGCTCGTTGNTGAGCCCNGAGCCACCGGCGTGCCCTCATGAGCCTTTGNTCACNATGGGCTACCCCGGATTTCACGAGAATNTGTGTAGCAAATGCAGTCGCATAGGCATCCGGATCAGTGGATTGTAGCTTTCCGTCAGATCTCTTCCAATGTCTGTCCCCCAGCTCGGGGAGAACCCACGCGCCATTCAATTTCTGGGCAGAGAACAACTCGTCCTGCCATTTCTTGACCACATTCTTTTCGAAAAGGTCATTACGGTAGCCTGCCGTCCACAGGAGCATGCCCTTCTGGTGAAGCGATTCGGGGGGATGACTGCGCAGGAATTTCTTGAGACGCAGGTCCCCCTCAAGAGCCTGGGGTGACTGGGTATACTCATCACGAGAGGCCACTCCAAGGGCGAGTGCTACGAGAGAGACACCGAAGTGATCATCTGACTCGTATGGCCCCCAGTTGCATTTTGTCCACTTTTCCCACGCTCCAGATTCTGACTGTATTTTCCAGATATAATTAAAGGCCTGGCGGGTAGTCTCTGACAGCTTCCCCTTGGTTTTCATATCGCTGATAGCGAGAAAGGCGGTGGTGGCAACCATCGCTTCGGCCCCGGGAGTCCGTTTGCCTTTCGTTGGGATCTCTGGGTCAACATGCGGCTTTATAAAGTCGCGGGCAAAATTTCGTGCCTCCAGATAGGCGGGGGCCTGACTGCCGCTAGAAGCTCGGCCAATAAGGTAAAACCCGTTGGTGTGACACGTGATGCAGCTGTGGGACTGCTGCCAGTTCATGGCCGCATGGTCTGCAGCCCGCGCAGCTGCTGGATAAGAAAATTCAGAACGGATTTTTTCTCCAGCAGTGAGCGGTTCCGGGGCGAGGTGATTTTTCAGAGTTACCGCGGTGCCGTCCGCTAGAAGGCTCATGGGGTATGAGCTGATCAGTATAATGAAAAAGGAAAAACGCATTATTCAGATTGTTTCTGGGGACCGTAGGCGTGGATCGCGCCATGGCTGTCTGAGGCGTAGAGCCTGCTCCCTGAGACCGCGAGTCCATGCACAGCTCCTCCCTCTGGGATAGGGGCTTCCCAAATTAAGGATCCATTTTCACGTGAGTAGGCCTTTATTCCTCCGGCATGCCCGAGGATGACGGCCTTGGAAGAGACAATCAGTTCGGATGGCGCAGGGGTATTCACGGCCCACTCTGAAGGCTGATCTTTGCCCTTTCCGAGGGAGAGGGCCTTGAGCGAGCCCCGAGTGTGGAGGTAGGCAATACCACTTGTTACCACTGCACAGGAGGTATCGTTGAAGGTCGCAACGCGAGCTCCTTTTGCGTCGGTAAGGAAGAGCTGGTTATCCTTGGCCTTCTGAGATTTTGGACCAGAGATCAGCTGGTTGTCCTCGGTTACCAGGCAGAAGACTCCTCCTGCATGTCCGATAGCTCCGGAGGGCTTTCCTGTTTTCAGATCATAGAGCAGGGGCGCAGATCTGCCCTGAGGAGCAATGAGGGTGTCGGCAGTCGCTAAAAGTGCGCCCTGAAGAGTGACGTTGCTGATCTCCTGGCTGAATTGACGTTTGCCTGTGGCTGGGTTGGCTGCGATCAGCCAGCTGGACTCCCAGGGCGTGAGCGACGCGGTAAAGAACAGAGTGTTGTTTGCAATCAGTGGAGCCGTCCTAATTGGCCAGAGCGAAATCATGCTGGCATTACTGGGGATCCGGCGGTCGTCTGGGGATCCCCGGTCTTTCCACAGCAGGTTGCCCGAGCGCGCATCAAGGGCGTAGAGGTGTCCATCGTCTGAGCCGGCAAAGGCAATACCGTTGTGGATGGTCGGGGGCAGTCGCACCGGTGCTTCCGTAAAGAAAACCCAGCGCTCCCTGCCGGTCTTTGCGTCAAGGGCGTGCACAGCGTTGTCATGAGAGGAGCCGAAATAAACGAGGTCCCCGACACTTGTTACATAGAAGCAAGGATCAAAATTCCGCATGGACTGAAGCCCTGAGTTCCCGGAGTAGGCATCCCATTTGGCAGGTCCGCTCCAGGCCTGGCGTGGGTGCCCACCTTTTACCTGCCAGGATTTCGACAGGGGAAATTCAAGCGTTCCGGCGGTGACGCCACTGCGTCGCGAATCGTGGCGGTAGGTGGGCCAGTCATCTGCCCGAAGGGTTGATGAGGACAGAGCAGCGACGAGAAAGAGTATGAATGAAAGGGCTTTCATGGCAGACGTCTTATTTGGTCGCGGGCTGGGAGGAGGGGCCAATTTGTGGGGCGGAACTTCTTGGTCTAAGGCCGATCGAAGTCTCCATCCATCCCCCGCAGGAGCATCCTGCACCACCTTCAGGAATTAGGAGCATGCCCTGGGCGGGAATCGTATTTAGCCAGCAACTGGGACGAATCCGCATGAAGCGGGAAACAGAGCCTGTTTCCTTGTTCCATAATCCGAGAGGAGAGTTTCCCTCGCCAAGAATGCGAAACATGAGGGCATTCTTGGTCGCGACCACAGTTGAGCAGCCCCGACGTGGTCCATAGCTTGCGCCGAGAGGCTGCCCGGTTTTGAGGTCATGGATATGCGGCGCAAAATAAAGCCGATCCTCGGTGACAACCGGGTGAGTAATATGAGTGCCATGATGGTCGGCACCCCAGGGGCTTTCGGTTGACCATTTCTGGGTCCCATCCTGGTCATAGCTGGCGCAGCGAAAGTTTCCCTTCTTCTGATAGGCTCCGCTTGTATTGACTGTACCCTCGGACAGGACAGCGAGGTAGCCTTGTGACGTAGCGATTCCGTAGGCGGCTTGTACGAACCCTACTTTTTCGGTAAGGAAGACAGGCTTTGGTCCTGGCTTTTCCCAGATGACCTCCCCCGTGCTGGAGTCGAGACATACGGCAGTCAAATCAAGCCATAGCTTGCGGTCGGACACTCTGGATTTGGAAGCTTCTGGAAGGTCCAGAGAGCGATTCTCAAGGAAGTAAACCCTGCCCTCGTGAAGAGCGATGGTTGAATTAAGGATCAGTCCGCGACCATAAGCCCAGATGCCTTTGGCAGTTGATTTCTGGTAGCCAAAGAGTTGGTCGCTGCAAACCTGGGTGACCTCTACGCCCACCTTGTCGAACCACGCGGCATCGCCCCAGAATTCCCGGTAGGCAGAATTAGCCCAGACCGAGGACCCGATGATCACGTCGTTTTCCTGAGCAACGAAACCCCAGTCGTGAGACTTACGTTTTGCCGTGGGGAGAAGCAGCGCGTGATGGAGCTCTCCAGTTCGGGCGCTAAGGATCCAGAGCCGATCCCGGATAGAGAGATAGACATTTGATTCATCGACGCACCAGTTGGAGCAGTCGTGGGCCACGTTGAGCCGTCGCAGAGAGGGAATCTCGTAGGACCATAATACGGCTCCGTTGTGGGCATTCAATGCAACCATTCGATCCATGCCCTGATGGAAGAGTCGACCATTGGCTGCGAGGGGGGCGGGCATCCGGGGTTGGCGATCAATTCCGAAGTCTCCGCCTGGATGGCCAATCCATTGAACAGACATCCCTGACGTGGCGCTCACATCACCGAGAGCTTCTCCGGTGTACGAAGCGTTGCCTGCGGTTCCATACTGGTGGGTCCAGTCCTTTGCTCCAATGAGCTCTCCGCGACGGAAAAGAGAAAAGGATTCGGCTTCTTCCCAGTGTCCGTTCGCTTTCTCGAATTCGGGAGAATTCTGACGAGAAGCACTGAGAAGTGCTCCTCCGTCGGGCCGTAGCAGGCGAAGGCATTCTGGGATGGAAACAGGCAGAGTATCCTGCTCTGACAGGATAAGATCGGCAAAGCCATCAGTCCAAGGGGTCTGGCCATTGTCTCCAAGGGAAACGACTGAGACGCGGTGTCCGAGAATGCCTTTCTGGTAGAGCTTTTTTCGGACGGACTGGAGGACGGCGGGGTCGGTGTCGGCTGCTATAATGTGGAATCGCGACCGGGCTGCCAGGGCAGAGGCCAGGGTGCCATCTTCGAGACCCAGGATGAGAAGATAGCCGTTCTGGTCCGTGGCAGCCTTGAGCGCGGCAGTGACAAGTACGCCTTTATCCGGAGAGAGGGTTTCGGGATCTGGGATCGCGGAGGGAGAAAGATTGAATCTGGTGTCGAATTCGAACATTTCACTGAGGCGGCGGCGGCCATCATTGAGCAGTGCGATCCGGTAGCGATAGGTCGTTGCTCTTTTCAGCGCGCTGAGCTCTGCTTTGAAGCGGCCGTCCTGAGATCGCAGTTCCTCTTTGTGCTGCAGGGTCCCTTCCTTTCCCTCCCCGTAATAGAGAAGGGCCCTCTCCACAGGAGCCTGCCATGAAACCGTTGCAGCAGTTAGACTGGGGAAAGCGACTTTAGGCTGGACCGAGAACGTTGCCGGTTGCTCGTCGTTGACTTCAATATTGTCGATAACCCACCACCAGTGATTAGATCCAACCTTCCGCCATTCTACTTTCATGGAGGCGGCCCCTTCAGGGTTTTTTAGGGCCACACGGACTGTTTCGCTGTAGGCCGTGGATTTTCCTTCGTCGAAGCGAAGAACTTCAATCGCCTTCTGCCCATCATAGGAAACCATGATGGTTCCGGTCTGGGATTCAGCCTGCCAACCTGAATCAAACTTAAGAGTCAGGCTCATAGGCTCGGCTTTCGAGATATCAATTGGCGGGGTTTGCAAGGTTGCGTCGAAGGGTCTTCCTCCCGCGACATCATCGAATTCGTCGCTGTCGGCGATCGCGATTACATTCGTGCCGAGCTCAAATTTCTCCCGTCGCTGCCCGGGTGCCGCGGCTGCCCACCCCTCCGGAGAGGCAAAGGTCCATCCTGACCACTCGGGCACTCCACCTTTTCCGTGTGGTGCATTCTTGGCCATGCGCCATCCTGGGAGAGCGCCGGATTTTTGAGCGGTTGAGAGGTCCAGCCAGTCAGTTCCATCGCCGTTGGGTTCAGAAGGGAAAGGCAGCAGCCCTGGCTCAGTGGCCAAGGAGTCAAAGTTCTCACTGAAATAGGTCGTAGCTCCAGAGAAGTTCCCACTCTCCTGAGCAATGGCAACCGTCATGCCGCAACCAGCGATTGCAGCTAGGCAGACCCGTGAAATCAATGAGCAGATAATAGCCATGGAAAAAACCTGCTCAGCCTAGGCTCAGGTCTGGTGGAGGGAAAAGAATAACATTCCAGATCTTCCCGATAGGAGAGAGGGCAGGAACTCGGGATCCAGCCCGGGAATTGTCCTCTACCCTGCAAAAGGATCTAAATCCGAGAGGGACTCAGTCCCCACCTTTGCCATATGGCGAAGCGTCCTGATTACTTTCCAGGAACTATTTTCCAGATTTCCCCATTTTTCCCGGATGGCCCTTTGCCGATATTGGTAAGGACATAGACCTCGCCAGTCTGGTCGTAACCGAATCCTATGATCATCCTCGAAATTGGACCAGCTGGGGTTTTTGCGCCTGGTAGCACTTTCATGGTCCAGGTCGTCTTAGAGTCCCTGATGCCCCCATAGAGGCCGTATTTCTTCCCAGCCCAGCTTTGGGCCCAGTCGGCAAAAAGGTAGACCCCTTTTAGCTCGGGGATAGCGCTGCCATGATAGACATGTCCTCCAGTGACGCTGACACCATAGCCGGGAGCTTTACCGAGACCGTCGTGGTGAGGGTAGGCAAGTACGGGAGCGATGAATCCCTCCGGAGCGGCTGAGACCTCAAGGGTGCATGGTTCACTTGGTTTCTGTTGGTCGAAGGGCGCATACCCCTCGTAGCGGGGCCAGCCAAAGTTGCCTGCGGTGATGACATTAATTTCCTCAAAGCGATTCTGTCCGACGTCTGCGACGATGATGTCTCCGCTCTCAGGGTCAACTGTTATGCCCCAGGGATTGCGAATTCCCCAGGCGTAGATTTCCTCTCTCCCGTCGTTGCTTCCCTTGAAGGGATTTCCATCTGGGATGGCATAGGGAGTTTTAGAATCGATATCGAAACGAAGAACTTTGCCAAGATAGCGATTGAGCGCCTGTCCGTTGCCTCCCTTCTCGTGTCCCCCTTCAGGTTTACCCTTTGGGTCCAGGTCGTTTGCGGCACCGCCATCACCAAGCCCGAGGTAGAGAAAGCCATCCTTTCCGAAAACAAGGTTACCTCCATCGTGATTCCACTGTGGTTGGTCGACGGTGAATATTACCCGCTCACTTCTTGTATCAGCTGTCCCGTCAGCCTTGACTTTGAATTCGGAGAGATGGGCGGTGTGATCAAAATTCTCTCTTCCTTTTGATGAGAGTGGAGCGCTGTAATAGACATACACTTTCCGGGTAGATTTGAACTTTGGATGTAGAGCGACGCCGAGAGAGCCACGTTCGTCGAAGCCTTTTTTCAGGTTCACAATGGACTTGCGCAGATCGAGGAAGGCTTTGCCGGGTTTTCCTCCTTTTTCATCGAGAAAGTAAATCACGCCTGTCTGATCGACGACGAGATAGGCCTGCTTGCCCTCCCCGTAAGGGATCATGCTGAGTGGCGACACAAAGCCAGACGCAAACTTTTCATAGCTCACTGCGGGAAGGTCCTCTGCAGCTTTGAGAGTGGACAGAACAAGGCTGAGGGCCAGGGTTGGGAACAGGAAGCGTGGTCTCATCTTGGTAGTAGTTTGCGCGTTTCCGATGGTTTGGCAACCCGTCATTATGCTTGAGCGTGGATGAGAGAAGAAGCGGAGAGGTGGCAAATATTTGGTTTCCTGAATCTTGTATGATCCCGAGTTGTAGCGGTGCGTTTTTCTTGCCATCAGCTCGTTGGCCTGAAGGATCGTCGCTATTGAAATTTTCTCTTCTTTCCGCACTTTCTGCGATCTTTCTGGTTCCCGCTTTTTCAGTGGTGGCTGCCAGAGAGCAGGGGGGCACCCCCCCGAATTTCGTTTTGATCGTAGCGGATGACCTTGGCTATGGTGACCTTGGGTGTTTCGGTCAGAAAATCCTGAAAACGCCAAAAATCGACAAGATGGCGTCGGAGGGAATGCAGTTTACGCAATTCTATGCTGGTTGCACGGTGTGCGCGCCCTCGCGGAGTGTCCTGATGACAGGGCAGCATATGGGCCGAACGGTTGTGCGGGGGAATTCAACCCGGCCCGTGATTCTCCGCCCAGAGCACCCTAACTTGGCGGCGCTTCTGAAGAGGGCAGGGTATCGTACGGGATGTGTCGGGAAGTGGGGGCTGGGAACGCCGGACAATATAAGTAATCCCAATGATGTGGGGTTTGATCATTTCTTTGGCTATGTGGATATGTGGCACGCTCACAATTTTTACCCCGAGTTCTTGGTCCGGAACGGGCAGGTCGAAAAATTAAGAAACGAAGTCGCTCCAAGGTGGAAGCCGTTTCAAGTTCCCGGTAAAGCCCGGGGAGGAAGGGGCGTGGCGGTGAAACGAATTGATTACGCTCCGGATTTATTTGTTGCAGATGCCGAAAAATTTATCCGGGACAACAAGGAGGTTCCTTTTTTTCTCATCCATTCGCTGAATGTGCCCCACGCTAATAACGAGGCCGGGGACCGAGGGATGGAAGTTCCGGATCTCGGAGAGTTCAAGAAGATGGATTGGCCAATGGCGGAGAAGGGGTTCGCAGCAATGCTCCGTAATATTGACCGTGATGTTGGGCGAGTCCTCGATCTTTTGAAAGAGACTGGACTAGCCGAAAACACCCTGGTGATCTTTACCTCGGACAACGGCCCACACGAGGAGGGTGGACATCGCGCAGATTTTTTTGATTCGAATGGGTCGNTGCGTGGAAAGAAAAGAGACCTTACGGAAGGCGGGATCCGGGTCCCAACGATNGCCTGGTGGCCGGGGACCGTTCGGCCCGGAAGCCGGGACGCAAGCCATTGGTATTTTGGTGACTTGATGGCCACTCTTGCTGATCTTGCCGGGGTAGAGCCTCCTCAGGATATTGATAGTGATAGTTTCGCAGGGCCATTGCGGGGGAAGCCTCGTAGCGAGCGCTGGGCTCGCAATTCGGTCATGTACTGGGAATTCCATGAGCGCGGATCTGCCCAGGCAGTGCGTCTGGGGAAGTGGAAGGCNATCCGCAAGCCAATGCATACTGGCACGGTCGAGCTCTACGACATTTCGAGAGACCCGGGGGAAACCATGGATCTCAGTAAACTTCGGCCTGACCTCACTGAGTCGGCGCTCGCGCTGATGAATAAAGCTCACGAGCCAGATCCAAATTGGCCGGTGAAATAGTGGGATTTGCAGAAGAGGTGGAATACTTGGGCTGGNGTTTCTCTTCTTGGANAGGCGAGCTCAGGTAAACAGGTTCTTGTTCTCAGCCGGAAAAGGGGCAGATTGCCGGTGTGCGCCCACACTGCTTTCTTTTGCTTGGTATCCTTGGGCTCATGGCTTCCGGGATGGCAGAGGAACTGTCCCGCGAAAAAAGGGAGTTTCTCAGGGAGCGGGCGCCGCAGTTACTCAGGGTCATAGAGGANGCAAAAGAGCGGGACTTTGATGAAGTGCTGGAGGAGGCTATTGAGAGAGTCGGTCAGTTGCAGGACGAATGGACGGAGGCTCGGGAGGACGGTGAGGAGTGGGCAGGGCTCATGGTCGGGGAGATGGCAAACGAGGCAGCCCTCGATTACCTGGTGTGGAAGTTTGAAGAAGGTGAGATAGACGAGGGTAAGGCAGAGGAAACTCTCCGGGATTTGATGGAGGAGCGTTGGCGGATTGAGAATGGAATTACAGAGAGGGAAATGAAGATGGCTGCCNGGGACGGTAATGCGGATCTCGCTGCAGAGCTGGCTGAGGAATTGAAATGGCGGAAAGATAATCCCCGCAAAGCGGTCAATGAAATGATCGCAGAGTTTCTAGGAGAACTAGAAGAGCCGGGTGAGGAGGATGAGACAGAAACCGAGGAAAGAGAGGAAAGCGAGGAAAGCGAGGAAAGCGAGGGAGAGATATATACCCCGCCACCGNNGGATAGGAAAGAGAGGGAGAGCAGTCTGGAGGGGGTCNNTTTTCAGTATGAGAAGCACATCGTGGCCGCTCTGGAGACCTATTGCTTTGACTGTCATGACTCCTCCAGTGCGAAAGGGGATCTCGACCTCGAGAAGGCCCTTCTCGAAAAGCCTCTCGTGCGGAATCGGCTTCTTTGGGAAAATGTGGCGGAGCGGATTCGAAGTGGGGACATGCCTCCAAAGAAAAANCCGCAACCAGCTGCTGAGGAGAGACTACGGCTTCGGGCGTGGTTGCGGCAAGAGATTGACCACTTTCCTTACGAGAAGATACGCGATCCAGGTTACGCTCCTGCAAGGCGGCTGACACGGGAGGAATATAATCGAACCATNCGGGACCTTGTTGGTCTGNATCTTCGCCCGGCCGACCAGTTTCCAGTAGATTTCAGTGGGACAAGTGGTTTTTCNAACAGTTCCAACACCCTGTTTCTTGCGACTGCTCACCTCGACCGGTATCTGACCGCGGCTGAGGAGGTGATCGATACTGTGCGTAATACACCGCGGGCCTGGGCAGCTCTGAAAGGAGACGGTGGAAGCGATGCTAGNCTTCGGCGTTTTGCCCGACTCGCCTTTCGGAAGACACCCGGGATCCGTGAGCTTGAGGAATTAAGAGGGCATTTGAAGCTCGCTCGTGATGCAGGACAGTCAGAGGAAGATGCATTGGCGACTGTCCTCAAGTTGGTTTTGATATCACCTCATTTTCTGCTCAGGGTCGAGAAGGCGGGTCAGCCGGGATTNGAGGAAAGGGTAGCCGCTACTGATCTCGCTTCCCGGTTGTCTTACTTTCTCTGGGCCTCTTCTCCCGACGAGAAACTTCTCGCAGCAGCCGAGGGTGGTTTTCTAGGGGAGAAAACAGGACGCGAAAACGAGATAGGCCGAATGCTGTCCGACCCTCGCAGCCTGGCTTTAGGGGAGGTTTTTGCCGGCGAGTGGCTAGGTACTCACAACGTTGGACCCCGTATTCGGAAGGATCCTATCGACAATCCGTGGTGTACGGAATCGCTGATGAAGGCCATGAGGGATGAGACCGCGCTCTTTATTCACTCTCTGATCCGGGAAAATGCTCCCGTGGCCCGCATGATCAATGCCCGCTATACTTTTCTTAACGAGGAACTGGCCCGATTCTACCGTATTCCCGGGGTGAAGGGAGAGGCCATGAGGAAAGTTTCCCTGCAGACTCCTCGTCGGGGAGGGCTTCTCGGACATGCAAGTATCCTGGCAGCTACGTCGTTTCCAGATCGCACGAGTCCGGTAGTGAGAGGGACATGGATTCTTACCACCCTGCTGGGAACTCCACCTCCACCTCCACCTCCGAATGTTCCAGAAATTGAGGGTGGTGGGCGAGGACGAGATGGTGTTCGCAATCTCCGCGAGCAACTTGAGGTTCATAGACGCTCGGCGCGATGCGCAGGTTGTCACTCAAGAATTGATCCTCTGGGTTTTGCGCTCGAGAATTACGCAGAGTTTGGACAGTGGCGGGCAAAGGTAGACAATCGGGGGGGGCTACCCAACGGAGCCCAGTTTCGTGGTCCAGAGGGTCTTAAAATTGCACTACAGGAGTGGCGGCTGGATGATCTCGGCACGCAGGTGATCCGTAAAATGCTGGCCTATGGCCTTGGCCGCCAATTGGAGTATTATGACGAAGGAACGGTTCGCAGGATCGCGGCTATCCTGAAACCGTCTGGTTATCCTATGGGTGACGTGATAAAGGAGGTGGCAGGCAGTCATCCGTTTCTCATGCGGCGGTTGCCTTTGAACAAAGAAAGCGCTGTGCCCTCCTCCTCAGAATGAATAATCCTTCCAACCGGCGAGCCTTCCTGCGAGGCGTTGGAGCCTGTTTGTTTCTTCCCACGCTGGAAAGTATGGGAGCGCGTGCTCCAGGGCTGAAAGGTGGGAAGGTGGGTTCAGCTACAAGACTGGCCTATCTGTATTTTCCCAATGGTGCCGCAGCGGGGTCTTGGGCTCCGAGCAAGGTGGGCCCGGATGGGAGCCTTGAGCGGTTAAATGACTGGATGTCTCCTCTGGAGCCTCACAAGCGGGATCTGGTGGTGACCCGGAACCTGTGGACGCCACGAGGAAACGGCCACGGAGCAGGGACTGCAACCTGGCTGACCGGGGGCTCTTTTGATGGTCGTCGTAACGACGTTGGGAGCGCCTCGGTCGACCAAGTGGTAGCTCAGCACCTTTCCGCATCACCATTGCCTTCNTTAGAGCTCAGCACTAACGGGGAGGGAAGTTTCTCTGGAAGCCTCTCGAGGAACTGCCTTTCGTGGACCTCCCGGGACACGCCGGCAGTTCGTGAGACCGTGCCCCGGGCCATCTTCGATAAGCTCTTTCGGCGGTCGAAGGAAGGGTTCGTCAACAAAAGTGTCCTCGACCTGGTTCTTTCCCAGTCAAAAGATCTTAAGCGCAGAGCGAGTGCGGCTGACCAGCGTAAGATAGATGAGTATTTCGATGCAGTCCGGTCTGTTGAAAAGCGCCTAGCTTTTGCCGAGGAACAAAGTCTGCGCATGGGTGAGGACCGGGCTTTAACGGATACGCTGCGGCGTCCAAAGCCTGGGATCCCCTCAAGTCATGAGGAGTACGTCCGTCAGCTGCTGGACTTGATGGCCCTTGCATTCTGGTCCGGTGCAACACGGGTCTCAACCTTCATGCTCGATCATGGACAAAGTAATCGCTACTTTAACTTCCTTCCTGGTGTGAAGGGGACCTGGCATGCCCTTTCCCACTGGAANAATGCCAGTGGACGCACGGAAGATGACGATGGACTCACGAAGTGGGACAGTGTCCGNAGTAAGAAAGATCAATACAGCGAGGTTACCAGGTGGCACCACTCTCAGCTGGCNTGGTTCCTNGACCGNCTCAAGGGGCTNGAAGATGGTGANGGGGCNACGGTTTTAGAGCGTTCGATGATCGTTTANGGCTCAAGNCTTGCGGATGGNAANGAACACGCGGAGAAAGATCTGCCGATCCTGGTGGCTGGAGGTGGAGATGGAACNATCAGGACGGGNCGGTATGCCGATCATGCCAGGAGCACNTCCATGTCTCGTNTNCACCTTGCGATGATGCAGCGAATGGGAGTGCCCTCCGGCCGGTTNGCCGATGCCGANGAGCCCTTGGCNCTCTGAGAGATANTATNGNTTCNCCAATGNCGTCTCGCGACTTCCTCAGCTTAGTCATAGGNTTCACGGTTTGCNTGNNGNTCGCCGGGTGCGGNGAAAAGAGGNGCAATCAGGTCGANATTTCTGAGGANGGNGCTTTGNANATTGCNGTGGCTATTCCCGNNGANGAGCTGGTCNNANTAGAGGTTCGGGCGGTNTCTCCTGGTCGGAAGGNTTCTTCNATCNACCAGATCTTGGAGGTAACCCCCGTCNAAGAGCTGAGGCGAGAAGAAGCCGGAGAACCTGACGGCGGGTGGCAATCCGAAACTCTCAGTAAAATNGTGTCAAAAAGGCTGAAGTCTCTTCTNCGAGCAGGGGACCGTCAGGTGCTTGNGGATGGATTTGCATCTACGGACTTACGGCCGTCTCTGCTGGTTGAAAAAAAATATCATGGAGGACTTCGGACCCTGCGGCCACGAGGCCAGCTGGGCGAAGTGACGCGGCACGAGGGATGGGCAGGTTTTGCCGCAGCGCGGGCCATTTTGCTTGGTGAAGATCCGGCACGACTACTTAAGAGCCTCTCGATCAAGGTTATCGATTTGAAAGAGCTCGAGTCCGANTTTTCTGCTGAAGTTCTGGTAGAGCTGGGAGTTGCAGGGCTCGCCAACGATTCCCTCCGGCAGATCAACGCAACGTGGGTCACTCGTTGGACGAAGGAAAGTCCGCCTCGGCTTTCCTCCCTGCAGGTGGAACATTACGAAGAGTGCTGGTTAGGACCGGGTCAGAGATTTGTTGATATCAGTGCTGCGGTGCTGGGCGGAACGGATCATTATCCAGATCAGGTTCTCCGGGGAACGGGAGATTGGGCGACAAGGCTGACACGCCTGGGAGATTTCTCTCTCACGGGACACCATGGATTGGCGGTGGGCGACGTCAATGGAGATGGTCTTGAGGATCTTTATGTCTGTGATGGAGGGAGTCTTCCGAACCGTCTCTACCTCCAGCAGAAGGATGGCACAGTGGTTGATGGGTCAGCCGAGGCCGGTGTGGACTGGCTGGAAGATTCCCGAAGTGCGCTGCTTGTGGATCTCGATAATGACGGNGATGAGGACCTGATAGTGGCAACCATTGCGATGGTGGTGTTCCTTGAGAATGACGGAAGGGGGCACTTTAGTCTGCGCGGAGGCCACCCGGGAGCGCGCTACCCTTTTTCTCTCAGTGCAGCTGATTTTGATAGTGATGGGCTTCTGGACATCCATGTGTGTGTTTACAGCGCAGGAGATGATGCGGAACGAAGGGGGTTCGAGGTGAATGCCCCCCGCCCGTTCCACGATGCCGGAAACGGAGGGCGTAATATTCTACTGAAAAATCTCGGAGACTTTGGATTCGCAGATGCTACTGCAGCAGTGGGTTTGGATGCTGCTAATTCTCGGTGGAGCTTTGCCGCAGCGTGGGAGGACTATGATCGTGACGGAGACCCTGATCTCTACGTGGCCAATGACTTCGGGAGGAACTGCCTTTACCAGAATGAAGGGGGACGATTTCTTCAGATTGCTGATGAACTGAAGATTGAGGATATGGCCTCCGGGATGTCNGTGGCCTGGGGTGACTACAACCGGGACGGATGTTCTGACATCTATGTAGGTAACATGTTCTCTGCTGCGGGGAACCGGATTAGCCGGCAGAAGCTTTTTACCTTGGGCTCCGACCCGGATCTGGTGGGGAAGTTACGCAGGATGGCCCGGGGGAACTCGCTTTTTGCGGGAGGACGGGGAGAGAGTGGATACGGGTTTCGTGATGTGAGTGAAGGAAGCCGGAGTTACCTTGGACAATGGGCCTGGAGCTCGGGGTTCGGGGACCTCAATAACGATGGGTGGGAGGATCTNGTGATTTCCAATGGATTCCTGACCGGTCGGGAGCCTGATGACTTGTGAAGTTTCTTCTGGCGGCAGGTCGTGTCGCCGCAACAGCAGGCTGATCCTGATCTTTATGGGAATGCCTGGAGTGACCTGCTCCAACAGGTGAGGGATGGACTCTCGTGGAGCGGGCGGGAGCGTAACCGTTTTCTGCTCAACGATGGGGCTGGAGGGTTTGCGGACGTTTCGTCGGTGATGGGACTCGACCAGGAGGCCGATGGCCGGGCCCTTGCGGTGGTAGACTGGGATCATGACGGGGACCTTGATCTCTGGTATCGTGATCGCACTGCGCCCCGCCTTCGCCTGATGCTTAACCGGCACGCAGGGGCTCGAAAGGGGGATTTCGTGTCCGTATTGCTGCAGGGTGAGGAGTGCAATCGTAACGCCATTGGAGCGGTGGTTGAATTGATTGGTGCACCGGGATCGGGAAAGTTGCGGTCCGTGAGATCGGTCCGGGCAGGCGATCTATTTCTCTCCCAGTCGAGTCGTTGGCTGCATTTCGGATTGGGAGAGGACGGTGAAGCGGTAAAGGCCCGAGTGATATGGCCCGGGGGTCGGGAGGAATTGTTTCAGGGGCTGAAGGCGGGAGGGAGCTTTCTGCTCAAGGAAGGGAGCGGTTCCGCTGTTCCAGTGGAGAGGACTCCCAGGATCATTGCTGCTGANGCGGACTCCTNTCGCCCGGGTTCCCGGGATGCCACGGCCCATATCAATCCCCCGGTGGCCCTTCGTCTTCCTTCCCTGAGATTCAGGAATCCCCGTGGTGACCGAGGCATGCTTCCCGGGGAAGGATCTCCCCAGTTGATNATGCTCTGGTCGGCTGAGTGTCCAGTTTCGTCGATGCAACTGAAGCAGATGGCGGAGAAGTCCCGCGCCTACCGGGTGGCGGGAGTGCCGCTGATTATTGCCCTCAACGTGGACGGGGAAGAGGGCCGCGTCAAAGCGGCTGAGGTGATGCAGGAAATACGGTGGCCTTTTGAATGGGGAAGTATCGAGAACATCTCTCTGGACGCTNTGAGTGCGTTTCAAAAAGGCCTGTTTGACCTGACCGTGCCCCTGAGCGTNCCCNTGGCCTTTCTCTGTGGTGCCGGTGGGGAAGTGATGGGTGTTTATCGCGGATCGTTTGAGGCGTCTGTCATTACGGGTGATCTGGAAGCTCTCCGCCTGGCNGATGGGGAGGGCTGGCATGCTTGGGCGCCACCCATGGCGGGACGCTGGTTCACCAAGGCGGTGGACCCAGTGTATGCCATGGAGTTCATGGCCCGCCAATTTGACAACCGATTTCCTGAGGTGGCCCTGTCCTACCTCGAGGCCGCCCTGGAACACGCAGAGGGACCCAGAGCGCGGGTTCTTGCCTCCAGTATTGCACGCCGACACCATGAACTCGCCAAGGAGTTCCGAAAGCAGCAGCAACCGGAGGAGGCTTCCGTGCATTTTGAGCGGGCCCTCGCCCTCGAGCCACGGGCGGAGTTCCTGCTGGATTACGGCACCATGCTGGCTAGTTATGGGAATCTGGGTGCGGCGGCAGGACTGCTGCGAGAGGCCTTGGAGCTGGAGCCGGAGCTGGAGCCCGCTCGCAGGGCTCTTGAAATGGTACAGAAGCTGCAGAAGGAAGGTAGGTAGTGTTCTCCGGCGACCTGCTGACCGAAAGAGAGGCTGGGAGTTGCCCTGTGGAAGGCGGTTCCGTAGAGTGGGTTGAAATGACCGCAGAGGAGTCACTCCAGAAAAACCCGCTTGTGCCGGACTCNGGGAGATACTGGTGCTACCGGTGCAAAGCCCATAATGGCTTTGACCACATAATCAAGAGGACCTCGAGAGCCCGAAGTAATGATACGTAATGAAAAAATGAGTTGCGTGCGTTGTCAGGCCTCCATGTTCAATCCAGCACGGACCAAGCCGGTGATGTATGTCTTTCTGGGGATGACTCTGGTGGCTTTGCTCTTCGCCCTCGCGCTTTGGCGTGACTACGAGGATTACGTGGCAGGCTGCCTGGGCTTCGCTGCTTTTTTCGGATTGATCGGGTTCATGAAGCTCTACTACATGAATCTCTGGTGGTCATGGGCCCGGCTTCAGAAAGCAAAATCTCCTGAACAGCTTGAGGAGGAGGGCCGTCAGTATATCGTCTCGTTCAAGGAAGTGCGGAAATGATCAGGAAGCAGACAGCCCTCGTGATGCCCAGGATAGCCTCCGTCTTTCTGCTGATGGCGGGCCTGGCCCCGGTGAGGGCAGAAGCCGATGTGGTGACCGCCGCCGGAGGCGAATCCCTGCAGGGAACGGTTACCTTCCGGGAAGGTGACGCCCTTGAGATGGCGAGCGAGTCCGGTGAGAAGGTGCGGATTGCTCTGGCGGACCTCGCTTCATTGGATCTGGCCTTCGATGGACCGCCGTGGTTGATCGGGGGTTCTGGGGTTCTAACAGCCAATGGCAGCTTCCTCAGCCGTCCTGTGATAAAAATGGATGGGAAGGTGGTGATATTTGGAGAGCAGGAGGATTCCCTGCTTCTCACGAGGCAGAACACCGCGGCTCTTTTTTTTCAGCCGCTTCGATCTCGAGATGCAGAAGCGCTGCGCTTTAACAGGGAGGGCATTGTTCTTCGTGGGGGCGACTTCATGAGTGGCGTGGTGGTTGGATTGGAAGAGGGTCGAGTGACTGTGGATTCACTCCTGCTTGGGCGGAAGACTTTTTCGGTTCTGACCGAAGCGGTCGCGGTGATTCTAAGAGCGCCGGTGGCGGTTGAGCAGGAAGGATGGTCCCTCTTTCTTTCTGATGGGTCGCGGTTGCGCAGCAGAGAGATTGCCCTCACGGAGAGCGGCGTTCTCTTGAACGAGTCGCCTTATCGTAACCATCAGATTATGAAGGTTGAGTTGCGGGGAATTCGAAGAGAGGGAGGGCAGTCCATATTAGACATGTTCCGGGAACGCTGGTTAGCTCTCGAGCCGGAACGCCCATTGGCAGCGGCAGCCCTGGGCGAAGATGTCAGTGAGGAAGNACTTGCCGAGGCTCTGATTGCAATAGGGGAGGAGCGGGCGAAGCAGGAAACTACAAGAAATACGGCAAAGGCCGAATGGATCCGGTCCCAGCAGATAGTAAGTCGGCAGAAGGCCATGGCTGCGCGTGGAGCTGCGAATGTAGGCCGCATGCAGAGACAGGTGCAGGATAAGGTCCGGCGAGTTGAGCAGGACCAGAAGATGGCTCAGCAGGCGGCCGAAGATCTTGAGGGAAAAGTAGAAATGGTGGAAATGGCAAAGATGAGGGTCGAGGAAATGAAGCAGGAACTGGCTTCCCTTCCGCGTGAGGATGCCGACCGCCGGCGAGGCTGGGAACAAAAGGTCCGCGACGCAGAACGGCAAAAGCAGACTGCGGAACGGGCCGTTCATCAGGCCCGTGCTATCCAGCGGCGGCATGAGACACGTATCAAATCCGGCCAGCGACTGGTAGATATGGCGGAAGCGCGGGTGATTAAGGCGAGGGAGCAGAAGGAGAAAGAGGATCTCGCCCACAGGAATGCAGAGGAGGGCCTTGGGCCGGCAAAGGAGTCCTATGATCGNACTTCTGCTGATTTACGGGAGATAGTGGAGGAGTATCGCAGAATGGAATTTCTCGTGCAGCAGAGGAAGAATAGAGAAGAAAAGTAAGCCGGGTAGCCACTTCTTAGATTCTTGCCCGGAAGACTNGAACAGCTAGTTTCAGTGCATGAAAAGCATGGCAATGGCAGCCTGTGTCGGAACGGTTCTTCTAGCCGGGGGACAAGTAGCGGCTGACTGGGAAGAGCGTCTGGGGGCAGCCGGGAAGAATGCGCAGGAAATATCGGCCTTTGTGAGCAGGGCAAGTGAGAAGCATGGCGATATTGGTCGTAGAGCTGCCGCTTTTCTTGTCAGTGGAATGCCAGAGGCTGACCTGAGGGCGTTGAAAAGTGATTTCCTAATGGAAAACCTTGGCCTTGCCGTGAAAGCCCGGAAAGAGTTTTCGTGGTGTAAGGACTTGCCAGAGGAAGTCTTTTTCAACGATGTGCTACCCTATGCCTCTCTGGATGAAACGCGCGAGGCATGGAGGGCTCGATTCTACGAACAGTGCCGGGGAATGGTGAAGGATTGCAGGACGACCACGGAAGCGGTGCAAGCTATCAACAAGAATTTTTTCAACCTGATTGAGGTGCACTATAATACGGGCCGGAAGGCGCCCAACCAGAGTCCCTCAGAGTCCATCAAACTGGGAAAAGCAACTTGTACTGGTCTTTCCATCATTCTGGTGGACGCGTGCCGCTCCGTAGGCGTGCCTGCCCGGGTTGCAGGAACGCCTCTCTGGAGTAATAAACGGGGCAATCATACCTGGACGGAGATTTATGACTCTGGGAAGTGGTTTTTTACCGGGGCCGACGAGTATAACAAGGCAGGCTTGAACCGGGCGTGGTTCGTGGGGGATGCCTCCAAGGCTATTGCCAATGACTGGAGGCATGCGATCTGGGCCACGTCTTGGAAAAGNACAGAACATCACTTTCCCATGGTCTGGGATCTCGAGAATCGGGAAGTCCCAGCAGTTAATGTCACCGGGCGTTACGCCAAGAATCAGGAGCGGAGAATCAAGCAGTCCACGGTATATCTACGACTATGGGACAAGCAGGGAGGCGATCGTTTAGCCTCGGCAGTTGAACTGCTCGATGGGGAGGGGAAGGTTTTGGCAGAGGTTACTACCCGGGCTGGAACAACTGATCTCAACGATATGCCTGCATTCAAGGTCACGACAGGAGAAGAGTATCGCCTGAGAGTCAGGTATGAGGAAGAGGCACGGTGGGAGAATTTCAAGGCAGTCGGTGAGGGAGAGGGGACGATGGATTTGGTGTGGTCGGAGCTGGGAAAGGGCAGTGTTGAGCTCAAGGCGATCAGCCAGTGGCTCGCTCTACTTCCAGAGGAGCGGCATCTTTCTGTTCCGCAAGGAGCGCTTTCCCGAAAGGATGTGGAGCGTGCGCGAAGTCTTATCTGGGAGACAGTAAGAAAGGAGCTTGCAGAGGATCGCGAAGCAGAGATGGGAAGGAAGGTCGCGAAGGCGGCCGGAAAGGAAATGAAATTTCTTGAACAGACCTTTGGGAAGGCTCCGGAANCGGGGCGGTCTCTGTGGATCTCAATGCATGGTGGGGGTGGGGCACCNCCNAGGGTCAATGACCAGCAGTGGCNGAACCAGATTCGNCTGTANGCGCCAAGTGAGGGNATNGTGGTGGCCCCCCGGGCGCCAACNGACACATGGAATCTCTGGCACCAGAGTCATATTGATGATCTGTTTGACCGCCTGATTGCCAACTTCGTGATCACAAGGGGNGTTAATCCCGACCGAGTTTACCTCATGGGCTACTCGGCNGGGGGAGACGGAGTTTATCAACTTGCGCCCCGGATGGCTGATCGTTTNGCAGCGGCTGCTATGATGGCAGGNCATCCGAACAACGCGAGTCCGCTGGGTTTACGAAACCTNCCTTTCATGATTTTCATGGGAGGNAAAGACGGAGCNTATGGTCGNAACAAGGTGGCNGCGCAATGGGGTAAAACACTTGAAGNACTCAGAGAAGCAGATCCNGGTGGNTACGATCATAAGGCNACAATTTATCCGCAACATGGGCACTGGATGAATGGAGATGACNGGGAAGCCCTGCCNTGGATGATTGCCAAGACACGTGATCCCTGGCCGAAAAGGNTCGTGTGGAAACAGAGTGGACGNACNCACGAGCGTTTTTATTGGCTNCAGGTGCCGAAGGGAGTGGCGAAGGGAGGACAGCAAATNGAGGCNGAGGTCCANGGACAGCAGGTGACTATTCAGTCCGGAGGAGCAAAAGAGATCATTCTCCGGCTGAGCGATCGGCTTGTGAATCTCGATAAGGTTGTCACCGTGAANGCGGATGGCGTGGAAGTATTTAAAGGCAAGCTAGAACGGAAAGCCCGGGTTATATGGGAGTCGCTTAAGCAACGCCNGGATCCGAATTCTGTTGCTACNGCAGAGTTGCACCTTGAGCTTCAGCATTGAAGAGATGATCCGGGAAGAGACTGGTGTTCTGCGGAGATACCTTTGCCGCAGGGTTGATAGCACTCCGCAGATCGACGGGTCTCTGTCGGGCGTCGGATGGGCCGAGATGGACTGGACTGAGGANTTCGTGGACATAACGGGAGATCCAGAGCTGCAGCCAAGATTTCGCACCCGGGNCAAAATGGGATGGGATGATNNGTTTTTCTACGTGGGAGCCGAGTTGCAGGANCCNCATGTNTGGGGAACGATNANGGANAAAAATGCAGTCATGTTTGAGGATAATGACTTTGAGGTNTTCATGGACCCGGACGGTGATGGTCTNGATTACTACGAATTNGAGATCAATGCGCTCGGAAGCATCTGGGAACTNAGCCTGCCGAAACCCTATGGAGAGGGAGGGGTTCCTATTCTTGGTTGTAACTTGCCTGNCNTGCNTAGTGCGGTGGAGGTTCGCGGTTCGTTGAACGATCCCTCCGATCGTGATGAGGGGTGGTCGGTANCAGTGGCTTTCCCTTGGTCNGGCCTCTCCAAGTATAATAAGAGGAGNTCTACCCCNCCTCTTCCCGGGGATACATGGAAGGTTAATTTTTCGCGGGTGCAGTGGAAGCACGACGTGGTTGACGGGAGATATGTCCGNATCCCGCCTCATGGCACCCCGATTGCCGAGAGCCTCAATCCNGAAGAGCAGGAACACCCNGAGGATAACTGGGTCTGGAGTCCACAGGGNGCTGTGAACATGCATCTTCCGGATCGGTGGGGTGAAGTTGAATTNGTTGAAGGNAGATGACCGTAAGGGATTTTGCAGAGCGGGTGCTTTTTGGCACAAGCCTTGAGGAAAAACTAGGCCCTCCTCCAGCTGGTATTACAGACCAAAANCGGGGNAATGCGTTGATTNCTCCCGAGGTNCCCTCGCGGCCCANNGGNTTGGAATTGCGTCAAGATGGGACGCGNGCGGACTTCCCNGGAATGTCGGGTATTGAGGATGATCACCAGAGAGGAAGGNTNCTCCATTTCTTCGCCAATCATGAATTNCTGGCTACAGANCTGATGGCCCTNNTGCTTCTGAAGTTTCCNGATGCTCCAACTGAATTTCGCGNCGGGATTCTGAGCACCCTCAAAGAGGAGCAGATGCATACCAAAATGTATCTGGGAAGAATGGCGCAATGNGGTGTTGANTTTGGCGAGCTTCCGGTCAATGGNTTCTTCTGGAAGATGGTTTCCTCCGTGAAGACGCCATTGGACTANGTGACTCGCCTGTCCCTGACCTTTGAGCAGGCAAANCTCGATTACGCGCGTGGGTATGCAGCAATTTTTGGAGAGGCNGGAGACAAAAAAACAGCCGCTCTTCTTCANCGAATTTATGAGGATGAGATCGGACATGTGAGTTATGGGCTGAAATGGTTCCGGNAGTGGAAGCAGGATGGNAGNGACTGGCAGCAATTTGTTTCCGGCTTGCAGTTTCCTCTTTCGCCNTCCCGGGCAAAGGGGGCCTTTGNTTTTAATGAAGAGGGGCGTCGGGAAGCGGGTTTGGATGAGGAATTTATCAAGGAGTTACGTGTTTGNGGGCAGTCNAAGGGGAGGACGCCAAATGTGTTCTGGTTCAANCCCGGAGGAGAGGAGAGCCTTGTCGNCGCAAGGCCAAAGCCGAGTAGGGCCACCCTTGAGATCGAGCGCGATCTCGCGCTCCTTCCAGCATACCTTGCTCGGAGAGANGATGTNGTCATGATGCCGTCGATGCCGGCGACCGATTTTCTTGCCGGTCTGCTGGATGCGGGGTTAGAGCTTCCAGAACTNGTCACCTTNGATCGCATTCCGGAGATCAGAAAGCGAAAGATTCACGGCATAAGGCCCTGGGCGCATACTCCAGATGCAGAATCGCTAATCCAAAAAATGGGAGTGGATGCTGCNCCAGTTAGCCGGNATTTGTTCTCCAAGGCCTTGCATGCTGATTTTCTCAAGANACTCATCGAANGGCAGAGCTGCTCCTTCCTCTGCAATCCTGATTGCGTTGGAGTACGGGTTTCGTCTGTTGAGGAGATTGAGAGCTGGGTNGCGAACTCACCATATGCATTCTGTATTCTGAAAGCGCNCTTCAGTANTGCAGGGAGAGAAAGGGTTATTTGCAATACNTCTGATGAGNTNTCCCGTAAATCNNGGTCAGCAATCAGGCGNCTGCTCTGTCANCACGGAGCTCTNGTGATTGAGCCATGGCTGGAGAGAGTGAAGGATTTTTCGATGCATTACGACATGACGAAGGAGGGTTTGGTGAGGAGAGGGATTGCCGTNATNGAGAATAGCCGTCGGGGGCAGTTCCGTCGTGCTACAGTNACTAATCGGTTTACGGATGGCNTGGAGAAGGATTTNCGANGAGCTCTGTTCGCNGGNTCNTCTCCNCGAGGTCATCTGGTTGATTTTCAGGAAGCCGTGCTGGAACCTCATCTGNGTAATCTTCTTGAGGAGCATCACTTCACNGGTCCCATAGGAGTNGANAGCTTTTTTTACAGNGACGAGGAGGGTTCGTTGAGATGGAAGCCGGTCGTGGAGATGAACCCANGATTTACAATGGGAAGGGTGGCGCTGGAACTCGCACGCTTCAGTCGATCAAGAGAAGCTGTCTCGCTGACAGTAGCTCCCGCTGGAAAGGGTCCTGCGGGCGGGATTTGTCTGACTCCGGTTACTNCGGACACGAAATGGGCCGCATTTCTTGANCGNTGATNNGCAGTTGGATTGGTTGNTCACGACTGCCTCAGTATTCAGNCCTTNGAGTCTGCACATGTCGCGCTATCTTTCCNCTCCCNATCGCGGGATCAGGGCTTTAATGTTGCGGNATGAGGAAAGTGGGAATTACCGGCCTTATCATTTNCCTGANTTCTTCGGCTTTNGGAGCACCGGACTGGCCATCCCTTAGGANGGTTGTTGAGAGGAGTTCGCTGCCGGGAACGGAACTTCTGGGGGAATCAGGAGATCTTTCGATAACGATGATAGAGGGAGTGGATCGTTTTCTTGATGCTGAGATAGCNGCAGAATTGAAAGATCGCAGGGGAGGAACGCGGGAAGAGCTGGCCCGGATTCTGGGTCTGCNNAGGGANCANAATCCCGAGGANAACTCGTTTCGNTNCGCNGGGCGCCGCTGGGGGCCGATTGGCAATGGGAAGAACTACACTGTGAACGAGGTGAGTTGGAAGACCTTCGGGAACACGGAGGCGGTGGGTCTGCTCTTTGANCCGANCGGCAGGGCGCCGCTGGCGGATATCATTGCGTTGCCGGATGCGGATCAGGATCCGGAAGAACTGGGGGCGATGGAACCNCATTTCGAGAGTCAGCAGACCCGTCCCTTTGCGGCGGAAATGGCCTTGGCCGGCTGTCGGGTTCTGGTGCCAGTGCTCATCAAGCGGACGGAGCATCATGCCATGCCTATGCGAGAGTGGNTGCACCGTCCGGCCTGGGAGTTGGGGCGTACCCTCGCGGGCTATGAGGTGCTCAAGGTCCTGGCGGCNGTCGATTGCTTCCGGAGAGACGAACCGAGCCGGTCCGGTAAAAGCACGAGCGGGAAGCTGGCAGTTGTTGGTTGGGGAGAAGGCGGACGGCTTGCTCTTTATGCTGCGGCCCTCGACGAACGGCTCGATGGGNCTNTGGTAAGNGGGTATTTCGGTCCGCGGGGGAAGGTGTGGGATGAGCCCGCAGACCGCACGGTCTTCGGTTTGCTGCGCGGTCACTCGGATGCTGAGATCGCCCGTCTGATCGCTCCCCGGCCGCTTGTGATCGAGACCGGTCATTTTCCGGAGTACGGTTTTCGTCTCGACCAGCAGGGCGTGCCGGAGCGAGTCCGGAAAGGAGCAGGTAAGCGGGGCAAGCCGGGAAGACTGTTGGAACCGAAGGGTGAGGAGGTTCGGATCGAGGTCGGGCTCATTGGCAATGAGACAGTGGTTCTGCGCTCCACGGATAGTGCGATTCAGCCGGAGAGCTGGCGGACGTTGNTGGAGAAGATTGGGGTGGGAGTCCCAGCGAACAANCTNGGGAAGCGCGATCTCTGGTGGGCGGCTATCAANCCCTTGCAGACCGCGAANNATATTGCCCGNCGNCANGCGGAGCAAGTGCANGCAATCGACCGGCACAATCAGCGGGTCCTGGTTGAATCGGAGCGGGTGCGGGGGGAGCTCTTCAAAGTCGTGAAGCTGGATAGCTTGGAAAACTATGAAGCGAGTATTGCGCCGCTGCGGGAAAGGTTCAGCAGGGAGGTGATTGGCGAGCATGCAAGCCTGCAAAATCTGGCGGAGCCCAATGCGCATACCCGCAGCTACCAGGAAGGACCAGATACGATCAGTTACGAGGTGGTGCTCGATGTGCAGGCAGGAGTCCAAGCCTACGGGATCCTGACTCTCCCCAAGGGCATGAAGCTCGATGGATCGGAAAAGCGACCGGTTGTTGTGTGCCAGCACGGTCTGGANGGGCGGCCGCAGTCGACCGTGGGGGAGAAGGATTATCATTACTANAAGGCCTTNGCGACTCGTCTGGCGGAGCGTGGGTTCGTGACNTTCGCTCCCCAGAACCTCTATCTGGGCTGGGACCTTTTCCGGATCCTTCAGTTCAAGGCCAATGCGNTAGGGTGTACTCTGTTCTCAGTCATGGTGCCTCAGCATCGGCAGATCACGGAGTGGCTCGCAGGGCTGCCTTTCGTCGATGGAGACCGAATTGGATTCTATGGTCTCAGTTACGGAGGAAAGTCGGCCATGCGGATCCCTCCCCTGGTGGATCGTTACTGNCTCTCAATCTGCTCAGCCGATTTTAATGAATGGGTNTGGAAAAACGCCGCGACGGACCAATGGTCAGCTCGNTACAGTTATGCCAANAAGGGGGAATACGANATCTTTGAGTTCGACCTCGGAGGAACCTTCAATTATTTCGAAATGGCAGCCTTGATTTGCCCGCGACCCTTCATGGTCGAGCGTGGTCATTTTGATGGGGTCGCGCCGGACAAGACCGTGGCCTATGAATTCGCGAAGGTTCGCGCCTTATATGCCGCTCAGCTTGGGATTGGGAAACGGGCCGAGATTGAGTGGTTCGTGGGACCCCATACGATTAACGGGCAGAAAACCTACGACTTCCTGCATCGACATTTGGAGTGGCCTGACCCAACGGAATAATTGATTCTGTAGTCGTGAATAGTGCTGACTTCCTCCGCAGTCTCGGGTTCTGCCTGTCCATGTTTCTGGCAGGCTCGGTTCAGGCCCTTGACGTGGGCTTCGGCGAAGTTGACATCACCCCGAAACTGGGCGGTAAAGAAAAGGTCTGGCTAGCGGGTTACGGCACGGGACGGGAGGCCGCCGGAATACATGATCCTCTGATGGCAAGATGCGTTGTGCTTCAGGATGGCGGAACTAGGATCGCGTTGGTTTCAGTAGATCTGGTGGGTTTGCAGTTTCCCGCGGTGAAGAAAATCCGGAGTCAATTACCTGGGTTCTCCTATGTGCTCGTTTCCTCCACACATAATCATGAGGGACCTGACGTGATCGGAATGTGGGGACGCAACCAGTATTCCTACGGCGTGAATGACGCATACGTGAAGGAGGTAACAGACAGGTGTGTAAATCTTGTGAAAGACACGGCGGCGGCAATGGTCGAAGATGTGGATGTGTCCTACGGGACTGCGGAGGACGCAAGCCTGCTGAGGGATACCCGTCAACCTGCTGCACTCGATGCAGTGTTGCGAGTGCTTGTATTCTCGAGCAAGAGTGGAAAGAAGATTGGGTTGTTGGTGCAGTGGAATTCCCATCCCGAAGCGATGGGTTCACAAAACAAGCTTATCACCGCGGATTTTCCCTGGGCGACGGTAGGAGCGCTCAAGAGAAAATACCAATGCCCGGTGGCATACTTCACTGGGACAGTGGGAGGGTTAATGGCTCCTCCAGCTGGTCCTACGACTTTTGCGTATACTGAGAAGCACGGTATTCAAGTTGCGGGACTGGCGGCAAGAGCAGTGGAGGCGGCTCGGCCGCTGAAGTTGACTCCGATGAGAGCTGAGGCTCGTCTGCTGTATCTTCCGGTGACAAATCGACTGTATCGGCTTGGTCTTTCCATGGGGGTCCTGAGGAGGGAGAGGTTTGTTTCGACGGGGGACCCTTATCGGAAAGGGAAGCTAATGAGTGGAAAGAATTCGGGAGAGGATATGACCATTGAAACTGAGGTGGCCTGCCTGCAACTCGGTGAGCTCTCGCTGGCAGCTATTCCGGGAGAGCTTTATCCCGAGCTGGTCTACGGCAAATTTCAGGAGCCGGCTGATCCGGCTGCGGATTTTCCTAATGCTCCCCTTGAGCCAACTATCCGGGAGATTCTGGGTGAACGGAAGTGGATGCTCTTTGGATTGTCCAACGATGAGGTTGGTTACCTCATCCCAAAGCGTCAATGGGACAGGAGGAAGCCATATGCTTACGGGAGAGAAAAGGCGCAGTATGGAGAAGCCAATTCCTGCGGGCCGGAAGCTGCCATGATCTTGATGAAGGGGTTCGCGAGATGTGCAGTCAGAGAAGGTCCGATAGAGAAGAGAAGGCAGGGTGGAAAAGCCCCGGAGGGCAATCCGGCAGAATAGGCTGGGAAGGATGATTTTACTTCCGGGGAGAAGTAATCATTTTATTTTTGTGGTGTTTACATCCGGTCGTCCTGTATATTTAAGATATGCTAGAGATCGATATTGGTGGTGGACGGAAGATCCAATTGGA
>PBTP01000040.1 GCA_002729275.1 Roseibacillus sp. | reverse complement strand
TCATCCGGGAGGCGGACCGCTCTGCTAAAGGGTGGGAGGCGATCAGCTCTGAGGGGAGGTCGTAATCAAAGTCTTCAGTGCGCACGGGAAATCGAAAGTTGAGAGATCTTTGCCAATTGGGACGCCTGTCACAGGCAAAATTTCCTGTGGGGGCGTGCAAGCCCTTTCAGCACCTTTCCAGGCCGACATGCCGAGCTGCTTCCTCAATTATGGCGATGCCGTTGCTTCTCAGGGCGGGTGGGTGCCGGAGTCTTGCTCTTACTAGAGTGTGATCCGGGCCGTGTTGTTCATCGGCGGTCAGGAGGAGAAAGGGTGCGGACCTCAGATCCCATGGATCGGTGTCCCCGCAGGCTGTCCAGCCTGTACCTCCAAGTGCGTCAAGAAGTTGGTGGCGCCCGGTATCTGAGGGCCCGAGGAAAGAGACCTCCGAGCACCCCGCGCCCTCGAGGTCGCGAGGCGGATCTTCCGCGCACACTTTGGAAAACCGCGGAGCGGGACCTCCATGACGCCAACGCGAAAAGGCTCGGATNATTGGTTGGAGCAGATCACAGAGCCTGAGCAGGCCTCGGGAGGCAGGCGAATTAAAACGGCGGTGNAGTGGGCGGCGTGGGGTGGTGTGATGAGCCAGCCCCTGATAGCCCGCCTGTCCCATCGATCCGAAATAAATGACGGAATGGACATCTGCACTTACTGGGCCGCCGCTGTAGACGCTGCCCTCCCAATGGATTCCCCCATTCCGAAATCTCCCGGGATGAACGTCGAATAGCAACGCTTCTGCACGACCATATCCACTTTGCTGCCTGAGGTAGCGAACGATGGAGGTTCGCCTGCGATGCCAGACGAACGCTGGNGGAGCGAATATCAGCTCCCATCCCCGATCGAGGAGCCGCCAGCAGAGGTCGACNTCNTCTCCGGCAGCGACGAACTGGGGCTGAAACCCCCCGACTTCTTCCAAGGCTTTCCGGCGCACGACGAGGTTACAGCCTGGGAGGTGCTCCGCCCGGNNGTCCTCGGAAAGGACATGGGAGGGGGCGCCCGCAGCAGAGGCGACAATTGCCTCCTGCAGGCTCTCCGGCGAGGGCGGGAGATTGGGGCCTCCGGCGGCTCCGGCCTTGGGGTGATCAAAGCAACGGGCTATCCAGAAGAGCCAATCGACATCGGGCTGGCAGTCATCGTCNGTNTAGGCGANGAGCTCNCCAGTGGCCGCATNGGCTCCNTAATTACGGGCATTAGAAAGCCCTCCGTGNTCCTGTCTGAGGTAGCGNACTTCCGGGAAACGGGCAGNAAGCTCGGGGGTCTGGTCGGTNGACCCGTCGTCAACAACAAGAACCTCGAAATCTGGATAATCCAGCGCGCAGCAGGCACGCAGGCAGGCCTCCAGATGGGCGGCTCCATTATNTGTGCAGACGACCACNGAGATCCGTAGGGNGTCATCCTTGAGAGGCGCGGTAACGCGGGCGGTAGAGATTTTTGGAAGGACTTTGCGGAGCGCCTCCAAAACGGGTTTCTCGCTTTTGTCGCGCCNGGTCAGCCCAAAGGCCCAGTCTTCCATCTGGGCTCCCCGGCTGGNCCAGCGATCGGACCANGCGAAAAAAGTGGTGCCGGCCAGCCCTGCGGCTAGGCACTCCTCGAGATGTCCCNTTAACAGCGAAGCTTGGGTGTCCTCTGGATTTCTTATAGTATCGAGGCCGAACTCGGTGATGAGGATTGGACGATCCCCCGCAATATTCTGTAGCCTTGGAAGGTAGAGGGCCTGCGATTCACGATTCTCGAGGTAGACATTGAATGCGCTGAAGTCCGCATTGCGGGGCTCGAGATATTCCGTNCTGGGATAATTAGAGTAGGCGATAGGAAGTTCCGGGGCCTCTTCCCGGCAGAGATCGATGAGGTCTTCCAATGCTTGTCGAACTCGTGATGGTCCCATCCAACGCACTAGTCCTGATGGGATTTCGTTAGCAACTATCAATGCGCCAAGGGCGGCATGGGTTCCCTGCTCTCTTAAAAAACTCAATAATCGTAATTCTCCTTCGGCCCGGAGCCGGGGTTCGGCCAGGAAGTCCCGACTCCACTCCCAGGGTATTCCGACGAGAACTTGTAGGCCATTCTCTTGTGCGCAATCGAGCAGGCGCTGNGTTGCACCCGTATAGACCCGGATGGCGTTGAATCCGGATGCGGCAATCCTTGGGAATTCGGTGGCAGGATCGAGCTCGGCGTCGGAAGGGAACGGCCCGAAGGTAACGCATTTCAGAAATATGCGCTTGTCCCCGAGGGCGAGAAACCTGCCATCGACCCGTAAACGCGCTGGTCCGGAAAGGGCCACGCTCAAGCCTGCCTCTTGATCCTTCGTTTGGCAAGAAAGGGGGCGATNCTCCTCCTAGTGGACCTCAATGTCGTGGCCATTNCGGGTTTTCATTTCCCCGATCACTTCCGCGCATGGAGCTCCTTTTTCCTTAAGAAGAGTGAGTGCCTGGTCAAGATTCGCCGGAGGCACGGAAAGGAGAAGTCCCCCACTGGTTTGGGCGTCGGCGAGAAGAAGCTTGAGCGTTTCTGAAACGTCATTAGCGAATAAAGTGCTGGATGCAGCCTCAAGGTTGGCTTTGGTTCCGCCCGGCACGCAACCCTCGTCGATCAGGGCAAAAACCTTGTCGTCGATCGCGGGAACCTGCNCGCTACGTACTACTGCAGTGACTCCGCTCTCCCGCGCCACTGCTCCAAGATGGCCAAGCAGACCGAACCCGGTGACATCGGTCCCCCCCCGGACCAGTCCAGCTTTTGCCAGATCTGCGCCCGGGGTATTGAGAGTCACCATCAGGGCGATGGACTGGTCGGAAAGGGCCCCGATATCCACGCCGCGCTTCGTAGCGGTGGAAAGGATTCCAGTGCCAAGGGGCTTGGTGATGATCAGCAGGTCTCCTGCTTCCGCGCCCGAATTGGTAATCAGCTGGTCTGGGTGAACGAGGCCGGTGACGGAGAGGCCGTAGAGCGGTTCGGGATTCTGAACGGTATGTCCACCAGCGAGGACGCATCCGGCTTCTGCCACCTTGTCCGCGCCACCCTTGAGGATCTGATTGACGTCCTCGAGAGAAAGATGCTCCAAGGGGACGCCAACCACGTTCATTGCCGTGACCGGGAATCCGCCCATGGCGTAGACATCTGAGAGCGAGTTGGCCGCCGCGATTTGTCCGTAAGTGTAGGGGTCGTCCACGATAGGCGTGAAGAAGTCCAAGGTTTGCACCATGGCAAGGTCTTCGCTGAGCCTGTAGACGGCAGCATCGTCAGAGGACGCGGCTCCCACCAGGAGAGCTTCATTCTCGATCTGGGTAAGCCCGCGCAGAACCTGCGCCAGGTCGGCTTGGCCGAGCTTGGAGGCTCAGCCCGCACAGGAGGACAGCTCGGTCAGGCGCTTAATGTCATCGCGGGACATGGCGAAATCCTAGGGAAGAATCCGCCCGGGGCAAACCTGACTAGTGGAATTTCGGATCATTTTTGAATTGAGGTCGCTAGTTCATTGCCAACGGGGCCTGGCAGGCCGACAGTCTCGGGACCTTAATTCGCCAGCTTTGTGATTCGTATACTGCTTCTCTTTCTTCTTCCTGCGGGCCTCACCGTAGTCAATGCCACCGAATATGGACCGATCTGCGAGTGGCATGAGGACCCAACTACCACGATGTCGATTCACTGGGTTGCGGCCTCCGGTGATGAGCAACCTGGAGGGGAGTGGAAGCTTGGCGCTGCCGGATTTGGTTATGGTGATGATGATGACCAGACGGTGCTCAAGGCGATGCGGGGGAAATACCGCTCGGTGTATATCCGCAGGCCNTATGAAGTTCCCGCCAGGGCCCCACAGGGAGCAGAGCTGACGGTGGGAATTCGATATGATGACGCGTTTATTCTTTATCGCGACGGAAAGGAGATCCTGCGAAAAGGAGTCGAGGGAGCAGGTGCCAGTATCGGCAAGGTCAAGAAGCACGAGGCCGAGGTGTGGGAGTACTTCAAGATCGGCTCNGCATCGCCGGGCCAGAAGGGGGTGATCGCGATTGAGGGNCATAACGAAAATATCGATAGTTCCGATTTNACCTTGCGCCCCCGGATCGATTATCGGGCGAACGGAAAGCTTCATCCGGTAATCCGGGAGGGAGCGAGCTGGGCATATCTTGCTGGTGGAACCCCGGGAGTGGGTTGGGCCAAAGTTGGAGGGGCGGAGAGTGATCAGGGAGCTGCCACGCGCTACAAGTTCGCCTACCGTAGCAAGGGTGGCAGGGCGTGGTCCTCAGCCTCCATTCGAGAGAGGAAGTTTGGAAGCACAGAGGATCTCGCGTTCAGTGCCGACCTCAGGGATCTTAAGCCAGGAACCCGATATGAATTCAAGATTGTCCGCTGGGGCCGTCCGGTTGGCACTTGGGAATTTGAAACTGCTCCGGCACGCTTTCAGGAAGGAATCAACTTTGTGACAGGGGGGGANATGTATGGGACGCGCGCGTGGCTCGACGCAATGAACCGACGAGCTGGAAAGGAAAACCCTCTTTTTGCGCTGCTTGGNGGCGATCTTGCCTATGCCAATGGCAGCAAGGGTGGCCGGTGGCGGGATTGGCTGGAGTCCTGGCACGAATGCGCGGTGGCTCCGGACGGGCGGCTTATTCCCATGGTTGTGGCGATCGGGAATCATGAGGTGAAAGGATACCAATACCGCCCCACTAATGCGCCTGGGAGAGAAGACGCCCCATTTTTCTATAGTCTCTTTTCCGGGAAGTCTGAGGGGGCGAATTTTACCGTCGATTTTGGGGACTACTTGAGCCTGGTTGGAGTTGATTCGGGTCATACCGCAAACATCTCCGCGCAGACTCAGTGGCTGGGGCGGGTTCTCGGAAANCGGCTAGAAGTTCCCCGGCAGTTTGTCTGCTATCACCGCCCGGCNTGGGGGACCGGAGTCAAGGATGACGCCATGGATATCCGGAGGGAATGGTCCCCATTGTTCGAGCAGTTCAAGGTAGATTGTGTTTTTGAGAATGACCACCATACCTATAAGCGGACTCACCCGATCTTTGGAGGTGAGCGGAGCGAAAAAGATGGAATTCTTTACATGGGTGATGGGTCGTGGGGAGTAAAGACCCGGAACATTCCCAAGGACTGGAAGAAGCGAACCTATCTCGCGGAAGCGCGTGCCTTGAGGCACCTCATTAAGGTTACTCTGAAAAAAGATGAATTTCTCTATGAGGGGATGACAGAGGATGGACAAATTTTCGATAAGACTTCGAGGCCATTGCGGAGGGGCGGAGCAGATAATCGGTAATGACGTGGCCGGGGCACTTCCTAAACTTGATGAGATCAATGGCCGGGGGCATACTCGAGGCATGAGGCCCGGGGATTTTGGGGCCCGCTTTACTCCATGGCCGTGAACCCAGCCCTCCGCGAGTTCCTCGTTAGTGGTGCGTGGAAGGAGCGGTTNGACGGATTCGTACTGGAGGACGGAAGCAAACTGGCCCGGAAACGCCGNGTCTCGGAAATGTCTTGGGATCCTCTTGAGGACGGAGGCGGGGTGCTTGCCGCACGAGTGCAGGATATCGAGGGCGAGTATTATGAGGTGGAGGTTTCCGCCTGGCAGGAGGGCGAGGGGCTCTGGGAAATAGATGCCTCCTGCAGTTGTCCCTACGCTTACTATTGTCAGCATGCGGCGGCTGCGCTCATGGCTGCGGGCAAAAAGACTACCGTAGACCGCCTCCTGTCAGGGGGTAGCGCGTATGTTCGCATGCCTCCCGCGGGCCCGAAGAAGGAGGCCCCTTCTCGTGGGACCATCCCCCGGGGAACTTTGGAAGTTTCTCCAACGTTCCGGTTGGAAGTCCGGCTGGAGCCCGCCAATAGCCGTCCTGTTCAGATGCTCCTGCAATCCCTGAGGGCTTCGAACCGGGATGAATGGCTGGTCGCCCGACCAACGGCGAGCTATGAGGGCCACGATCTGGCCCTGCATACGGGTGGCGATAGCGCAGTCCTCATTGAAACGTCAGAGGGAATGCTCGAAATTGTACGCGACCTTAAGGCCGAGTCCGCCGCCGCCCGGGACCTGGCTCAGCTTGGGCTGACGCATCTGGGAGCACAGCCAAGCTATCGATTCCTGCTAGGACTGGAACGAGAGCGGGATTCGTCGTCCTCGGCNGAGTCCGCGTGGTTTCCCGAGCCCAGTTTGAATACGCCAGATCTCTACTGGCCATGGTTTCGAGCCGAAGCAGTGCCTAAACTTGAGGGCCGNGGCTGGGAGGTTTCAGTCGACGAAGAGGTTGGATTCCCGGTTTACGTAACCGAGCCGGGAGACTGGGAAGGGTCTCTCTCGGAGCAGTCAGGAGGATGGTTNTCCTTGTCGGTAGGATTCGATCTGGAAGGAGAGCGGCTGGACCTCCTTCCAATCCTCGCAAAGCTGCTGGAAGATGGAACTCTCGATATGCTGGATGATCTCTCCAACCGGTCGCACCACCTGGTCTACCTGCCTGAGGGCGGAGCGCTCCAGATCCCGGTCGACCGGCTCAAAAGGATTTTGCGCCAGCTCGCCTCCCTGGTAGATCCTAACCGGCCATTCCTCCACCCGGTTGATGCTGCTCATTTGGCTTCAAGCTCCGAGCTCACGATGGATCCCGGCAAAGGCCTGAGCCGGTTGGTTCNGCAAATCGAGAAGCTCAGCCAGCCTGCCACTGAAGAGCCTCCTCAGGGGGTGCAGGCAACCCTTCGCGATTATCAACTTGAGGGCTTCCAGTGGATGCAGGGCCTTGCCCAGTGTCAGCTCAATGGAATTCTCGCGGATGACATGGGACTGGGTAAGACCTTGCAGACTCTGACACATATTCTTGCGGAGAGGGCCTCTGGCCGGAGCGAGGGGCGCCCGACTTTGGTGGTAGCTCCAACCTCGGTGGTTCCAAACTGGAAGAAGGAGGCAGCAAAGTTTGTGCCCACCTTGAGNGTCTTGGTGCTACAGGGCCCGGGTAGAAAGAAGGACTTTAGAAATGTCCCCCACGCCGATGTGGTGCTCACTTCTTACGCGTTGCTCCAGCGCGATGTGGAAGTGCTGGAAAGCATGAACTTTCATCTGGTCGTTCTCGACGAGGCGCAGAATATTAAGAACTCAGCGGCAAAAGTGAGCAAGGCGGCCTGCAAGCTGCAAGCGGCTCAGCGGCTCTGTCTATCGGGGACACCAATTGAGAATAATCTGGGTGAGCTCTGGTCGCTGATGCACTTCCTCCTGCCCGGCTT
This sequence comes from Roseibacillus sp., assembly GCA_002729275.1. GTDB lineage: Bacteria > Verrucomicrobiota > Verrucomicrobiia > Verrucomicrobiales > Akkermansiaceae > Roseibacillus_B. Next base: position 23,103 of record PBTP01000040.1, on the reverse strand, counting down.
CCTCGGAAGCGAGGAGGCCTTCAGGGCCCGCTTCCAGACTCCGATTGAAAAAGAGGACAATGAGGACCGGAAAGAGGATCTCAGGAGGAGGATCACTCCCCTGATCCTGCGGCGCACGAAGGATGAGGTGGCGTCTGAACTTCCTCCGAAGACCATTCTGGTTCACCCGATTGAACTGAATACCGGCCAGAAGGACCTTTATGAGACGGTGCGTGCGACGATGGATCGGCGCGTTCGACAGGCCATTGCTGCGCAGGGCATTGAGCAGAGTCGGATTGTCTTTCTGGATGCCCTGTTGAAGCTACGTCAAATCTGCTGCGACCCCCGGTTGCTGGGCATGAGAGAGGCAAATGAACTGGCCTCTGCGAAACTTGATTACCTCACCGATCTTCTCGAGATGCTTGTGAAAGAGGGGCGCCGTATCCTGCTGTTCTCACAGTTCACGACAATGCTGGGCCTCATCCGGGAGAGGCTGCGGACGCAGGGAATTTCTTATCTGGAGCTTACGGGCTCGTCGCGTAATCGTGGCGAGCTCGTGGAGCAGTTCCAGGAGGGNGAGATGCCCATTTTCCTGATTTCCCTTAAAGCGGGGGGGACAGGGCTTAACCTGACTGCAGCGGATACTGTGATTCATTATGATCCGTGGTGGAATCCTGCCGCNGAGGCCCAGGCGACTGATCGAGCCTACCGGATTGGTCAGACCAGACCTGTTTTTGTTCACCGNCTGATCTGTAGTGGAACGGTGGAAGAGCGCATCCAGAAGCTGCAAGTTGATAAAGCTAAGCTGGCTGATGATCTTCTAGCCGGCGCAAACAAGNTCACCGCCCCAGATGAAGAAACCTTGAAGGAGCTTCTGGCCCCCCTTTAGGGCTCTACTCCCGCAGCGCTATTTTATCCAGAAGCGGGGAAGGTCTTGGCCGGAAAGAGGAAGGCGAAATCGTTGCAGGCGCCCGTGGGTAGATTCGACTGAGTCCCATGGGACAACTTCAATCGCCACCTTGTCTTCGATCTCCCACCGGGCTAGCCCGGTGGGGAGGTGGTCTTGCACGGAGAGGCCCATCAAGATGACTGGCCCGACTATCTGGCCGGAGCCACTGCGAACATCCGTGATGATGATTTCCCGAACCGCTTCCCGGTAAGGGGTGCGGTCCCGGGCGGGCATTTCGGCGGTTTTGAGTATTGTCCCCTCCAAAGGCTGGGGAGACGTTGTAATCCCGGGAGAAGGTTTCTCCTTAAGTTGGGGAATAGGCAGTATCTTCCAATCGCCAAAGGAAAGCTCCCGCACCGCAAATTGCCAGACCACCACTGATTTGTTAGCCAGTCTCTCCGGATTCATGGCCAAAACTTCCCGGCTCCCAAAAGCTCCATTATCGGTCGTGCTAAGGCGGTCTGTTGGCGTGCCCATCTCAAGGCTGAGGGTCTCCGCTAATCCGGCGCCCTTGCCCCAGCCGTTACCTGGCTTCGAATAGATATTAGTGAAGCCGTCCCCCAGCAGGAGATAAGGGGCTTTGGGTCGAGGCTTCCACAGCTGCCCATTGGATTCGAGGACCATCCTGGAGGTGATTTGATCTTCATATCCAGGGCCACGGACCTGAGCGAGATCTCCGGTGAGGGTCAGCTTTCGGTCGATGGTCTCGTAAGAAGAGATAGGGAGCTGAACGGAAGTGCGGTCCGCGACAAGGCGGGCAACTCTGGCCATCCCTTTCGGGGACCAGTGGCTGTCTCCCCTGAGAAACGGGGATTCCCCTTGAGTGGACATGCTCACCAGAAGAGGAAGGACATCCACGACCTCAATCTGATGCTCGGATTTCAGAATGCGGANGAATTCATAGTAGCCCTCGTTGACNACNGGTTCTATGGCGCCATCCGGAAGGGTTGCTTTCGAGGGCAGGGGAAGAAGGATGAGCCGGATTCCCCTATCCTTCAGTTGTTGATGAAAATCGGTGATCGCGGGGAGGGGATTCCAGTTTCGGGTAGAGGACCCTGAGCCTTGAGGGCTAGCCAGAAAACTGCGACGGTGAACGTGCTGAACATCCTGCCGGAGGTAAAGCTGGCCGTCCCGGGTGATGACACCATCAGAGTCGAAGCCAAACAACCCGCGCAACTGATCAGCCAGCCTTCCGAATGAACTTCCGTCAGGATTGTCGCTGGTTCCCCGCTCATTGAAGGAGGGCCCAAGGAAGAACATGGCGCCCAGTCCGAGGACTACCAAGCCCACAAGGGGAAGCCATCGGAATCTTCTTGGAGAATTCGTTTCTTCTTTGGCTGCCACAGTTTCTGGAAAAAGCAGGAGAGNAAGGGCTCCTTTGAGGCAAAGATGGCTACTTTCTGTTCTGGTTGGCCCGATGGTGAGGGGAGTCCTTGGGGAGCGTGGCAAGGGGCGCCGGGGTTGCGGGAATGCCGAGGGCGAGGCGCATTTTGATGGAGGCGAGATTCGGATCGTCGATCAGGTTCTCATATTCCTGGGGATCATTTTTCAGGTCATAGAGTTCCTCAAATCCATTGCCATAACGGATAAGGCGGTAGCGCTCATCGGCAACTCCGTGGGAAGGAGCTTGCTCACCCCAGAACTGGAAGGAGCAAAGGGCGAGGCGGTCTCGCTTGGTGCCCGGTTTCTTTAGCTGGGAAACCAGTGAGAGCCCATCGCANTGGCCGGGAATGGGAATGTCTGCCAGCTCACAGAGAGTAGGATAAACGTCCGTGAGGGTAGCCGGCTGCCTTGTTGTCTCCCCATCCTTGCTGACCCCCGGGGCGTGAATGAAGAGGGGAACCCGCGAGGTCTGGTCCCAGAGGGCAAACTTTTCCCAGTTGGCCTTTTCGCCGATATGGAAGCCGTGATCGCTCCAGAGAACAATGATGGTGTTGTCCTTCATGCCGGGGGTTGCATCGAGACCGTCAAGGAGACGGCCCAGCTGGTGGTCCACGTAAGAAATGCTGGCGAGGTAGCCCTGCATGAGCTTCTCCCATTGCTGGTTCTCTATCACCCACTTGTGCCAGTGGGTCCGACCGTGGTTGTGAGCATCGGTCAGATCATCTTTGCGGTGCGGAGGAAGTTTGATGTCTTCCAGCGGATACATGTCGAACCACTTGCGGGGGACCTCCCAGGGAATATGAGGGCGGAAAAGGCCCACCGCTAGAAAGAGAGGCTTTTCCCGCTCCTGTTTCATCTGTGTGATAGCCCAGTCAACAACCATGTGGTCTCCCGTCTTTTCATCCGGCAGTTCCAGAGGTGCGGCCCCGAAGAGTTGTGAGCCTCCCCCTAATGGACGCCCCTTGGTAAGGCCCGCTTTGGCGTCGGGGATCAGCTTCGGTCTCGGCCAATCTGGAGCGATGGGGTTGTTGGGGTCGCCGCGGTATTGGTCCCAAGCTCCGGGATCATTCTGGGAATCATGCGGGGTCCACTGGAGGGTGTGGAAGATTTTGCCCCCGCCAGCGGCGAGATAGCCATGATCCCGGAAGTGCTGAGAGAGGACCACGGCCTTTTCCAGGACTTTGGACTCATGCCGCCATCGGGGTCCCCGCGCGCCAAACATGTTGCGATAGATACCGGACTTAACAGGGTGGACGCCTGTCATGATCGCGACTCTCGAAGCATGGCAGACGGGGGCGGCACAGTGGGCGTTGGTGAAATTTACTGAGCGGCGGGCGAGGCGCTCAAAATGCGGGGTCTGTATCCCGGGATGGTTATCGAGCGGCGAGATATAATCATTCAGGTCGTCAATTGCGATGAAGAGGACGTTGGGTTTGCCCTCGACTGACAATCCTCCCAGCGAGAGTCCAATGATGGTGATTAGGAGAGCGCGCATTGGTTCAGGAGTGCGTAGGTAGGAGGCCGCTTATTTCGACTTCTCAGGGTCATACCGTGGAATGGGCCACGGCTGCACCCCNACTCGATCTGCCCACGATTGCCAGGAGGCCACCATGGAGNTGAGCTTTTNGGGCATCTTNCCGGCAAGGTCATTGAGCTCGGTCCGGTCATTTTCCATNTCGTAAAGNTCCCACTTGCGGGGCTGTTTTCCNCGATACATCGAAACNATTTTCCATTTGCCATCGCGGAGGCCNAGGTTGCCNTGGTGCTCAAATCCGAGGGGCGCCTTCCGCTCGAGTGCTCTTCCGGTGAGAGTTGGAATGAGGCTGATCCCCTCCATGGGCTGGATCGTATTGCCGTCATATTTCGCTGGGTAGGTTGCTCCTGCGGCTTCTACAAAGGTAGGCATCAGGTCAATGAGGTGGGAGACATCATGCACGACCTTTCCGTTGCTCTCTTTTGCGATTCCCTGAGGCCAGCTGACGATGAAAGGGGTGCCGATTCCCCCCTCGTAGGGGTCGTGTTTGTAGCCTCGAAAAGGGGTATTTGACGCATTGGCCCAGCCCGGTCCGTAGGCAACGAAGGTGTCCTCCCCGCCGGGCATGGTCTCAGGTCCGGTGCGGACAAACCTTCCGTCACGGGTCTGCATGGGAGGCCAGATTTTGGTCTGTAACCCATCCTTTCCGAGAGGCTTGAAGTTAAAGCGGTCCTTCTGGCTGGAGTTGTTAGCTCGGCCGTATCCCTCTGCGCAACCGCCATTGTCCTGTAGATAAATTACCAGAGTATTGTCGAAGAGCTTTTGCCTCTTCAGCTCGTTGACAATTCTGCCAATACCGCGGTCCATGATCTCGGTCATGGCAGCATATGTTTCCATGCAGCGGATATCCCAGGCTTTATGCTGGAATCCTTCCCAGTCGAGTCCTTTGGACATCGGCCACTTACCATCGACGACGCCCATTTCGATGGCTTTCTTGTAACGGGCCTCGCGGATCGCGGGGTAGCCCTTGTCGTAGGCGCCCTTATATTTTGCGATATCGGCCTCCGGAGCGTGCATGGGCCAGTGAGCGCTGGTGTGGGAGACATAGAGAAAGAAAGGTTTATCGGCGGCCTTGCTGCTCCCGCAGTGATCGGAGATGAAAGCGATCGCATTGTCGTTGATGGCGTCGGTGTAGTAGAAGGAGTCCGGTTGATAATCCGGGTCATTCTCGGGGGTGATGTAGGTGTTGCCTCGGCAGAGCGTAGCGGGGTCGTAAAAGCTACCCGCTCCCGTGATGGTGCCGTAAAAGCGGTCGAAGCCACGCTGCATCGGCCACGCCGAGATATCCCCATTGGGGCTCTTGTGCCGGGTCAGGTGCCACTTTCCTGACATGTAATTAAGGTAACCAGCTCCCTTGAGGGCTTCTGCAAGGGTGACACAGGTTTTATTGATAGAACCCCGGTAGCCGGGCCAGCCCCGGTCTCCTTCCATCAGGCCCATGCCGGTCTGGTGTGAGTAGAGTCCGCTGATAAGGGCTGCCCGGGTTGGGCAGCAGCGGGAGGTGTTATAGAACTGGGTGTAACGCAGGCCGTTACGGGCAAGTTGGTCGAGGACGGGAGTGCGAATCTCGCTGCCATAGCACCCTATGTCGGAGTAGCCCATGTCGTCGGCCATGATGAGGACGATATTTGGGCGTTCTGCAGCAACGCTGAGAGCCCACAATCCGGAAGCAAGGAGGAGGAGAATTGATTTCATGATTGGGATAAGGAGAGAGATGAGCAAGAGAGCTCCAGTCTGTATGGGAACGCTGGAGCGGGATATTTAGAGGAAAACCACGCAGACGGGATTAGGTATTTCGAGGCGCCCCCCAGCCGGGTCGAGGGCGCCTGTTTTCTGGTTGATGGAAAAGACATGAAGGTCCCCGCTGAACTGGTTGGCCGCGATGATCCACTTACCAGAAGGGTCCAGGTTGAAGTTGCGCGGGGTCCGCCCCCCGGTCTTCTCGAGGTCAACCAGGCTCAGTTTTCCGCAACCTTGATGGATGTGAAAACAGGCGATGCTGTCATGGCCCCGATTGGAGGCATAAAGAAATCTCCCGCTGGGATGGGCGAAGATTTCCGCGGTGGATCCCCGGGTCCACCCATCAGGGACAGTGGAGATGGTCTGGATTTCTGTAAGCTCGCCGCTGGACTGGGTGTAGCGGAAGGCCGTGATCGTGCGGGTGATCTCGTTGAGGACATAGCCGAACGCGGCCTTCGGATGGAAAGCGAAGTGGCGTGGCCCCGCTCCCGGATCGACCGCGGTTGCCCCGCGCCGTTCGCTGAGGCGCCCCCCCTTTTCGAGTTCGTAGCGGACGATCTGGTCCATTCCTAAGTCAGAGATAAACACAAACCTGTTGGCGGGGTCGAGGTTGACAGCGTGGGGGTGGGGCTCTGCCTGCCGGGGTTTGAGGACACTCGAGCCCTTATGAAGAATTCGATTAAGGGTTTTACCGAGGGATCCGTCATCCTGGATCTCAATCGTGGTGACGGTCGACCCTGTGTAATTCGCAATAATGACGGCATCGCTCTCTGGAGTAAGAATGAGGTGGCAGGGGTGTGCTCCATGGGAGCTGACGGTGTTGAGTTTTTCCAACANCCCGGNGCCCGGGTCGGTAATACGGTAGGCGGTGACCGAACCAGAGGCTTCACTATCGAAATNGTTGGTCTCATTGACGGCATAGAGGAACTTCCCGGTTGGGTGCAGAGCAAGGAAGGAAGGGCTCGGTGTTTCGGCCGCGAGACGAAACCCCGACAATGTGCCGGTGACATCGTCAAAGCGGCAGGAATAGATCCCCTTACTCTGACCGTTGGTGTAGGTGCCAAGAAAGACTGTGCGTTTCATCGTTTCAGCAAAGAAAAGGAGTCTGGGTTCTGCAAGCGGGAAGCGGTGTTAGTGGTAAAAGCAGAGAGAGCCTTGCCTTATGGTCTCGAGGAGCCTTTGTCTCCCCGTGCCTTGGTGGCTTCTTTCAGGAGGAAGTCCAAGGCGGGCTTGGCGGCAGGGTCGTTCAGGAGGTTCCTCTGTTCGAACTGGTCTGTTTCGAGGTTGTAGAGCTCGGTAGGGTGAAGCTCTCCCTCAAGGGCGAAACGATGGTCCAGGAAAAGTTTCCACTGGCCCTTCAGGGGGCAGGCATTGGAGCGGACTGCAACTACCGCCCGCAGTTCAGAGTTCNTTTTGGACGCTTCGTTGTGGTCATTCGGGAAAACTGGGGGCCGAGGAGGGCAGGCTTCNCCGCGGAGGGCTGCTAGTTGCGAGGTGCTGTCCTCCGCTCCGATCTCTCCCTTGGAAAGGTCTGGCAGGGCCTTGCCGAGAATTTGCGCAAACGTTGCNAACAGGTCGTTAAGAGCAAGAAGCCGGGTNGAGGTTCTTCCCGGGGTTTTTGGCCGCCCGTCGCCGAGCTTCCCAGCTGGCCAGGAGGCGAAGAAGGGAATACGGTGTCCGCCCTCATATGTGGACCCTTTGTTGCTTCGGAGGGGGCCGGTGGCAGTCTTGGACCTGTTTTCCGCGCCATTGTCGCTTGCGAAGATAAAGAGGGTGTTATCGAGAAGCTTGTGTCCGGGGCGGCGTGGGTCAGCAGCTCTTTGAAGGAAGTCGAGAAGGAGCCCCACCTGAACGTCATTCTCATGAATGAAATCCAGCCGCTTACTGCCCGTTGGCCTGCCATCCACATGCTGGCTTGCTCCCGCAACCTTGCGGCCAGCCATGGACTTGCAGGGAGTATGAGGGGTGTGGTTGGCGGGGCTGGCAAAGTAGAGGAAAAACGGCTTTTTTGATGCAGTTGCACTCCGGAGGAAATCGAAGGCCTTGGCATGCAGAGTAGGCCCAATCTTCTCAAGGACATAGGACCCATCGAGCTCCTTCCCGTTTCCGGTTGCGCCCACAATCCGGCGATTGTGAATCCATCCGGGGCCCCGCTGCTGGTCTGCCCCACTAGGGTGCTTGCCACCGGGCCCTGAGGTGGGGTGACTCCGGGAAATGCCATAAAAAAAGTCAAAGCCATGGTCGGTTGGCCCATCTGCGAGGGGCTTGGTGAGATCGGCATCCGCCCAGCCCTTCGAAGGGGTGCCGTCCTCGCGTCGATATCCTAAGCCGAGGTGCCATTTTCCCACCATCCCGGTCCGGTATCCATTGTCACGGAGAAAGGAGGCAATTGTTGGGCGGGGCTTTTCGATCAGGGGGTCACACTGGACTCCAAAGAGAACCCAGTATTTGAGCGAACTACGCCAGCAATAGCGCCCGGTGAGTAGCGCGTAGCGGGAGGTGCTGCAGCGGCTGTGCGGGGAGTGGGCGTCCATGAACCTTACGCCCATGTTGGCAATACGCTCCATGTTGGGGGTATGGAGTTGCTGGGCATCCTTATTGCCGGTCCAGTCCTGGTAGACCGAGGTGTCCCCCATTCCCATGTCGTCTGCCAGAAACACAATGATGTTGGGATCGGTGGCGCGCCCCGTNCCGCTGGAGAAAAAGAGCAGGAGGCCTGTGGCAAGGGCAGGGAACANCAATAGTGGCATGAGCAGAAAAGGTTGGCTGCAGGGAATGGAACTTGCAAGTCGAGAGGTAAGAGGGCGTATGGTTCCAGCACGGCATGCGAACTATTGCAATTGGGGATATACATGGATGCAGCTCTTCCCTTTGTGGGCTGATCGACTACGTGGGGATCAATGAAGAAGATACGGTTGTGACGCTAGGAGACTACGTGGACCGCGGTCCAGATACCAAGGGGGTCATCGATACAATTCTANAGCTTCGCGAGCGAACCCGGGTAATAAGCCTGATGGGAAACCATGAGCTCATGATGCTTGAGGCAAGAGACTCAGCCCCTGCTCTGGCCCGGTGGATGGGAGAAGGAGTGGGGGGCAGTTCCACCGTTGCGTCCTACGACGGTGAAAGTCTTCAGTCGATTCCGGTGGAGCATTGGGAATTTATTGAGGGAGGCCTTCGGTTCCATGAATCAGAGACACACTTTTTCGTTCATGCGAATGCGGTCTCGCACCTCGCGCTAGAGGACCAGGACCCCTTCATGCTTTTCTGGGAGAAGTTCAGGAAAGTGCCTCCTCATCGTAGCGGAAAGACCATGGTCTGTGGTCACACCGCTCAGAAGGGTGGAGTTCCTGCTAATCTCGGGCACGCGATATGCATCGATACCTGGGCTTACGNCGGGCAGTGGCTTACCGCNCTTGATGTTGAGAGTGGAACCTGCTGGCAGTGTAATGAAGAGGGCGAGCGCAGGAGTGATAANGTGGCTNTCTACCTCAAGGGATGAGCGAGNCCGCTTATTTACGGGCTCGGCGTTTTACGAATTGCACTGCTTGTGGGCTGAAGGCCTCGGGGTCGTAATNATCGTCAAGCCACATGAGGTCGCCGTTGAGGGCCGCCATGTAGCCGAAAGCGCCGCCGGAATCCTCGGGGGGACAGGCCCGCGCTCCCTCGATCAGAATGGGAAGGTCTCCTTCTCCCTCATCAGTTTTCCCCTCGATACAGATTTCGTGAACCCACTCTTCATTGAAGTCGTAGCGATAGAGCAGGCGGACAGGAAAATGCCGCCTGCCGATGAACTTCTTGATCGAAATCGATCCCTCCTCCTGAAAGTTCTCCCCTTTTTCGACCTCTTCGTGGTCCGGGCCGATGACGTCCAGAAGGCGCTTTCCCTTGCCGTGACGAAATTCATGCCACTGCTTGTCCTCCCACCCCATNGCCTGCTGGATGGCCTCATGGAGCTGGCGGAAGGTCGCTTCGGAGGGAATCGAAAAGCGGCGCCAGATTTCTGGCTCAATCTGGTAGAGAAAAACTTTTACGAGGTAGCGCATGGAGATGCTCGGGTGATGAGCCTGCGCCCTTAGCAAGGGCAGGCCTTGTCTGCAAGCAGAGCAATCGAATTTTCTCCTTACTACCGCCGGGTCTGACCAGGGCGGGTTCCTTTATTATACGGAGGCTTGTCGAAGGTGTCTCCATTCAGGCGGGGGTCCTTATTCCGGCGAAGTTCATCCACGAGAAGTCCTCGCAGCCCTTCACGAATTGCGTCATAGGCCTTATTGTTCGCAAGATTGTTGACCTGGTGAGGATCGCTGGTGAGGTCATAAAACTCTTCCGCCGGCCGGGGCCCGAATCCGAGAGCCCAATGCCGTGCGTATTTGGGGTTATTCCTGTTCGTCACCATCCATGCCTTGGTAGGGCCNGCATCGATGTCGCCGAAGGCAAGCCTGGTGCTGTTCTCCAGCTGCTGGTAGGATGGAGGATTGGGATCGTTNAGTTTAAGAGGCTCGCCCATGGGGGCCCGATCCGGGGCGAAGTTCATGATCAGGAGATAGTCCTCGGTTCGCAGGGCCCTAGTCGGGTAAGGAAGACCGCCCCGGGCGGTATTGACATGGGTCTCCCGGCCAATGAGGGCCCAGCCCCTGAGCTGGCTGTGATCNCCCTTGGAGAGGGATGGCAACAAGTCCTGTCCATTCATTCCATTCTCGGGTTGCAGCCCGGCTGCGGCCAGAAAGGTAGGGGCGAGGTCAATGAGGGAGATAGGCTTGCTGATGACCTGTCCTGACTCGATATAACCGGGCCACCGGGCGGCAAAGAGGACTCGGGCTCCAAAGTCATAGCAGTTGGTCTTGCCGCGAGGGAACCCGGGAGCGCCGTGGTCCCCGGAAATGACCAGCAGGGTATTATCNAGTTCGCCAAGGCTCTCCAGCTCGCTGATAATTTCCTGACAGCTCCGGTCAAATGCCATGCCTTCCCCGAGATAATCGGCAAGGTCCTCCCTGACCTCGGGGACGTTGGGAAGGAAAGGGGGCATGACCTTGGCGAGCGCATCCGGGTTCAGGCCCCAGAGCTTTTTCCCAGAGCCCTTGGTCCATTTGCGGTGGGGGTTGGTTGGATGGAAGGAATAGTAAAAAGGCTGCCCGGGCTTTCGTTTCGATAAAAAGGACCGGAAGTTTTTGCGGCATTCGTCGTAGAGTTGCTGCTTTGCTTTTTTAATAGAGGCCTTGCTATCGTCTTCGCCGATTGCCCTGCTTACGTTTTGCGAAAACTGATTCACCTTCCCGCCGGCAGATCGGAAGTTGTTCTGTTTCCCGCCCATCCGGTCTTCAGCGATATGCATTTTGTGGGACCATCCGATGTGATATCCGGCTTCCTGCAAAAGCAGCCCGAAGCCTTTAACTTCATTCCAAGGGTCCTCCGCACGATTCCCGTGCCATGGGGAGTGAAGCTGGGAATGGGAACCATTGCGGAAAAAGTGTCGCCCTGAAATCAGGGCGGCCCGTGAGGGAGAGCAGGAAGGAGCAGAGACAAAAACGTTCCAGCCTAGGGCTCCCTCGCCGGCAATCCGGTCAAACACGGGAGTGGAGACGATGTCGTTTGCCGAGGGGCGTTGCGGATCGGAATATGCGGAGGCATAGCGCCCCAGATCATCAGCAAACAGGAAGACGATATTGGGCTTTTTGTCTGGCGCTGCATGTGAAGCCAGAGAAGTCCCGATCAGGGCGAAGAGAACAAGGAGGCGATTCATCTGAGGAGGCAGGCTAGCGAGACTCAGGCTGCCACAAAGGAAAAGTTACCGGTTCAGTGTATTATGGGCCGCAGCGGAGAGTTCCCAGTGGGGTGGTGTTGCCTTGGGCGCGTTCTGCGGCTAAGGCTTGTCCATGGACCGTATCTTGTCTCTTGCCCTTCTACTCCTGTGGGGCTCGCTTCTTTCCCAAGGAGCGAATCGGCCTAACATCCTCTGGATCACGAGTGAGGACAACAGCCCTTATCTCGGGTGCTACGGGGACGTCCAGGCCCAGACGCCTCATCTTGATCGGTTTTCGAAGCAGGGGGTNAGATATCTCAACGCCTTTTCCTCAGCGCCGGTCTGCTCCGCGGCGCGCTCTACTCTGATAACGGGAATGAACGCCTCTACGCTGGGCGTTCATAACCACCGTAGCAGTGTGCCCGTGCCCGGGGCGGTAGTTTACTACCCGCAGGTATTCCGGGAAGCCGGCTACTATTGCACCAACAATTCGAAGACTGACTACAATATGTCGATCAACGGGAAGCGTGCGAGTTGGAAGGACGTGGGTTGGCACGAGAGCAACGGNAGAGCGCATTACAGGAACNGGAAGAAAGGCCAGCCNTTCTTCGCCGTGTTTAATACNACTCTTTCTCACGAGGGGCAGACCACGGACAAGGCCTACCGCGGACGCATGAAGGAAAACCCCCCTCAGCGGGTCGTGCCACCCGGCGAGGTAATACTTCCGCCCTACCATCCGGATACCCCGGTCATCCGCGAAAACTGGTCGCGCTACTTCGATAATCTCTTCCTGATGGATAAGTGGGTGGGCGACAAATTGCGCGAGCTGGAGGAACTGGGGGAGGCGGAGAACACTATTGTGTTTTACTACGCGGATCACGGCGGAGCGCTCCCGCGAGGGAAGCGTAACATCCACGACTCGGGCTCACGGGTTCCTCTCATCATTCGCTTCCCAGACAAGTGGAAGCATCTTGCACCCGGTAAGCCTGGGGAAACGTCCGATCAACTGGTCGCTTTTGTGGACTTTCCGGCCACTGCCGCGAATCTTTGTGGCCTCGAGATTCCCAGGATATGGGAAGGCCGGCCCTTCCTTGGTTCTGGGGCTCATGAGCGTGATTTCGTCTATCTCTTCCGGGGGCGGATGGACGAGCGCTATGACACCGTACGCGCGATCCGCACCAAGGAGCATCTCTACGTGCATAATTTCTCTCCCCACCGCCCTCTCGGTCAGGCCTACACCTATCCCTTTCGTGTTCTAGCCAGCATGGGCTCGTGGTATNAGGCCTTCAAGGCNGGGAAATGCAACGACGTGCAGGCGCGCTTCTGGCAACGGAAGCAGGCGGAGGAGTTCTATATAATCAAGAATGATCCCTTCCAGGTCCGCAATCTGGCCGGCAAAAAGGAGCACCGGGAGGTTTTCAATGGCCTGCGAGAGAAGCTGAGGAAGGAGATTCTGAGGACACGGGACACGGGGTTGATTCCGGAGGGAATGTATGCCCGACTGGCTGGACCCGGAACGATTCACGCATTTGCCCAGAACAAGGATTATCCGGCGGATGAGGTCCTTGCCGCTGCCAGCAAGGCCGTCCGTGGTGATTTGGGNGCGGGGCTTTCCTTCTCCAGGGGATGCCTGCAGCATAATTCGGCCCTGATGCGCTACTGGGGTGCGACGGGAGCACTGATGCTCCGCAAGGAGGCAGCTGCGTTGAGCGATGACCTCGTGGAGTTGCTCGAGGACCCGGTGTTTGATGTGCGAGTAGTGGCCGCGGAAGCGCTGGGTCATCTCGGGGAGAGCGCGAAGAGCCTCCCGGTGCTCGCCAAGGTTGTCAATGAAGGGAACGTCTATGAGTCTCTTGCTGCTGCCAATGCGCTAGAGGCGCTCGGGCGAGAAGGAGTGGTTCCCATGGCCAAGGTCAAAGCTGTCATGCCCAAAAAGGTCCGCGCAGAAGGGGCCCGGGTGGTGGAAGCGATTGAGAATATCCGGTGANNACCCTTCNCTCTTAGCGCTAGGCCGGTANCACTACTTCTTTTTCCGGCTCAAGTCCCGGAGGCGCAGCCCGTTGGCGGCTACCAGTTNGTCGCAGCGCTGGCGNAGTCTGGCCAGGGCGAGGGCATGAGCTTCGGTCTGCAAACTGGCGGGCAGAGCAGCCACATTGACCAGTTGTTGGGGATCCTCTCTCAGGTCGTGAACAAACTCGAAAGGGGGCTTATCAGGGCCGTCGACGAGGTAGCGGGCGTAGAGCCATTCCTTGTCGCGCACCCCCTCCCAGTGCGGGATGGTCCGAGGGACGGCAATGAATTCGCAGAGAAAGTCCCGGCGCCAGTCCTTTGGAGGGGCTCCCCTGAGAATGGGGAGAAGGCTTCGGCCGGTATGGCTTGCGGGCGCAGGGAGGCCAGCCAGTTCAAGCATGGTGGAGCCGAGGTCACTGTTAAGTGCCATTTCCTTCTGAACCACTCCACGGCGGCCCTTGGGCGCGCGCGGGTCGAACACGATGAGTGGGACCCGCAGGGACTCATCATAGTGGGTCCACTTGCCCGCAAATCCGCGATCGCCAAGGTAAAAGCCATTATCCGCTGAGTAGATAATGACGGTATTTCCTGCCAAGCCCTGCTCATTGAGTTGAGCGACGAGGCGCCCCATGACGTGATCGATCCCACTCAGCATTCGAAAGTAGGCACGCATGTTGGTCTGGTATTTCTCTGCAGTATCCCAGCGCCAGAAGAAGCGCTCCCGGTTGAGGGAGTTCTTGAGAAAGTCGGGTTGCGCCTCGTAGATGGCAGTGTCGTTGAGGGCGGGCTGAGGCATCTCTTGGTCGTCGTAGAGTCCATCCATCACTCTTGGCCATGGGAAGTGTCCCACTCCTGGCCGTTTGTCACGATCTTCGGCGTGGGTTGCGTTAAATGAGATCTGCAGGCAGAAGGGCTGGTCGCTCCTCTGTTCCTTGAGGAAGTCGATTCCCCAGTCGCCCAAAATCTGAGTGGTATGGCGCAGGCTCCCGTCTGCCTGCTTCTTGAAGTAGGGATTGCGCCCTAGTCGGCGGCGGATGTCCCACATGGCTGCGGCGCTCTCCTTGGCTATGGCAACGTGTTCCTTGCCGAGATGGGCAGTGCGGTAGCCTGCAGCCTTGAGAAGAGCGAAGTAACTTGTCGCGCAGAGATCGGGGTTGAGCGGCCCGGGTGAGGACCGGTAGAGGTGGCGGCGTTCGTAGCAACCGGTGAAGAGGCAGGCTCTACTTGCCCAGCAAGTGGAGGTTGTAACGAATGCATTTTCAAAGCGCACGCCCTGCGCGGCGAGGCGGTCAAGGTGTGGAGTCTTGACGANGGGATGGCCCGCGCACCCGAGNGTNTGATTGCGCTGATCGTCGGCGAAGAGGAAGAGGATATTTGGCTGGCCCGGGGAGGAAGCGGGAAGGAGGAGGCACAGGAGGAGAAAGCTGAGACGCGGCATGGGGGCAGAGCTTGGAGGAAGGCCGATTTGGCGAAAAGTCGAAATCCTTCGAGAGATCTGGCAGAGAGTGGAATGAGTGTGGTCCGAGCCGAAATTGGGGAAAGCCCCGGAGCGAGCTACTACTTGGCCCCCTTCCTGGGGGCCTTGCTTTTTCGGGGCGCGGCACTCCTCGCAGGATCGGCATTGACTGTTGGAATCCACCTGGCGAGCTGTTGCTTAACTGGAGCTAGCTCCTTTTTTGCAGCGAGATTAGTCCACTCGTTGGGATCGGTCTGTAGATCGTAAAGCTCTTCGGATCCCTCATANTAGCGGATGTAGCGATAACGTTCTGTTCGGANAGCGTGATTGTTTTTGCCATGAGTGGTAAGGGCCGGCCTTTGCCACTGGGCCTTCGGATCCATGAGAAGAGGGGCAAGACTTGCTCCCTCGAGGGCTCGCATTTTGGGCAGGCCGCAGAGATCGATAAGAGTGGGATAGATGCTGAGAAGCTCAGTAGGCCGGCTGCAACGCGTTCCTTTATTCATGGCAGGAGCGGAGATGATGAAGGGGACTCTGGTAGCGCGTTCCCAGAGCGATTGCTTGGCCCAACGCTCTTTTTCTCCAAGGAAAAACCCNTGGTCTGAGTAAAGGACAACCACAGTATTTCCGGCGTGCGGACTTCCTTCAATAGCATCTAGCAGCCGCCCGACTTGCTCGTCGGTCGACCGGACGCAGGCCAGATAGGATCGTACGGCGTTCTTCCAGTGACCACCCTTGACGAACCAATCATGCGTAGGCGCAGCAGGGGCGATGGTCAGCTCATTGACAATCTCGGGCAGGTCATCCCGGTCGCCAGCTTTTACGGGGGGAAGATTGACTTCAGCTTTCGGAATCTCCTGGAAGACTCGGGCTGGGGAGTAGAAAGGGACGTGGGGCCGGTAGAAGCCNACTGCGAGGAAGAAGGGCTTATTGTGACTGGCGTTAATTTGCTCGATGGCCCAGCTCGCGTCGGCGTGGTCCTGAAAGAAGTCTTCTTTGTATGTCTGGGGCCCGAAGTCCCAGAGCCCCTTCAGCTCCTTGATGAGCCGGGCGTCCCGCTCGAGGCGTTGCCCGGGGCGTGGGCCAACGACGTCGAAGTCTCCCGGAGGGAGGCCGGATCCATGGTAGATTTTGCCAGTTGTGAGAGTGAGGTATCCATTGGCGGCAAAGTGGCGCGCCATCGTCACGTGATTTTTCAGGGCTGGAACGGTCCAAGGGCGGGGAGCGTTCATGTAGACTCCTGAGGTCGAGGGGCGCAATCCATACATGATGCTGGTGCGGGAGGGATTGCAGATGGGGGCCTGGCAGTGAGCGTTAGTGAAAAGGACTCCCCGCTTGGCGAGGCGGTCAATATGAGGCGTTCGGGCGTCTGGATGCCCGCCCAGACAACCAACCCAGTCATTGAGGTCATCGATGGCGATCAGGAGGACATTGGGTTTTCCTTCTGGGCTGGCTCCCGCGCACGGTTGCGCGAAGGGAAACGAAAGCAAGGCGCACACAGAGGCGGTAAGGAGTCTATTCATTTGGGTTCAGATTCTTTTCGATCGGAAGCAGTTGCACGCAATCCGGTGTCTTTGAAGCACAGGCATCGGATCCATCCAACAGGAAGCACACCAGAAAAAACGTGAATAGCATGCGAGGAATGATGAGGATCCCTTTGATAGCTACTTCTGAAGCACCCTCAAACAATCCTGTATCGCTTAAAAGAAGGGAGCGCGGGAATCAGGGAGCATTCTTTGGCCCCGGCCACCATGCGTCGACCTGCCTGCGGAGCTCCTTGACTTTATTGGGGTGCTTGGCGGCGAGGTCGGTTTCTTCCGCGGGATCGTTGCTCAGGTTGTAGAGCTCGGGCGCCTTGCCAGGAACTTGTCCGCTGTGGTGAAGAAGCAACTTCCACTCACCTGTCACGACGTAGCGGGTCTGCATGCTGAGGGTAGGCCGGGTGACATCGAAAACGTCATGAGCGTAGGCGGCTCCGAAGATGGCGTTACGTTTGATAAGGGCCTCGCGGTCTCGCAGGTCGATCCCCTTCATTGAAGGGGGCACGGGCACGCCGCAGGCTTTCAGAATGGTTGGAGCCAGATCGATTGAACTCACGAGGGTCTGTTCATCGAATTTCTGGGCAATCTGGCCTGGCCAGCGGACCATCACAGGAGTTCGGATTCCTCCCTCGTTGGGAGAGCGCTTGGATCGCGGGGCGTAACGGCCGCTGTTGGCACTTTGAATCCAGCCGTTGTCGGTTACGTAGAGGACGATCGTGTTTTCCCGCAGCCCCTCCTGGTCAAGGTGAGCGAGTAATTCACCGCAGGTCTCATCGAACCACTCACACATCGCCCAGTAGCGGGCAACGAAGCGGGAAGGTGATTTTGCGCGGTATTTCTCAAAGAGGCGTGCCGGAGGGTTGTGAGGGGTATGCGGAAGGAATGGCGCGTGCCAGATGAAGAAGGGCTTCTTCCTTTTGCCGGCTTCGGCAATGAAGTCGGTGACAGGCTTGATGCCCTGCCGGCTGATCTTGAGTCCGGCATCACCGTGACGCCCTCCCCGTTTGGGATCTCCGTGGGTCATCGCATGAGTAAAGCCACCCCTCTTCTTTGGGTCTCCCTCCCACCACTTCCCCGTCTGCAGGCTGAGGTAGCCTGCTCTGCCCAGAAGATGAGCGAGGCCGGGCTCGTCATCGATCCGGTCCATGATGGCGTCGTAGAGTGGGGCGAGTTCGGGGTCGGTCCGTCCTGCTTTTTTTCCCGACTGGATCCGGGGATCATTCCCGGTGATGCCGTGTTCGTGCGGGTGCCTGCCACTGAAGATGGAAGCGAGAGAGGGGCGGCAGAGTGGAGCCGCTACGTAACCTCTGGTGTAGGTCAATGATTCGCCGGCTAATTTGTCGAGGTGAGGAGTTTTTATGTGGGGGTGTCCAAGAAACGAGTAGTCCCCCCACGATTGGTCGTCAGAGATAATGAGGAGAATATTAGGTTGGTTTGAATCCTCTGCTCTGCCGGTGAGGGTAATTACAGATGCTGCACCGAGGAGAAAAATAGAGAGGCTGAAACGCATAACGTGCCTTGAACGGTGACCGAATTGCCCGGAGTTGGCAACTCTGGCAGCCTTCCCAGTGAACATTTCCTTTATTCCCGCCGCGCGCGTCCTACGCTTCAAGCGTGATCCCGAGAAAAGCTGTTGTTACTGCGGCCAGTCCCACGGAATACCATTTGCCCCTCCAGACGCTTGTGGATTCCGAGGGAGTAGCCAAGACCGCTTTGGCAATCATCCTCGATGATCTATTCGCTTCCGGAATCGATTCCGCTGCAGTGGTGATCTATCCGGGAACCCGTGACATTTTCCTGCGTGCTGCAGGAGAGCATGCGGATCGACTTACCCTGATAGAGCAGGTGGCTCCCCGGGGATACGGCCACGCGGTATGGAGCGCGCATGAATTCACGGGAGATGACCCCTTTGTCCTGCTGGTAGGCGACCACCTCTACCTCAGTAATGATGAGCCATCCTGCGTCAGCCAGATGCTGAAAGTGGCGGNAGGNCANGAAGGCTGTATTTCGGCAGTCAACCCGACTCACGAGAGTCAACTGCGCTATTATGGAGCNGTGGCGGCCAGCCGNGTGCCGGTATCGCCATCCCTGTTTGAAGTNCACGATGTGATCGANAAGCCGACNCCGACNCTNGCTGAACANGAGTTGATCGTGCCCGGATTNAGGGCCGGGAATTANCTGTGCTTTTTCGGGATGCATCTTCTNACCTCCAGGGTCATGGAGCATCTCGGCCNGGAAGTGACCCGGATTGAAGAGGGGCAAAAGCTCGGGCTCTCTCCTACTCTGGCGGTAATCGCTGCGGAGAAAAAATACCTCGCGGTAGAGCTGGCGGGCCAGCGCTTCAATATCGGGGAGCGTTACGGGCTCCTCAGAGCTCAGCTTTCTCTTGCGCTTGCGGGCCCCCACCGGGATGAAGTGCTTACCGATATAATTGAGATTACGGCTCACTCTCGCCCTGCATGTCCAAGCTCCTGACAATTATTTTAAGCGAGGAGCCCGGGGTTCGCAATACAGCACTGGCAGAGGCATGCGCAGNTCTCACCATGTCAGGGCTCATGGACGAATCTACGGCTCTCGATCGGTTCCGGAGAGAGACCGGGAATCTTTACGCCAAGGTGCGGGCCCTCTGCTTTCTTTCTGCGATTCACCGTTTCCACCTTCCTCCCCTTTTGCCCGCCCATAGAATGGGCCTTATCCCGCCAGCGGGAACAGAGCACCTCCGCCATCGCCGATTTGCTGAAGCCGTCGACGCATTCCAGCTGGCAATTGTGGAGCAAGGTGCCAGCGGGGCGCTGTCATCGGCTCTGGCCCATGGTTATCATGAACTGGCTTTCCATGCCCTGAGCACACAGGTGCGTCGTGCGGCAAGGGAGATCAAAGGAAATCAGTGGATGTTCCGGATGGGCCATCCTGCAGATCATCCACTGTCCTTCTNGGAGGAGCTTTTGGAGAGAAAGCCGGATGGTTCCCGCCAGCTGCTTCGTGAGCGAACCCCGGTCCGCATGGACCTGTCTCACGCAGGGTGGTCGGATATCTTTTTCCTAGGGATGGATTATCCTGAGGGAGCGCGGGTTCTCAATATCTCAGTGGACCTTGGGGTCCTTGGCAGAGATGTTCAGCCTTCCCCCCCGATTGAGGTCTGTGTGAGGGTCATCGATGAACCGGTTATCATACTGAGGTCCGTTGACCTGAGGGCATCGGCGCGGGTAGAAAGCCTTGGCGAAATTTTTGACTTTGCCAAAGACGATCTTGGTTTGCTGAAAGCGGGCGTCATCGCTTCGGGGGTTGTCCCGCCCGGGATCGAGGGGTCCGGGCAACGTCTTGAAGCTCTCCTTGAACGGGTGGTCGGCCAAGGCCTTGGCATTGAGGTGGTTTCCAGCGTCCGAGGGATCTCCAAGGGATCAAGATTGGCAGTATCTACCAACCTTCTGGCGGGTCTGATTGCGGTGCTCATGAGAGCAACCGGCCAAACCCGGTCCCTCACCGGGCCTCTCGAGGAGAGCGAAAGACGCCTTGTTCTGGCCCGGGCAGTTCTTGGTGAGTGGCTTGGTGGTTCGGGGGGTGGGTGGCAGGATTGCGGAGGAGTCTGGCCTGGNATCAAGCTGATTTCGGGAGTCCGTGCGGGTGCCACGGATCCGGAGTTCAGCGTTTCGCGCGGGTGTCTCTTGCCTGTTCATCATGTCTTNGAGGAAGACGAGATCCCGAGGTCCTCGAGGCAAGCGTTGCAGGATTCCGTTGTGCTTGTTCATGGTGGGATGACTCAAAATGTGGGCCCCGTGCTCGAAATGGTGACAGAGAGATATCTTCTCCGCTCGAAGAGGGAATGGGCAGGACGCCTGGAAGCCCTGGCCCTTGTTGACGAATTGGTCTCCTGCCTGAAGAGAGGAGATATGAGAGGGCTTGGTCGGGCCACCGGCAGAAATTTTCAGGGGCCGATTCAGACTATTATCCCGTGGGCTACGAATCTTTACACAGAAACGCTGATTGAGCGTGTTGAGGAAGAGTTTGGGGATGCTTTCTGGGGGTTCTGGATGCTCGGCGGAATGTCAGGGGGAGGGATGGGCTTTATCTTCGACCCGGCCCGGAAATGTGAGGCCCAGAACGCAATGGGAAGGATTATGAAGCAGGCCAAGGACCATCTGCAGGCAGCCCTGCCCTTTGCCATGGACCCGGTAGTATATGACTTCCAGATTAATGATACGGGGACAAGTGGGGAGCTCTTGGAAGGCCAGAGGTTATTTTCAGAGAGGAGCGAGCTTCTTCTTGAGGCTGCTGCCGAGGGCGTCGGTCCGGTCTGCAATCATGGCGGGGATCCGGATACTTTGCAGAAGCTTCTGGAGGAGAATGGCTTCGATCAGGATGCCCATGGCAGACTGCGGAAAGCTGTGATTTGTGGGCGGGTCAGTTTGCAAAGCAACCGGCTGCCATCGACGACTCACATGGAGGACGTTGTGCCCGGCGATATTACGGATTGCACGGAAGCAAGCGGGAATATGTCGGAGGAGAGCGCCAAAGTGGGAGAGGCTGCAATTGCTGGCGGAGAGATTGCAGTGGTAACTCTCGCTGCTGGGGCCGCCTCGAGATGGACCGGGGGAGCGGGGACTTGCAAGGCTCTCAATCCCTTTGTCTCACTGGATGGCAGGCACCGCACCTTTCTCGAGGTTCATCTTGCCAAGTCCCGCAAGACGGGCTTGAGCCTTGGGGTAGAAATCCCTCACGTATTTACTACCTCCTATCTCACTCATGGGCCCACCAGCAGATTTCTGGATGAGGTCTCTCGTTACAATTACGAAGGCCCCCTTTTCCTGTCTCCTGGCCGAACAGTAGGGCTGAGAATGATTCCCACGGCGCGGGACTTGAAGTTTGCCTGGGAGGAGGTTCCCGAACAACAGCTTGACCCTCAGCAGCAGAAGTTACGGGATTCCGTGCGCTCTGGCATGATTGATTGGGCCCGGGCGACGGGCGAGGCTCAGGATTATACGGATAACTTACCTACCCAGTGCCTCCATCCCATGGGCCATTTTTATGAGGTTCCTAATCTTCTTCTCAATGGGACGTTGCGGGCCCTGCTGCAGGAACGCCCGCAGCTCAAGACTTTGCTTGTCCATAACGTGGACACCTTGGGAGCTTTTGCTGATCCTGCGATACTTGGCACTCATCTCCAGAGCGGACGAGGGATTACCCTTGAGGTCATAGGCAGGCAACTGGCAGACAAGGGCGGAGGGTTGGCCCGGGTGGATGGGAAGCTCCGGCTGGTAGAGGGCCTTGCGATGCCAGAATCCTACTCGGAGTATGGGCTTTCCTACTTTAACTCCATGACGAGCTGGGTTGACCTTGATCAGTATTTGTCTCTTCTTGGCTTGGATCGAGAATCTGTTCTCATCAACGACCGGGAGCGAATCGGCAAAGCTATTGGCAACCTCGTGGAGCGCATGCCGACCTATCTCACCATCAAGGAGGTCAAAAGAAGGGCTAGGAATGGACAGGAGGGCGCATTCCCTGTTGCCCAGATCGAACATTTGTGGGGGGACCTGACGACCTTGCCCGACTCCAACTGCGGCTACCTTCTCGTCGACAGGCAGCGGGGCCGGCAACTCAAGAGCCCTGATGAGCTGGATGAGTGGGTTGCTCAGTCCGCGGCGCACCTCCAAGGCCTGTGCGCATGGGGTTAAGCGGCCTTATCGCAATTCCGGGATCGGATCTGCAGGCTTGATTGGCCTTCCTTCCCAGGTGGTTGCCCCCGTTGACTTCTCGTAAGTTAGAACTCGGTGGGCAGATCCGGGTGCCGGCCTGCGATTCACGGAGGGGATCCACTTTGCCATTTGATCAGCCTTTGCCCGCGCAGCAGTGTTCTTTCCCTTATCGGCTGGAGGGAGGAGGTTGCTCCACTCGTTGGGGTCTTTGGCCATATCGTAAAGCTCCTCGGAACCATCCGCATAGCGGATATAGCGCCAGTTCTCAGTTCGGATAGCGTGGTTATCGTGGTTGTGGGTTGTGATTGCGGGCCACTTGCGATGGGCCTTGGCATTCTCGAGCTGAGGAACGAGGGAGTGTCCTTCAAGGCTGTCGTTGGAGGGGAAATTCAGAAGATCTACGAGGGTGGGGTAGATATCGAGGAGCTCAGCAGGTTTCCTGCAAACCTGCCCGCTTTTGATTCCGGGTCCTGCAAAAATCAGAGGCACTCTGGTTCCATCGTCCCATAGGGTATTCTTTCCCGTAATTTCCTTTTCCCCAATATGATACCCATGGTCAGACCAGAGGACTACAATGGTATTTTTTTCCAGGCCACTTGCCCTGAGGGTGGCCAGTAGTCTCTGTACCTGAGCGTCTATAAAAGAGGTGCATGCCAAATAGGAACGGGTGAGATTATGCCACTGGTTGGCCTCCCTGAGGAATTCAAGTCGCGGCTCGGGCAGCTTCCAATGGAGATGCCACGAGAATCGGGGCGTATCTGCGCGGTCACTGGGTTGGATCGCGGGAAGTTGCAACTGATCGAGAGGATGAAGATTCATCCACTTTTCCGTGGCATAGCAGGGGACATGGGGAAGGAAGAACCCAGTGGCGAGAAAAAGAGGGGTTTCCTGATGCGATTCCGCATATCTTTTAATTCGCTCGACGGCCCAGCTCGCGACCTGGTAGTCGCCCTTGTCCTCATCCTTGTGGGGAAAGAGCCCCCAGTCCATGAGGCGGTGTGGCTGCGGGGTCTTAACAAGTTTCTCCGAGGGGAAGGGCTTGCCCGATGCTCCGGGGCCGACTTCGCTCCACTCGGTG
>PBTP01000001.1 GCA_002729275.1 Roseibacillus sp. | reverse complement strand
GCTGGCGACAACGACGGCGATGATGCTGGCGACAACGACGGCGATGATGCTGGCGACAACGACGGTGATGACGCTGGCGACAACGACGGCGATGATGCTGGCGACAACGACGGTGATGATGCTGGCGACAACGACGGCGATGACGCTGGTGACAACGACGACGATGATGCCGGTGACAACGACGACGAGGGCGATGACGAAGACGGCCGTGAGCGGTGCTTCGGCCACGGTAAATTGCCTGAAATTCTTCAGCAGTTCGACCTCAATGAGGACGGCCGCATTGATGAAGAAGAGAGACAAGCCGCCAAAGAAGCACGTCGCCAGGCTCGGGCAGAGCGTCGTGCGGCTTTGATTGAAGAATGGGACACCGATGGAGACGGTGAGCTCTCCAGAGAAGAGCGTAATGCCGCACGCGAGGCCGCACGGGAAGAGCGCCGGGCCGCTCTTCAGGAGCGCAGAGAGGAAATGTTCGCAGACGTGGCCGGAGAAGATGAGTGCCTTGACTGGGACGAGTTCCGGGATCTCAAGCCCTTCCGCAGGAAGCCACGATGGTATGTGGCCTCGATCTTCAGACGCGTTGACACCAATGATGACGACTGCATCAGTTTTGAGGAATTCACCTCCCGGCTAACCCGCCAAGGCCACGGCCATCGGGGTCACCGGAGATGGAGCGCGGACCGAGACCGCCATCACGATGACGCCTCCCGCTCGCGGCGCCGCCGGTGGTGGAGTCGACGGGGTCGCTAATTTGTCCTCCGTGACGGTTCAATTTTGACAAAAGGGCAGCTCTACGGAGCTGCCCTTTTTTTGAGGAATGCAAGGTTTCTGGATCCCGCTTTTCCCGGAAGGCTCCCTGAGAGAAAGTGTGTCCTTTTCAACAGGCCGGAATTCAGAGAGGAAGTGGCTGTGCGTATCAAAGTGACAGTCGCCTATGACGGAAGCCGCTTCGCGGGCTGGCAGATCCAGCCCAACGCAGACACCATCCAAGCCCGCATAGAGGAGGCTCTTGCGCTTATCGCGAAGGTCCCCGTGCGTGTTCATGGTTCTGGTCGCACCGATGCCGGGGTTCATTCAATCGGTCAGGTCGCTCATTTCGATGCCCCAGCCGAACTCACCATGAATCCAGTCAATTGGTTGGCAGCCTTGAACACCAAGCTACCTGCAACCATCAGGGTGCTGGAATGCGATGAGGTTAACCCCGATTTTCATGCCCGGTTTTCAGCCTCTTCAAAGACATATACCTACGAGCTCTCTACCTCTCCGGTCCTCCCTCCCTTCCAAGCCAGCCGGGCGTGGCACCTCCCTCGGCAGCTTGACCCTGTCACATTGGAACAGGCACTGGCGCTATTTGAGGGCAGACACGATTTCAAGGCATTCTCCGCCGTCCGGGGAAACGAAGATGAAGAAACAGACTATCGGAGAACTTTGAGCGAGTCCTCTCTGCGCCGTCTCCCGGAGGGCTATCTTCTCACCTTCACCGGGGAGGGATTCCTCTACAAAATGGTCCGGCTGCTCACCGGGGCTGCCGTCCAAACGGCTCAGGGATATTTTCGACTCGATGATCTGGCGAGCCTCCTCGACCAGGAGCCGGAGCTTCCACGAGGCAAATCGCCTCTTTGCGCACCCCCTGACGGACTCTCTTTGGTCGAGGTTCGCTACTGAGACAGCCGGCCCCAAGGAACCTAGCCGAAGCGTCCAGTCACATAATCCTCCGTCTGCTTCTCAGAAGGATTACCAAAAATCTTTGCTGTCTCGTCGTANTCGATCAGCTCTCCCAGATAGAAAAATGCGGTCNGGGTAGATACCCGGGTGGCCTGCTGCATATTGTGCGTANCGATCACAATCGTGTAGTCCTGNTTCAGGGCCGTTATCAAGTCCTCAATACGGGCGGTTGCTATCGGGTCCAGAGCCGAGCAGGGCTCGTCCATGAGGATTATCTGGGGTTTTACTGCAATCGCCCTCGCAATGCAGAGTCGCTGCTGCTGACCGCCTGAGAGCCCTAATGCGCTCTCTCCCAATCTGTCTTTAACCTCATCCCACAGCGCTGCCTGCTTGAGCGAACGCTCTACCGCCTCGTCCAGAATCGCTCGTTTCTTGGACTCCCTCNATTCGTAGNCCGTAGGCNACGTTCTCATAAATGCTCTTTGGAAAAGGATTGTATTTTTGAAAGACCATCCCCACATGCTTCCGAACCTCAATCGGGTCGACATCAGAGGCGTAAATATCCTGCCCCAAAATCNTAATTGTTCCTCCTGTTACCTTGGCGGTCGGGATTAAATCGTTCATCCGGTTGAGGCATCTCAGGAGGGTGGACTTTCCACAGCCAGAGGGCCCGATCAACGCAGTGACTTCCTTCTTCGGAATAGAGAACCCGATGCCCTTCAAGGTATCGGTGGCACCCANGTCGTAACTAAATCCCAGATCTTCAATTTCGATAATTGTATCGTCNCCTGAGTCCCCAGGACTGGCAGGCGTTTCTGCGGACTGCTCAATCGGTTTTTCTTCCGTGTTCTGGATTGGTGTCATGACAAAAAGAGGGTTACCATTTCAGTTGTTTCCGGTAGCGACCACGCAGGTAAATCGAGAGAGCCGCGAATACCATTACCAGCAGCATAAAGACAAATACCGACCCGTTCTGCATGGGCTTATTATATTCAGACTGAGGAATTCGAGCTGCCACTGTATAAATATGATAGGGTAGAGCCTGAACGGACTGGGTAAGGAAATCCGAAATCCAGAAGACTCCCTGCCCCTTTGCCTCTTGATGAGGGAGCATCGCCTTCTGAGCGACTGCAGCTGTGAACATGATCGGCGCAGTTTCGCCCGCCACCCGGGTCATCCCGAGGATTGATGCGGTCAGGATCCCGGGCTTGGCATAAGGAAGGACCGCAGTCCGAATCGACTGCCACTTGGTTGCCCCCAGCGCCAGAGAGGCCTCCCGAAATCCCATTGGCACAGCCTTCAGGCTCTCTTCACACGCCGCGATAATTACGGGCAGGACCATAATCGCGAGGGTAAAGCCCCCTGCGATCATCGATGTCCCCCAGCCTTCGAAACTCAGGAATCCCGTGGTGAAAGGAACCCTGAGAGATGCTACGGCCCACTCCGCAGGCTCGTAAGTGAGCACTGGCAGCCATGGCCACAGGCAGAAAACGCCAAAGCCAAACAACCCGAAAACAATCGAAGGGACTCCTGCGAGGTTCATAATTGCCAGCCGGATCACATTCACGACTTTCCCTGGACGCGCGTATTCATTGAGAAAAATCGCCGAGGCCACACCCGCAAACAGAGCCACAACCATGCAGATGATGACAAGCATGGCGGTCCCAAATAGNGGCCCCGCAATTCCGCCTCCCGAATAGGAATAGCTATGCTCATCTGTAATGACTGCCTCGGGGTTATCTCTTTTAAACTCAGTGAATTCATCGATATCCATTCGTACCTCGTCACCTTCCTCATCATGGAACACCACCAGAGATTTGGGGTTTTCGGTAAGGAACTCCACGTTCACGAAGGGAGCTTCCGTTTGAAACAACACCGGGACTCCATCCCATGCAATTCTCCCAAAGATAAAGGTCGCGCATAAAAGGATGAAGTAGGTGCACAACGCAAAAACGGCGGCACCACCTGCATCACGCCGTTTACGACGCAAAGATGAAGGACGAAACGGATTCTTTCCGCTGGAACCTGAACTCTCGCTTTTGGTCATTGAAAAATTAGACGGTTCGGAACTTGAGGATGANCTTCTGAGCAAGCCAGTTAATGAGTAAGGAAATGGCAAAAAGAATGAGCCCCAACATGAAGAGAGCCCTCCAGTGAAGGGAGCCTTGTGCNACCTCTCCTGTTTCCTGTGCAATAATTCCTGTCATTGTGTGCGCAGGCTGCGTTACCACCCCTATTCCCTGGGAAAAATCAGGGATGGCGATCTGGTTTCCAGCCACGAGAAGGACCACCATGGTTTCTCCAATNACTCTCCCGAATCCGAGTAGAATGGCCGCAAAAATACCTGAGATTGCCGCAGGCACCAACACCCGCAGAATCGTCTGTAATTTTGAGGCTCCGAGCGCCAGAGACGACTCCGTCAGTGCCTTCGGTACGTTGTTCAGAGCGTCCTCGCAAAGAGTGAAAATCGTTGGAACCGCCATCAGTCCAAGCAACAATCCTGCATTGAGAATATTCAACCGCTCTTGCATCGGGAAGCCCGGCACCCAGGCAAGCAATTCCCAGTTACTCATTTCCCGGAGNGCCGTCCCTAGCACCATGATTCCAAAGAACCCAAGAACCACAGAGGGGATTGCCTGAATGAACTCGATTGCGGGCTTTATGAGATTCTGTTCCCAACGTCGCGCAAGCTGGTTTACGTAAATCGCNGCCCCAATAGAGAAGGGAACCGCCACGATGAGGGCAATCACCGAGATCATCAGGGATCCCGTGAGGAGCGGTAGCAACCCGAAAAACTCATGCCAATCGCTGTTGGTCACCCAATCCTTCCCGAAAAAGAACATCAAAATGGAGATCCCCATGCTGAATGGTTCATCATGGCGCCATTCCTGAAGGTTCCCTGAATCCTTTTCGAATTCGACGAGAAACTCCGGCAGGCCACGTTTCAGCTCTTCGAAACTTTGTAAGGCCCTCTCTGATCCGGGGACCTTTGGGAGGCTCTTGATCGCTGCCTCCAGCTTCTCAAGATAAGCCTCCGCAAGTTTTGCATGTTCCTCCTTTGACTCATAATACTGCACCGCCTTTGCGTCAAAGGGGAAGGTCTCTTGAATAACGATCGCTGCTGCCTCCCCTGCCATTCTTTCACGTTCCTCGGGATCCTGTGCCGCAGCTGCGCCCTCCATGAGCGCTTTCTTTCTCGCCTCTGCGGTCAGGTCTGCCACGGCCTCATCCTTTACTGCCATCGCAGTCATCCTAAATCGTTCCTTGAAGTCACGAAGCTCGACCACCGCCGATTCAAACTCCGTTTTGGCCTCTTCGAAGCTACTCATCTTCTTCGCCATGTCCTCCTCAGCGTTGGAGACCAGTGGGGGAGGCACCTCGTTAACAGGGTCCCACTCCTGCAAGGACTCCACAAGAAGAGTCCAGTCGTCACCTACTAAGCGTCCATAGGGATCAATTTCTTCCCNGACGAAACTGTTTGCGATCCGCTCCAACGCGCTAAGCCAATTGGAACGGACTGCCTTTTCCGCTTCTCTTGCCCGGGCGATTGCCTCCTTATCGTCTTGTTCCTCGAGCTCCGCCAGTGCTTCCTGTGCTTCATAGAGAGCATCAATCTGATCTTCTCCCTTGGACGAGGCGAGGTCACTCATCCCGTAAAAGGCCTCTACGATGCTACGCTCCTTACCGGCTATGTCCTCCAACTCAGCATAATATGCCTGTGCGACAAGGCCCTCGAGCTTCGTATGCCCATCGACCTGCCGCTTTATGTGGTCCACGTATTCAAGCCCACTCTGGCGATAGAGTTGCAGCCCCGCATGGTGCTGCGGAAAAAACTGATAAGCCTCCTTGATCAGGAAGAGACAAATCAGGGCAAGGATTGCGATGGAGAGAAAGGCATTCCCTCCAAAGAATCCCCGTATTGCACCTTGAACGCCGATTCCTAGAAATCGGCGATCACGTTTCGTAAACTGTTTCGCCATGCGAAGGGGGGCGGATCAGAATCCTGCCATAGCGATGCAAGCAACACGCTTGCCGGTTTCTTCCGACAAGCGTGTCAATTATGGTCCTATCTCCCAGAATGAATACCGGGAGGATAATCCCGTATTACTCATTTGGGATAAAGCCGACTCGGTCGACAACTTCTGCGGCTTCTTTGGCGCTCGTAGCCCAAGTGATAAACTTAGCCACTTCACCCACGGGCTCTCCATCGGTGTAGTAATACAGTTTGCGAGACAGAGGGTATTTCGCGGCAAAGCGGGGCTTCGGAGACACTCGGTCCACTTGAATCGCCTTAATGCCCTTCTTGGCAGTGTAAGCCAGCCCAACATAGCCAATACCATTGATGTTCTTGGCAACTTCTTCAGCGATCTGCTCATTGCCCGCCATTTTCTGGGTCTTCGGACCATAATCACGCTTGTTCATAGCCATCCCCTGGAAGGACTTGTAAGTGCCTGAGGTAGTATTCCTGGTGTAGACCGAGATTGCCCCGGGCTTACCTCCAACCTGCTGCCAGTTCGTGATACTTCCAGTGAAGATCCCTTCAACTTGCTTGAGGGAAAGACCCCTGACTCCGTTGTTTCCATTTACGACTACCGCGATCATATCAAATGCAGCAACGTGCTCGACAAGCTTTCGCCCCCGCGCGATGAAATCATTCTTCTCCTTATCCTTAGCATCGCGACTGGACATTCCAATGTCCGCAGCTTTGGCAAGAAGAGCGGAGAATGCCTGCGAAGATCCCTCAGCCGCAATCTCAAAGGACGCCTTTTCCCCTCCTGCTTTATAAGCTTCTGCGAGTTGGGGAACCATTTTAGCTCCGAGGGTACCGGAACCTTTGATCACGATTTTCTGTGCGGAAGCAGTGACACTCAGGACTGCTCCAAGAACGACAACGAATAGTTTATTTTTCATGGCTTCTGTTTGTTGGCATGACACCCGACCTTCCAGTCCAATGACAGGCGGACAATGTGACGAACTTGCCTTCATCGCAAAACCTAGACAGTGTCGTTATTGTCACTTGGCGCGCCCTTAGGCAGATCAGAAGAGTTCGGTCCCATGAAAAAACGGCCCCTCCAAGGAGGGGCCGCTTAATCGTCTGAGAAACAACTACATAAGAAAGTAGGCAAGACCTAGAAGTAGGTCCGGAGAGCCAGCCACAAGGTAAGCGCGTCCACGTCGCCACCAGCCGTATCGAGGGTTTCCAACTCGATTCCGGTCATGATCTTGGCGTTGTGGCCACAGGCATAGTAATTCAGTCCAGCATAGATACTGTGATGCTGATCGCCACGGCCGCCGCCGACATCCGCGTCATGGTTCCTTCTCAGATAGCGGGAATTGGTCGCAATTCCTTCTGCCTCATCTGCTCCCTGATAGGAGTAACGCACAACGGCCTCGATTTTATCGGTGAGGTCCCGGGACGCCATTGCCACGAAGCCCCAGAAATTTCCGCCTCGCTCGCCTGCTCCGTCATCACCATTATCTCCGAGGGTTCCCTGGAGAAGAATATCCCATCCGTTTTTCTCGGTGAGGTAGGCTAACGCCACAGCCCACTCATAAAGGCCAACCTCGTTATCAGGCGTTCCGTGCGCGTCATTGTAGAGAAAGTCTGCGATAAGGCTATCTCCGCTCTGAAGCTCCCAGCTGCCGTTTGCATATAAGGCGAGACCATCTGTTTCGCCGGATAGCTCCGGGGTATCCTCGGTGCTGAAGACTCCGAGCGTTCCTGAGAAATTATCTTTGGATTTCTCGAGAGTGATCCCGGAGAGCCTTGCTGGATAGACCTTGTTGGCTACCGCGGATCTCTCAACGGTCTTGATCTTCTTCGACGAAGTATGGACTTCATTGCTCATGGTCACCTTATGGCGTCCCACGCTGACGTTCACTCCATCAAGTGCTCCACCACCGAGAAGAGCCCCTGCATCAAAAGAGACAAGCGCAACATCGAGGCTCTGGTATCCAAAATCACGGGACCCTCCCTTTGGCTTCCCGTCGCTCACGAAGTTGGCATTCGCCTTAAGCTTGAAGTGCTTAAGAATCTGGACCTGCGTTCCGAGTCGGAACCTGCGGACCTCATCAAAGGTCTCGGAGTCATCTACCCCGTTGACTCCATCGATGTCAGTCGATGCGAACTGCACCTGAGCTCGCCCGAAAAACTTGACGGCCTGAATCAGCATGGCGTCATCATTGGAATAAATCGGAGATCCAAGATCTTCGGTAAGAAGGCGGCACCAATCTCCTCCATTAGACCCGTCCGCCGCGAGGGCTGGGAGGGCGGAGGTAGTAAGGGCCGCAACAATTGAAGTAGTCAACTGCTTGGGTTTCTTCATCTGGTATATATGTATGGTTATCTGTAATTCGCATTATTCGAGTGCCAGGCACTCCCTAGAAACAAAAAACCGCAGGCCCACTAGAGATAAGCGAGACCCTGCGGCTGGATGCCGTTTCGCTGAACGCCGACCGACGTTCGGTTGTCAATTCTCGCTTTCGCCTCATGGATACGCAGTGTTCTGCTGGAAGTAAGGCTACGGGATACCCATCTGGAAAGGAGAAGGGAAGTCATATTCTTACTCACTTCTGCAGCTTACTCACACCCGGGCAATTTATGGCCTTTTTTGGGTGTCTTATTTGTCACAGGGAAGAAGGGTGTCCCACCTCCCCGAAAGAGTAAGGCCTCTGTCCACACCAAGGGCAGCCTTGCCATGTAGTCGTGGGCGAGGACCACCTATTTCACTTCGATCCGGTAGGTCCCGGATTGGATCACATTTAAGGTGATCTTCTCTTTTTTGTCCGTCTGTAGGAATCCACCGGGAAACCGGTTATCCGCCCCCGGTGCCTTTCCATCAACGAGGAGCTTGGACGCAGGGCCCATGGGTAACCGCACGGTCGCGGTCGTCTGAACCGGTATCGTAAAGACGTAGAGAAGTCCCCCGCCCTCCAAGCGGTTCCATTGCACCTGAATGCGGCCCCTCACGGAGTCATAATGAGCTTTGACCCAGCTTACAGGCGTGCCTTCGCTCCCTTCCGGATGGCTTTGTGGAATCCACGGCTCCAGGCGGATCCGCTGGAACCCAGGGATCGTCGTGTCAATGCCGGCCAACTTGGCCATCAGCCAACCACTGACCGCGGAAAAGCTCTGGTTAAGCCCTGCGGCCCCTGGCGCTCGTTTCTTTCCGGCGGGCCCCCATCCCCTCTGCAGGGTCGTGTCGCCCTGCTTTACTCCATATCCCCACGACGGGAATTTTGAAGTCTGG
>PBTP01000039.1 GCA_002729275.1 Roseibacillus sp. | reverse complement strand
GGAACTGGATGAGAAGGTCAGAGCTGACAGGAAGGAGGAGAGAGGGGAGGCAAAGACCGGAGACAATGGGCTGAATCCCGGGGACGAGGCTTCCCTCGCCCGGATGGCGAAGAATATTTCCCGGCACCAGTGGGAGTTCGATCGCACGAAGCCAATCGCTCTGGCGGTACACAGCGGGAATACGATCGAACGAAAGAATGTGAGCTCACGGATCATGATGCCGGGGAATCCGTGGGGGAAAGGAGTTATGGAAAAGGACAGCATTCTCACCGGAGGGGATATTTATTCGAGGGGAGCTCCGGTGCGGCCCGGGCCGCTGAGTGCAGCGGTAACATTGGGAGAGATGGCCCCTTCGAAGTTTCCGGATGGCCGGGGCAAGCGGCGTCTGGCGCTTGCAGAATGGATTGTGGATAAAAAGAATCCCCTTGCTGCCCGAGTGATGGTCAACCGGGTGTGGAGCTGGCATTTCGGCCGGGGTATCGCAGGGAACCCAAGCAACTTTGGAGGGGGCGGATCCCTTCCAACTCATCCAGAACTCCTTGACTACCTTGCATCGTGGTTCAAGGGACAGGGCTGGTCGGTAAAGAAGCTCAATGAATTGATTGTCAGTTCGGCGGCTTATCGGCGGAGTAGTCGACATCCCAATTCTGCGCGGCTCAATGCAAAGGATCTCAGGCGTCAGCTGTATGCGTTAGGTCTTGCTCGCCGGTTGACTGCCGAGGAGCTGCGCGACGCGATGCTTGCGGTCAGTGGAGAGCTGAACCGGCAGGTTGGGGGCATCCCCTCCCGGCCGGATATTAACCGCGAGGTGGCTTTCCAACCGCGCCAGATCATGGGAGGCACGGCCTCGGTCTATGAGCCCGATCCGCTGCCGCGGCTACGCAACCGTCGGAGTCTTTATGCAGAGAAAACGCGGGGGCTGCGTGATCCCTTTCTTGAGACTTTCAACCAGCCGGGGCCGGATCAGTCGTGCGAGTTGAGGGAGACCTCGATGGTCGCGCCGCAGGCCCTGACGCTGTTTAATGCGGAGGAAGTGCATGAGCGGGCTCTGGCTTTTGCGGCCCGTCTCCTTGGGGAAACCGGGAGCGACCGGGCGGCATTGGGGCGGGCCTTCACCCTGGCTCTCGGTCGGCCTGCCTCAGCCGGAGAGATTGCGGACTGCCTTGTTCACTGGAAGGCTGCGGTGGAGGAAGAGGAGGGAAGGATCTACGAACCTTTGGCTTTTCCGGAGAAGATCAAGCGCACGGTGATGGCCGAGAAGACCGGCCGGCCTTATGAATTCTGGGAGCACCTTCCCGCATACGAGGCCTATGTTCCGGACCTGCAGAGAAGTGATGTCGATGCCCGGACCCGGGGGCTGGCACAGGTCTGCCTGGTCATTTTCAACCTCAATGAATTCGCTTATCTGGACTAGCCAATAACCTGTCTCGGAACTGACCATGAATCAAATTTCCCTGCCCCGTCGTGATTTCCTCTATGGACTTGGATCCAGTGTGGGATCGCTGGCCCTGACTTCGCTCCTGCAGGCGGAGGAAGCGGGCCTTAAACCGCGGAAGGGCCACCTGCCCGCGAGGGCGAAGCGCTGCATCTTCCTCATGATGGAAGGGGGGCCCTCGCACATTGACACTTTCGATCCCAAGCCGGAGCTGGCGAAGCGGCATCTCCAAGTTTTCAACCGGCAGGGGGAACGGGAAAGCGCGATGTCCTCCGGGAAGCGCTATTTCGTGCAAAGCCCCTTCGAGTTTGTGAAAGCGGGCCAGAGTGGAGCCGATATCACGACGGAATGGAACCACCTTCGGGAGATGGTGGATGACATGTGCTTCTTCCGGGGAGCCCAGGTGGAATCCGTTAATCACCCGACGGCCTGCTATCATGTCAATACAGGCAACCGTTTCGGTGGAGACCCGGCGCTGGGATCATGGGTGACTTACGGGCTGGGGTCCTCGAGCCAGAACCTGCCCGGTTTTGTGGTCCTACCTCGCAATAGTTACCCGCAGGGTGGGGGTTCGAACTGGTCTAACGGGTTTCTCCCGGCCGATTTTCAGGGAACGCCTTTGAGACCGGAGGGGAGCCCCATTCTCGATTTGACTCCGCCCCGGGGAGTGACGCGCAAAAGGCAGCGTGCGAACCTGGACCTGCTCGCCAAGCTCAATGCGAAGCATCAGGAGTCCCGGGCGGAGAGCGGTGCACTCGAGGCACGGATGGCCTCTTACGAACTCGCTTACCGGATGCAGGCCGAGGTTCCCGGGGTCCTCGACCTGGAGGGAGAAACCGAAAGAACCAGGGAGATGTATGGAGTCGGGAAACAGCATACAGATGCTTTCGGGCGTAAATGCCTGCTGGCCCGCCGACTAGTGGAAAGTGGAGTTCGCTTTGTCCAGGCTTATGCTGGCAACTGGGACAGTCACGACTACATTGAGCGGGCCCACGGGTCCTTGATCCGGTCGGTGGACCAACCGATCGCGGCTCTCCTCAAGGATCTCAAGCAGCGGGACATGCTTAAGGACACCCTTGTGTTTTTCTGTGGGGAATTCGGCAGGACTCCCGACAACGGAATGCGAGGAGGGAAGTCCTACGGCCGTGACCACAATGCCAAGGCGATGGCAATGTGGTTTGCGGGTGGAGGAACCCGGGGTGGGGCCACGGTGGGCGCTACAGATGAGCTGGGAGGAGAGGCTGTCGAGTGCGTGCATCACATCCGGGATGTCCACGTCACCCTCCTTCACCTGCTTGGACTCGATGACAACCGCCTGACCTACCACCATGCGGGACGCTTCAAGCAGTTGAGCCAGTTTGGAGGCGAGGTGATCGAAGAGCTGTTGGGATAGGAGCAAGGTGACATGCGGCATCAGGTGCACTGTAATGGCACGGATGCAGCGGAGACCAAAATTTCAAATCGAGGCTCTGTAGCCGACCAAGGCCCTGAATTACAATCACTTCGAGGTCTCCCCGATTTTAGGATAGGGTAGGAATGAACCCTCGCGATCCATCCTTGACGATAGCGCCTGCCAGCGGCAAGAACGTGCTGACATCAAGATTTGGTTGACCGATGAAAACTGCTCTAAGTGCTCTCCTCGCTATCGTTCTCTTTGCGCTTACTGGCCCTGCTTTATTCGGGGATAAATCAAATTCGGCTGCCTCCAATGCCCAAAAAAAGAAGAAGATCGTATTCATGGCGGGCAAGCGTAGCCACGGCTATGCAGCGCATGAGCACCGAGCTGGCTGCCTGCTTCTGGCGAAACAACTCAACGAGCACATGGGAGAGGTTGTAGAGGCCTCTGTCCACTATCAGAAGGACTGGCCTGGAAATGCAGAGGTCCTGAAGGATGCCGATGCGGTGGTCTTCTATTGCAATGGTGGTAGTGGTCAACATATGGCTTACCAGCACCTCGACGGACTCGACGTGAAGCTGAAGGATGGAGCCGGCGTAGCCTGTCTGCACTATGCGGTGGAGCCGGGAGACGATGAAAAGGGCCGCAAGCTGTTCCTCGACTGGCTTGGCGGCTACTTCGAGACCCACTACTCGGTCAATCCGCACTGGACGGCTGATTTCAAGAAGCTTCCTGATCATCCGATCACGCGTGGGGTAGAGCCGTTCAAGATTTATGACGAATGGTATTTTCACATGCGCTTCGCGGAGGGCATGAAAGGGGTCACCCCGATTCTCTCTGCCCACCCACCCCAAAAGACCATGGAGCGTCGAGAGGGCCGTCACTCGGGTAATCCTCATGTTCGTACGTCGATGGAGCGGGGTGAGATTCAACACGTGGCATGGGCCTACGAACGGCCGAATGGTGGGCGTGGATTTGGGTTTACGGGAGGACACTTCCATCGCAACTGGGGCCACAATGATTTTCGTACACTCGTGCTTAATGCCATTGCCTGGTGTGCAAAGGCCGAGGTGCCTGAGGATGGCGTTCCCTCCGACAAGCCCACGGAAGCCGAACTGGAAGAGAATCAGGATTACCCGAAGCCGGTTAAGAAGTAACCGTGTTTAGAGGGCGCAGCTGGACATCATTGCGGGCCAACTTTCAGCGGCGGGCTTTGGCTGCCGTTTCTTTCTGGAAGGCAGGGGTAGTGCTGATGTATCAATTCCCGCCTTCCATGAAGTTCCCATCCTTCTCTCTCCTGGTTGTCGTCCTTTTCGCGCACCCACTACTGGCTCAGGGTGTCGGTCCTGAGCCTCTCTACAAAAGCCGAATCCTTAAAAGCGGTGACGCGGAGCGCTTGCTCCCCATCGAAGTCGAACTCCAGCGAAGGGATCTCTATCTGGTAGTTTCCAGTGAAGGTAATGGGAGCCACGATTGGTCCAACTGGATCGAGCCCGAGCTCGTTATGAAGGATGGTGCCATTGTCGATCTCACCGCTCAGTCTTGGCGGGCGGCCTTCAGCACCGTCGGCGCGATCAAGCATGGGAAAACGTATCGTGGGGGTCCCATGACAGTTGCTGGGAAAGAGTATACAAGAGGCCTTGGGACGCATGCTGATTCGTTTATATGGTTCGAGGTTCCTGCCGACGCGGCCACCTTTCGCGCCAAGGTGGCCCTCGATGACGGAGGGGCCATCCGGGGTGCTGAACTGACGCCCGCCTCCGTGCGCTTCCTCGTCTTTGACCGGGAACCCATTGGCTTTGCGAGGACTCCCGACAAATTCAATCCCAATTCGCGGGATCCCCAGAGCTTGCCGGCTGACCAGATCGCGGCACCAGATGACCTTGAGGTGACAGTCTGGGCCACCAGCCCGATGCTCTACAACCCGACCAATATGGATACCGATGCCGAGGGACGCATCTGGGTGGCGGAGGGAGTAAATTATCGAAAGAACAGGGACCGGCGCCCGGAGGGGGATCGAATTGTCGTTCTCGAGGATAAGGACAAGGATGGGAAGGCTGACAGCTCACATGTTTTCGTGCAGGACCCGGAACTGGTGGCTCCGCTTGGGATTAGCGTGTTTGGTAATCAGGTCGTGGTGGCGCAACCTCCCCACCTGATTGTCTATACCGATGTAGATGGTGACCTGAGGTTCAATCCGGAGGTCGACAAACGGAAGAACGTTCTTAGTGGATTCAATGGGCGGAATCATGATCACAGTCTGCACGCCGTGGTGGGGGGGCCGGACGGAAAGTGGTATTTCAACCAGGGCAATTGTGGAGCTCATCTGAAGACCCGGGATGGGGATGAGTATTTTGTCGGGGGGCCCTACAGGGGAGGGGAGGATCCGGTGGCCGATTCCCAGGCCATCGGAGGGAGAAAGAGCTCCGATGGTAATGTATGGGTGGGCGGCTTCGCGGCCCGGATGAACCCTGATGGAACCGAGGTCCGCATTATCGGGCACGGATTCCGGAACAGTTACGAGCATACTGTTACATCGTTAGGAGATGTCTTTCAAAACGACAACGATGATCCGCCTGCTTGCCGGACAACCTGGCTCATGGAGGGAGGATTCCTTGGGTTCTTCTCCCCGGACGGCAAGCGTGGTTGGCTGGCCGATCAACGCCCCGGGCAGTCTATCCAGGATGCCCAATGGCGTCAGTGGGATCCGGGAACACTGCCTGCCGGGGACGTCTATGGCGGTGGTTCCCCCACTGGGATCTGCTTTTACGAAAATGGAGCTCTGCCTCCCGAGTATAGCGGATTGCTTCTGAGCTGTGATGCCGGACGCAAGGTCGTCTTTGGCTATCATCCAGAACTGAAGGACTCTGCTTATGCCCTAAACCGATTCGACTTCGTCAAAAGCAAGGGAAGCAATCTGTTCCGCCCTTCCGACGTGATGGTGGGTGCTGACGGTGCCCTCTACGTTGCCGACTGGTTCGATTCCGGGGTCGGTGGTCATGCGGATCACGACCAGTCCTGGTCTGGAACGATTTACCGTATTGCTCCCAAGGGGTTCCGTCCTCGCATCGTCAAAAGCGATCCCAAGACCGTCGAGGGGGCGATCAGCCTCCTCTGTAGTCCCGCTCAGAACGTTCGCTTGGTTGGTTTCGAAAGCCTCAAGGCCGCCGGTTCCCGAGCCGTTCCGGCAGTGCGGGTACTGCTCAATCATGGCAACCGCTACGTCCGTGCTCGCGCGATCTGGCTTCTGGCCCTGCTCGGACCCGAAGGAATTGAGCTCGTGCGTTCGATGCTGGAGGGCAGTCCTGACGCCCAGACGCGACTCGTGGCCTTTCGGGCCCTCCGTAACGCTGGAGAGGACGTTACCATTCTTGTCTCAAAACTCTATCGGGAGGAACCTAGCGCCGCTGTCCGCCGGGAGGCAGCTCTCGCCCTGCGTGACGTTCCCGCTGGGCGTAAACACCTCTATCTCTCTCATCTCCTGCAACAATGCGAGGCAGGCGACCGGACTTATCTCGAAGCCTGTGGACTAGGAGCTCGTGGGGCTGACACGAACCTGCTCTGGCAGACCGTCAAGCAGCGCACCTCCGTTCAGGGCCCCACCGCATGGCCCGAAGCCTTTGCTCAGATCACTTGGCGCCTTCGTCCCCTCGAGGCGATCAGTGACCTGTTAGTTCGTGCTGGGGAAACTGTACTGCCCCTGAAGGCGCGTCTCTTCGCGATTGAGACCCTGGCATTCTATGATCATTCCCGCGCACTCGCGGCCCTTCTTAAGGCTGCAACCATCCAAGGTCCAGTGGGAGGGGAAGCTACCCGCTGGCTGATTCATCTGGGTAATACCCGCTGGCGGAAGCTCAAGGTCTTTGACTTGTTAAAGGAGAACGGAATCTACGATCCCGGGAAATTCGAGGTTACTGAGGCCCTTGTTCCAGCCCAAGAGGGGGAGTCCAAGCTCCCGCCTGTGGCCGCTATTCTTGCGCTGAAGGGAGACGCAACGAAAGGGAAGACAACTGCGCTGCGTTGCGTGATGTGTCATCGCCTCGAGGGTCAGGGCGTGGACTATGGCCCATCTCTGATGGGATGGGTTAGTAATCAGGGAGAGGAAAGATTTGTGCAGGCCGTCGTCGATCCCTCTAGCGAGATTGCGCTCGGTTACCCCGGAAATCGTATCAGGCTAAAGAGTGGGAAAGAGATTCACGGCCTGACCCTGAGCTCCAGGAACCCCCTGATCGTCCAGAGCCAGGGAGGTATCGTGCAGGTCATTCCTTCCGGGAAGGTCGAGGCAGTTGAACCTCTTGGGCGTTCGCTGATGCTCTCTGCAGGCCAGCTCGGCTTGGACGCTCAGGATATCGCCGACGTTCTCGCCTACGTGAAAACCCTCAAGTAGGGCTTCCAGCAGTATTATCGAAGGGGTCTATAGAGAGGGAAAACATTTATCATCAGGGGTAGGAACCACGGAGTGTGGTGATTGACCCTTCGCATCTGAGAGATCACTCCCAGAACACCTTATCGAAATGCAGGCCGTAGACCTGAGCGTCGGCTGTGAGTTCGAAGCGTAAAGTCACAGGCTTGGAAACGTGATCATTGAGGGTGAAGCCGTTGGGCCACCTTACGATTTGGCGCGTCTTGAGCCCGCCTCTGAGGGGCTTGCTGGAATTGAGGAGCGTGCCGCTCTCGTCAAAGAGCGAAACCGTAACGCTCCCTGAACCGGTGTCGCAGGAAATCTTCATCTCCTTTCCCGGGAGACTGAGCTTACTCGTGAGGACGTGGCCAGGGCGGTTGAGGTCCTGAAGCTGATAGCCCGTGCCCATTTCCTTTGCCTGGTTTTCGCCTGCTGCGAAGGGTTCGGTGTTTTCCACCGATTTCACGAAGGGAGGGTTCTGAGCCATGACGTAGTTGTGACGCGGAGGAAGGACGAAGCGGTCATCAGAAGGTCCAATGCTGGCGGTGTCACTGCCCGGTGTGGACACGTCGTCGAATGCGAAGCCGAAAATCTCGGCATCCCCATGCAGCTGGAACTGAACCTGAACGGTTTTTCCCACCCACTCGTCGATGGGACCGTCCTGCCAGTTGTCGATGGTCTTGTCGATCTGGTAGGAGCCCGTGAGGGCGTGGGTATCGCGGAGGCGGCTCTCGCTGTCGTCCATGATGGCTAGCTGAATCCTTGCATCCTCTGGAGCATGATAGCTCACTTTCATTTTCCCGGAAGGCAGAACGAAGCGGCGGGTAAGCACCCTGCCTTCCACGCTACCTTTTTCCAGACGATATCCCAGTGGACTCTCCCTCATGCGGGGCTCGCTGGAGGTAAATACCTCGGCGTTCTCGGCGGCATGAAAAAGGTCCTGGTCAGCGAACTGGTAGGTGCTGCGCTTACTCAGGAGCACCTCTGGTTCTCCGGCGTCGAGGAGCCACGCCATGTTGAAGCGGGCCATCCAGTCCTTGCCGGAAAGAAGGTAGATGAAGCCCTCGCTGGGGGTACCCTTGCGCCCCTGGGTCAGCCACGTGTAGTTGCCAGGCCCACGTTTGATAAGGCGGTTGAGAGGCCAGCTTTTCCCCCCATCGAAACTGACCCAGACCCGGATGTTCTTGCGCCCGGGGAGATCGGAGGAGGGAGTGCTGAAAAGGAGAATATCAGCGTCATCCCGATCCAATCGAAGGAGGCCGGCTTTACATCCGTAGACATCGGGTGGGCCATCAAAGAGCTCATCGTCCTGGTGGAGACCACGCCAGCTCTCTCCACTGTCGTCGCTGAAAGCGACCCATCGGTTTCCTTTCCGGGTGTGAGTACGGGAGTTGAGGTAAATCGTGCCATCACGGAGCTCAACGAGGCCGGATTCCCCAGTGCCCTCGAGGGGAAAGGGAGCGCTTTGATGCCACGTTTTTCCATGGTCGTCGCTGTAGACCGCGTTGGTGTAGCCCTTGCCCTCCTCCTGCTTGCTGTAGTTGGGCATGACCCGGGAGGGGACGAGGAGTCGCCCCTTGTGAGGTCCCTGCCGCAGGGTAATGCCTGGATCGCAGGCGCCGTTTGGGATGGGCAGGAACCCACGGGAATCCTTCTTGAAGGTAATATCCTCGAGGGCCCAGGTNTTGCCGTGATCCCTGCTCTTGTACATCGATAAGGCAGGATGAAGAGCGGTCAGGAATATCATGATTTCCCCGGTGGTCTCATCAACAACCGAGGTGCCGAGGCTGGCAATCCGGTGGTGTTTGTCGTTGCCCCAGCCTTTGCCGTCGTAGGGACCGATTCCCAGTTTTTCGACGTCGAGTATGACGGGCTTGCCGATGAGCTGTTTTTCGCTCCAAGTGGCACCCCCATCCTTCGAGCGTTTCAAATAGATCTTACTGCCTCGGCGTTTGTCGGGGTGAGGGTCGCCCTGAAGGCTGAACAGGAGAACCGTTCCGTCCTTGGCGACATCGAGTACGCCGTAGACGTTGTCTTCGTCCCGTATTTCACAGAACGGCTTTGCTCCGCCGGTAATATTGGTGATTTCTCCCGGAGTAGGAAAGGGGTCAGGCTGCTGGGCTACGCCAAGTGGTCCGGAAGCGAGGAGAAAGAGGATGAGCGTGGATTGTCTAAGGACCTTCATGAGTTCGCGGAGGTATTTAGGTGACAGGGCTTCACTGGGCAAGCAGGGTTCCCGGGTTCAGTTAGCCATGCTGACCTGGGGAACCTGACGGACTTCCAACTCGGCCCGGAGAAGATCGGCGTCCTTGAAGGCAAAGGTCTTGGCGAGGAGGACTTCGGGNAATCTTTGAGCCCCGGTTCGGTAGAGTTCCACGCTGTCATTGTANCCCTCNCGCATNAGNGCGATTTCATTCTCGACCCGGANCAGCCGGTNNATGAGATCACCCATGACCGTATTGCCCTTGAGGTCGGGATGATNCTCGCGGAGAGCAAGAAGTCGGTCAGTCACTGCGCAATCGGCCCGGATGGCAGTATCGATTTCTTCCGGACTGAAGTCCTTTTCCTTCAGGATTCCTCGCAGGCTGGCAATGTCCCGATGGAGCTGCCTTTCGTGCTCAAGATAAGTTTTGGCTATCGATTCAAGGTTTGGGATCAGGTCCATTCGCTTCTTCAGGGCAACCTCGATATTGGCGTGGGCACGCTTGACCCGGTTGCGAAGAAACACCAGATCGTTAAACATCAGAATAAACGTGCTCAAGACCAGACAGGCNGGNGCGGTNAGAGCAGCCAGGAGAAAGTCACTGGGGGAGTANGANCCCGTAGAGGTAAAAAAGAGGGTGACNAGCATCACGATTCCGATGAATCCAAGGCCCATTCTTANCAGCCCNCCNCTGCTNATGGCNAACATGGTTTCNTGTTCGTTGCGATCGGAGATNACAAAGGGGAATCCGTCGTTGTTGCCNTCNGCTACCTCGAGGGTCTCTCCTTCAATGGGTTCCACTACGGCCGAACCAAGAATGTAAAGCTCNTCATTCTCCATGAGGTGATACTCGTAGTAGGTTCGATTGCCGNTTNTNCGACGCACCGCAAGCCGNGCCNGGACCTCTGCGCCTTCCGGAACTACCCGGATGTAACCCTCAGCGTCACGGCAGAGGAAAGGGACCTGGTCNGTCCAATGCTCGATGGTCACGGTTTTCCGGTTATCGCCACTGCCCCGCGTTTCGGTAACTTTGTAGCGCACGTGACAGCATTTCGCGCCGGAAAGAGGCCCGGTAACCATGTGACCCTCTCCTTGGTAGAGAGCGACCCGGCCTTTTACTTCCGCTGGACCGTAGACCAGGCCCGTTGACAGAGAAGTTGGGACGTTCTCNACATAGCGTTTGATTTTCACCCTCCGGAACCCCGTGAGGCCTCCCCAGATGGCTCCAGCGAGAGCGATGATCCCACCCAACAGAGTCAGAATTTCTGGAACGGGACTGGGGCGGATTTCGGAGTCGGGAGGTGAAGGTTCTCCCTCCTCAAGAATGGAGGCCTCCCGTTGAATGCCCCAGAGAGGTGCAAGATAGCGCTCAGGGAACCGGTCAAGGATAGCATTGTTACGTTCGATCGCGGCGGTGTAGTCGTGGCGAATTCCGATCAGGCGCTCGCGGGTCCACTGGTCCTCCTGACCTTGGAAATCTGCAAGGGCCCCGTCCCATTCGAAGTCTCCTGCTTCAAGATTTAATTGCTGTTCCACGGCGGCGGTCGCACTCATGGCATGCCTCGCCAGACGGTCCCTTCCATCATTCAGGTCGCTGGACAGCATCTTCATGCCAATCGTGAATAAGGTGACAACATTGAGGATGCTGAGAAGAGTGAGAAATA
Organism: Roseibacillus sp.; assembly: GCA_002729275.1. Taxonomy (GTDB): domain Bacteria; phylum Verrucomicrobiota; class Verrucomicrobiia; order Verrucomicrobiales; family Akkermansiaceae; genus Roseibacillus_B. The sequence goes on along the minus strand of PBTP01000039.1, from coordinate 2,393 downwards.
CCAGCAGACGGTGGACGCGGAGGAACACACAGAGAAATACGGATGCGAGGGCAAAGGCCGCCAGACTCAGAATAGTGGCCATCACTCCTTTGGTTCCCTGTTCGGACCTCTGCGCTTGCTCGCTGCTATTCTGACTGAAGATCGGGGTGAATGAAGCTCCCTCATCGTCAAACTCGATCTGATAAGCGGGTGTCCCCGGNTCTTCGGGAGTGCCTTCCGTGGCTACTGCATTGGCAAAGACGAAAACCTCCTCCCCGGGATCGAGTCTGTATTCAGAGAATCTGAAATCCCCAGACCTTCTCCGGTAATCGAGGCCTAATTCCGGATGATGACCGTTGGTGATCAGAGACTCCAGCGATACGGAAACCTCCCCGGTAGAGTCGATCATTATGAAGGACTTCGCATACTCCGTTCCGGAGGCGCGGGTTACCCAATGCCCATCGTCGTCATCCTCGACGTATTCTTCCTTTTTCCAGTAAAGATAGTAACTTCTTATATCGGTATAATGGCCGGGCACCATCTCTCCTCCATCATGAGCGATCCCGTTCATGGCTACTTCACCTTCGACGACAGCGATCGCATCAACGTGGGGGATTCGCTCAAGCTGACGCATCTCCCGAATCGCGGTGAACCCATAGTGCTGGAGAACCCATCCGCCGACGAGAGCGATGAGAATGAGGAGCCAACCGAAAAAGCGCTTAGAGGCTCGCTTAAGAGAGCCGCCTTCGTTTTTGTATGGTGTCGCGGATTCCCCAATGGAGGAACCTTCGGTGATTTGATCGCCTTGCCTGATCGGTTCGCCCGCAACGACAACCACGGTGCGATCTTTCGGAACCGGGTGATCCACGGATTGGCCGGTATGCTCGTCGGTGACGGTAACGGTCTGTTTCCCGCCTACCACTGGACCGAATGATACCACGCCGTCACTTGTGGCAAGCACTGCAGCCTCATCAGGTAGAGGCGGGGGGCCAGATTCTGGGGCCTTCCGTTCGGTGGCGGACCCTCTTGGTGCTGTAGATCCCTCTTCGTCCATGAATACGGTCAGCCACAATCGTTCACGCTGTGCTGAGCGAGGTCAAGAATTCTGAAAGCGGCGCAAAATGCAGGGTTGCTGGGATACAGGAAGTAGTTATCACAAGAATCATACCCNAGATCGCCTTGTGAGGTNGTGTGCGTTATAGCCCATTTCTCATGGAAGCCACAAAACGATATAGAAGAACGCGACTTGCTTCAGGAATCCTGACTCTTCTGATGATGGCCTCCCCGGTTTTCTCCGCAGAGAAGCCTAACATTATTTTCATCCTGACAGATGACCTTGGATATGGAGATGTGGGGATTCTCTTCCAAAAGCAGCGGAAAGGAATTCAGGTCCAGACTCCCGAGCTGGACGCAATGGCTGAGGAGGGAACGATCCTGAATCGGCATTACTGTCCGGCTCCGATCTGCGCGCCCTCCCGGGCCTCCCTGATCACGGGGATGCACCANGGGCACACCAATGTGCGCAACATGCAGTTCGACAAGGCTATTGAGGATAACTGGAATTTTGCCAATACCCTGCAGCGGGTTGGGTATCACACCATCCATCTCGGGAAGTATGGCCTGCAGGGTTGGGGGCATACCCCGGAGAAATGGGCCGGCTACCCGACCAAGCGGGGCTTTGACTACTTTTACGGCTACGTCCGGCACGTGGATGGGCACCAGCATTACCCTGCCAATGAGTGGGCCCTCGGGGACAACAAGTCCCACCAAGGCAAAAAGCAGGTTTGGGAAAACAACGAGGAGGTCTCGGCGGGCCTCGATAAGTGTTACACCACCGACTTGTGGACGGCCAAGGCCAAGCAGTTGATCATCAGCGAGACCCGGCAGAATCCGGAGCGGCCTTTCTTCATGTTCCTGTCCTACGATACGCCCCACGCCGCGCTGCAGTTGCCCACGGTGGCCTATCCCGCCGGAAAGGGCGTCAAGGGTGGGCTTCAGTGGCTGGGAGAAGCAGGGAAAATGATCAATACCGCAGAGGGAACCATCGATGACTACCGNGATCCTCATTACACNGGAAAAGGCCTTACGGATCTNGNGGAACGCTTNGCCACCTCGATNACNCGCATTGATCANTGCGTGGGGGATCTCTTGCAAACCCTGAGNGATCTCAAGATCGACCNGAAGACNATCGTGGTNTTCTCCTCGGATAACGGNCCNCANCGNGAGTCCTACCTGAAGGGAAAACGGTGGAGNCCNNCGGTNTTNGANTCNGCNGGCAACTTCAAGGGNTCNAAGGGNTCNTCNCANGANGGNGGNNTNCGNGTTCCNACCTTNGCGTGGGGNCCCTCGANNATCAANGNGGGNCANAANTCNAANCGACCCTCNCAGTTTCANGACTGGATGGCTACTTTCTG
>PBTP01000038.1 GCA_002729275.1 Roseibacillus sp. | reverse complement strand
CCTCCGCTGTGGAGAAGGGTTTCTCTCTCAGTCCAGCAACTGGATCCACTTTGGAATGGGGAGGAATACCGCGATATCGAGGCTGGTAATTCGTTGGCCCGCAGGTGGGACAGAGGAGATTACCGCGCTTCAGGCGAACCAGTTCTACCTCATCAGGCAAGGCAGTGGCAAAGGAACGCCGGTCAGACCTTCTGGTAACCAGGTTGCCTTGAACCCGGGCAATCAAAAGCCCTACGTCTCATCGGCGATCACCAGAACCATTGCTCCCAACGGTCTTCTCATGCCTCAGCTGGAAATCATCGACGCAACCGGGCAAACCAAACCCTACCTCCCCGGCGGGACAGCTCCCCTGCTTCTCAATATTTGGTCGAGTATTTGTGACACCTGCGTCACGGAGCTCACCGACTGGTCTTCGCATGCGGCAAAGCTGAGAGAGTCTGGCCTTGAGATCGTAACTTTCAACACCGACCACCTCGATGGAGGCGCCTCTGCAGCTGATGCCCGCTCCGCACTCGAAAAATCTGGATCCCCTTTCCCCAACCTCAAGATCTCAGAAAGAAGTCTGAAGGCTCTGGATTTTCTGCAGCGCTCACTCCTTGACCGCAGGTCTCCCCTCCCCGTTCCAAGCACCTTTCTGGCCACCCGCTCTGGAGAGCTCATTGCATTCTACCGAGGCCCTGTTTCCCCCCTGCAGATTCTCCAAGACATCTCCCTTGGCGACCCCAACCTCTCTCCAGAAGCACGGCGAGATGCTTCCGTCCCTTTTCGGGGCCTCTGGGTCGGCCGTCCTGCTCCAGCACGACCAAACCGTGTGGCTTCACTCATGGCTGACCATGACGAAGTGCCTTTGGGTGCGTCCTATTTAAACCACTGCGCCTCCCTCCTCGAGTCCGAGACTCTCGACTCCGACGGCAAGCGTAACCTTGGTGATATTTATTACGTGGCAGGCCTCCTTAATGGACTGGAGAAAACCCAGCGCTCCGTCGCCATCAAGCAACTGACCCGTGCCCGCGACCTCATCCCGGGCGACGTTCGAATTCGCCTTGAACTTGGGCGACAGCACTTCCTGACCGGCAACTTGCTCAACGCTGAAAAGGAAATGACCGTGGCCGCGAAAATCAATCCGGATGACCTTGCCCTGCTCATGGATCTTGGCCTGATGCGCTTTCGAATCGGCGAGTTTCAGAGATCGCATGAGGTCTACAGCAGGGTCGCTCAGGCAACCCCTCGTAACGGCATGGCACTCTATCACCTCGCCAACAATGAAGTGCGACTGGGAAGGCTCCCGGAGGCGATCGGGAACTACCGCAACGCCCTGACCCGGGTCCCGAACCTTTCCCAGGCTGCCAATAACCTCGCGTGGATCCTTGCAAGTCACCCGGATGAGAACCTCCGCTCTCCGAAGGAAGCCTTGGAAATCACAACTCGACTCTGCAGAAAAACCGGAAACAAATCACCGCTCTACCTCGACACTCATTCAATCGCACTTGCAAACATGGGTAAATTCGAGGAGGCCATCGTGGCTGCTGGGCAAGCCATTGCTCTAATCCCCGCTCAAAATAAACCTGCAATCGAGGGAATTCGCAGTCGCCTTGCTCTCTACAACACAGGAAAACCCTACAGGGAAATGGGTTGGTCCAGATAAGGTTCGTCCAGCAGTCCGTACTATCAGGCATTGCTTCCTTTATCTCTTCCCGGAAGGTCGCATTCCCCATCCTATATTCTCCAAATCTAGACGTGGAATTATCTTCAATTCGCTCTGATTTCCATTGACCAGATTGTTTGGATTGCGACCATGATAGGTAACCCAAGCAGGGTATTCCCAGATTTCCTAACTGGTCTATACCTCCCCAACACAACCACCTGAACATCTCAACAACGACACCGATGAAGAAAAACCCGCTGAAACTTCTCATCCTCGCCTCGGGAACGCTTGCTCTGGCACTCACCTCGGCGAGTGCCGACATCCCGCCGCCTTTGCTTTATCTGAATTTTGAGGGCGCCTCGATTGAAGACAGAAGCATTAACCCACAGGCTCTGACCTTTCATGGATCCATCAATGCAGCGTCCAACACTGCAGCGGGTGCACCTGGCGGAGCCACCCCGGGAACAGGCCTGCAGTTGACTGGAGGGGGTGTCATCAAGACCCCCATCGCTGTTCAGAACCAACTGGAAAGCTACACCCTTTCCGCCTGGATCAGGCCAACCACTGCCTCATTGAGTGGAGACAGGTTTTTCTGGGGGCAGGAGACCCAGGGCATCCACAACGGCCTGCGTAACAACGGCAGGCTGCACGAGGCGCACTGGAGCAACGACTGGTATGCCAATACCATCCTCACCGCTGACCAATGGGTTCATGCGGTGTTCACATACGACGGACTCCAGGACAACAACGATGCCACTGGCACCGGCCGTATCTACCTCAACGGCAATTTTGATGGCGAGAAGTCCGGCAACCATGGGAGACCGAACAACCCCAGCAATCTGCTCATTGGCGGACGCCAGGGGAACACAAACGGCGGCAACGGCGAATCCCATTTCCTGGGTGATGTCGATGAGATGGTCGTCTGGGACACAGTCCTGACTGAGGCAGACATAACNGCNCTTGCTGCCGGAGCCAACCCGGTTGATGTGGCAGATGAGGATGCTGATAATCTNCCAGACTGGTGGGAAAACAATTTTTCCAACGACCTGGCCACCCTTAACGGGCTCGAGGACGCTGACTTCGATACCGACGGGCTCACTGACCTCGAGGAATACANTGCCGGAACCAACCCCACCGAGAACGACTCCGACGATGACGGCCTNTTCGATGGGGTTGAGACCAACACCGGAACCTTTGTCGATGCGAANGCTACCGGCACGGATCCCCTGAATGCCGACACCGATGGCGACGGCCTATCCGACGGGGTTGAGACCAACACCGNAACCTTNGTCGATGCGAATGCTACCGGCACGGACCCCCTGAATTCCGACACCGATGGCGACGGAGNACCCGATGGTTTTGAAGTCACCGAAAATACCGATCCGAATGACGCTAACAGCACTCCGGGTATCGTCACGGTGCAACCATCCTTTGTTCCGATCGACGCAGTCGACAGTGGNNTTTACCTTCCAGACCTGANCCNGACTGGCCTCAACTATCAGGAGAATAAATACAACGGCGGCACAATTGTAAACGGACAGAGCGAGAACAATTACAACATNCATGTCTCTGGAAACCCTGCTCCGAATTCATCAGTCGACGCGATCGTTCCCTGGGCCAGCCACGGTGTCGGCGGGAACTTCTCCACCCGAAACAGCCCATTTGTTGATGGCGGAGGGGACAACTTCACCGTCCGCTACAACGGATACCTCGACATGAGCACCTATGCGCCGGGACAATATACCATTCACATCGTCTCGGACGACACCAACTATTTCGTCATGGACACCGTGGATGGAATTGTCATTGCGGATGATCCAAACTGTTGCGATGAGCGCACGCAACCCTTCACCATTTCGACTCCCGGCATCTTTCCGTTTGATAACGTGTTTGGTGAGCAGGGCGGCGGCGAATGGACCGATGTAGCCATCAGCGGCCCTGGCATTCCCGGGATNGTGGCACTTGGNGACACCGTGAATGGAAGCCCGCCAGTCTATCCNATCGTGGGCGACGCCACCGACTCCGANGGAGACGAATTACCCGACNGNTGGGAAACCTCTTGGGCAGGCATTGACAACCTCNATCAGCTTACCGCTACCGGAGATTTCGATCAGGATGGATCNACTGACGTAGCNGAATTCGCTGCGGGCACNAACCCCACTAACGACGACACCGACTCCGACGGCCTGCTTGACGGCGCTGAGGCTACCGCCGGAACGGACCCTAACAGTAACGATAGCGACAACGACGGCCTGCTNGACGGCGTAGAGACCGGCACCGGCACCTTTGTNAGCGCCGATGACACCGGTTCAGACCCTCTGAATGCGGATACCGACGGCGATAATATTCCGGACGGATTCGAAGTCTCCGAAAATACCGATCCTAANGACCCTGATAGCGGACCNGACATNCCNGTGATNCAGCCCACCTTTATCCCNATCAATGAACTGGCACCGGGATCCTACGGNCCAGACTTTGCTAATCCCGGCGTTGACTACCAGGAGCGGCACTACCCGGCCGGCGTGATCNTCAANAATCAGGCCGAGGGCAACTACAACGTGCACACCTCAGGAGACCCAGTTCCTGACCGCTCGCTTGAAGCGGTGGAACCCCTTACCAGTCACGGCAATGGCGGGAACGAGATCTCTGGGCTCAATCGTCCCTGGCTCGATGGGGGTGGCGAGAACTTCACCGTTCGCTACAACGGCTACCTCGACATGTCGTCTTTTGCAGTCGGGACCTATAACATTCATATTGGCGCCGATGATACCAATTACTTCATCATGGACACCCTGGATGGACAGGTCACCGCACAGCATAACTGCTGCCCTCAAAATCAGACAACTCCGTTTACGATCACGGCGCCTGGAATCTTCCCGTTCGACAATGTCTTTGGTGAGCAAGGTGGCGGCGACTGGACAGACGTCGGTATCAGCGGCCCCGGAATCAACGGCATTGTCGCTATTGGTGACATTGCCGGGGGTAGTCCTCCCGTCTATTCCATTGGAGCTGACGCTACCGACGATGATGGCGACGATCTTCCCGACACATGGGAACTATCATGGGATAGCATCGACAGCCTCGATCAGCTCTCCGGTGCAGGGGACTTCGATAACGACGGTCTTACCGACCTCCAGGAACTGAATGCCGGATTGAATCCAACCAATGNCGACACNGATGATGACGGNNCNNGCGACGGCGACGANATCGCCAACGAAACNAATCCTCGGAANCCTGACAGNGACCGTGACGGACTGAGTGACGGAGCAGAGACCAACACCGGGGCCTTCGTCGACGCCAATGACACCGGAACAGACCCACTCAACAACGACTCAGACGGAGACCTCCTCAGCGACTTTGTTGAGGTCAACGATCCGGGGAGGGACCCAAATGNAGCGGAGGCGCCAACTGCTGGCGACCTCNTTGCCGACCTCACGGTCTANTATAACTTCGACGAAAACCTGCTCGANCAGGCTCATATNATTCCNGGCNCTGCGAGNTCCACCGCCGACGACCTTGAGTTCATNGCCCCTCACCCNGGCACCTATGANGCAGGCCTCTTCGGAGGGGCTGGCTATCTGGGCAATGGGCAGGGAGGCGGCCANGCNGAGACTGCNTACAGCCCGGATGTNGATGGAAACATNGCCGAACCGAGTCAGGANATCACGGTCCAGTGGTGGGGTCGCGTGGACCAATTTACCACAAGTTGGCAGATCGGCGTAGGCCGTGGTGAAGGTGCCAACTGGCGCTTCCACCGCTGGAGTAACAATCCCACCATGGCTTGGCAGGGCGGGTCTAATGACATCCATGGTGATGCCACCGAGTTCGCCATTGATGACGGTGAATGGCATCACTTTGTCGGCACATCGAACGGCGTTTCTAACGTCCGTGCACTTTACATCGACGGAAGGGAAGCGGTTTCCACAACGCTTACCGCCCCTCTGAACTCCGATCCGAATCTTCCTTTGATGATCGGAGAGAACCCAGGAGCATTGAATCGCCAATGGGATGGAGGAATCGACGATGTCGCTATCTGGAGACGAGCCCTGACTGCCGAGCAGATCCAGGCAATTTATCTTGCTGGCACAAACGGGCAAAGCCTCGGAGATCTCATCGGAGGTGCGGGTATTGATCCTCTCGGTCTTGCAGTAAGCCTTGCCGAAGATGATCCGCTGACCATCAGAGCCGAATTCAACACCCAGCCAGCGCGGCAATACGATATCCTTGTCAGCCCGGACCTCAACTCGCCTCGCGACACATGGACCGAACTTGAGGGATATCAGGACATTCCTGCTGACGAATCCGGCCGAGCCAGTGTTGAGTTTGCTCCTCCCTTTGACGGGGTCGGCTTCATCGCAGTGCGCGAAGAAGGTCTCCCAGCCTTCTTCGAAGAAGACTTCGAAACTGGAGACGGCGGATGGACCGCAGTGGCGAATGANGCCAGCGCNAATACCCAGTGGGAGCTNGGAGCCCCCTCGGGAACAACGGGACCCCTCACCGGAGCAGGGCAATCCCTGAACGCATGGTCTACGAACCTCGGTGACTATGGCACTGACTCAGATGTCTCGCTCTTCTCGCCGCCGCTGGACTTCAGTGGCATCCCGGGAGCCGAGCTCACCTTTGACGCNTTCCGCGACGCAGACGGTTTCGGTGATACAGCGACGATTCGGTTCCTCCGGGTTGGTGACGACGCCCTTCTGGGAGTTGAAACTCCGATCGACATGGCGATCTTTGATACTGACTACGTCAGCCTCACCGTCCCGGTCCCCGCAGAAGCCATTGGAGAAAACGCCAGGATCGAGTTTAACTTCGTAAGCGACGGAACGCTCGATGCCTTCAGCGGACTCTCTATCGACAATGTGACGATCGAAGTAGCCGCTCCTTAGGGAAGCNCTCTCTTTTTTCAAGGCGGTGAAACCCATGGGNTTCACCGCCTTTTTCTTGCCTCNGACCTGAGATCATTTCGCCTCGGACCAGCANGAACCCTTTTATCTTTGAATCAGCTCCTCCGNCTCTCAAAATAACCTCCGGTCATTCNCCAGATCCACCGCANGATGCCNTTCGCTCGCCTTTNCCTTCTCAGCCTTACCGTAGTCCAGCTTGTCCTCTCGGCATTCGCGGAATCGGGTAACCGGCTGACTCACCTTGACGAACCGAACAATCCCTGGCAGTTCGACCAGCAATCTCCCAAACTTANTACCCCCCAGTGGATTGGCGAAGAGGGCGTTGAGGCTGTAGTCGTTCTTGCCATCGATGACATGTCGGGAGACGGACAGCATTTCCGCGACTACCTGACGCCCATCATCGAGCGGCTGAAGGTCATCGATGGCCGNGGGGCAGTCAGCATCACGTGCAACCGGCCCAATCCGGAACATCCCAACATGCAATGGCTCCTCGAAGAGGGCGTTTCTCTCGAAACTCACACCCTGAGTCATCCCTGTCCTCTTCTCCAGCACCTTGATTTCAACCGTGCGAGCAAAGACTATCATGGCTGCGTCGATCTCCTTGCCCGGATCCCGAACAACGATTCCGTGGGGTTCCGGTTTGGATGTATGGATGGACAGAATACTCCAAGCCCTCGNGCTTACTCAGAGATACTTGGCTCCACGAGCCCGGAAGGAAATTTCATATCCATGTCCACAAGTGTCGGAGTGGTCTTCTCNCCTGATGACCCCGAGATCCCAACCACTNTCTTCAAGGAGGNNTCCGGAGGCTCTGATCGCTTCGCGCGGTATCTTACCAAGGGCTTCGTCAATTATATCGAGAACTATCCATATCCCTTCATGGTTGGCAGAAAGATTTGGGAGCTCCCCTTCGTCTATCCCAACGACTACACCGGACAGGCCCTGCATGGCGCGCAAAACCCAGTAACCATCGCTGATTACAAGGCTGCGGTAGACGCAACAGTAGCCAAGCAGGGNGCGGTCTCTCTTTGTTTCCACGCCGGCAACTGGATGCGCAATAGCCAGATGGTCGACATCGTCGACCACGNCAACCGGATCCATGGAAAAAAAGTGAAATTCCTCAACATGGGCGAGATGCATAAGCTCATGACAAGAAATCTCCTCGCGGGAAACCCAATCCGCAAACCCGACGGAAGGGACAATGGGATACGAATTCTCGACGTCAACAATGACGGATTCATGGACGTCATTATCGGGAACTCTAAAGCAAGAATCTGTCGAATCTGGCGGCCNGAGACGCGAAAGTGGCATGAGACCCCCTTTCCTGTTGAGATCACACCAGCCGTCCGCTTTGGAGTGATCAGCAGGAGCGGGGAGGCCGCAGCGCTCGTCACCGGAAGCGGCGGTCACAACACATTCTGGGTCTACCGTGGAGATCAGTGGAAAGTCATCGAGCATCTTGCAAAAGGACTGGAAAATATCTCCACCCACCAAGAAGGGCGCGATGGAGGAGTTCGCCTGCGAGATCTCGATGGCGATGGTATCTGTGAGATTGTCGTAGGCCGTCCCGACTCCTCCGCGGTATATCAACGACACGACTCAGGATGGCAAAAGCTTCCCATTTCCCTGCCAAAGCCTTTCTCCATAGTGACAAAGCAGAGCGGCGATGCCGGACTACGCTTTGCTGACCTCGACGGCGACGGGCAGGAGGACATCATCTTTTCGAACGGCAGACATTACGGCACCCGGATGCTGGAATCGCTGACCAAGGGCTGGACCCGGGTGGGCATTGAAGGATCCCGGAAAGGTGATGGCGTAGGAGAGCAGCACTCAAGAGTTCAGCAAGTCCTTCCCCCGATTGTTCGCGAGGATGGCACCAATAACGGAGCGTGGATCAAACGTGATCACCTTTATTGGCAGAACGAGGACACAGGGGCGATTTTCCCCCACCATATAGATCTTCGGTCCTTCAATGACCTCCTTGGAGAGCAGGCCGCTCAACCCCGGGGACCTGCCACATCGCTCCGCGCCATGGAGGTCCATGAGGGTCTCAAAATTGAACTTGTCGCAGCGGAACCTCTCGTTATGGATCCTGTCGATCTGGCGTGGGGACCAGATGGCAAACTATGGGTTGCTGAAATGGCGGATTATCCCCTCGGAATCAACAACGAGGGAAAGCCTGGATCTCGAATCGTATTTCTCACAGATACCAGCAGAGATGGCTCCTATGACCAACGCACCCTCTTCTGCGAGGGACTGGAAACCGCGAATACGGTCCTGCCATGGCGCGACGGAGTCCTCGCCGTCGCTCCCCCGAATATCTGGTTTCTTCGGGATACGACGGGAGACGGCAAGGCAGACTCAAAGAAGATTCTTTATAAGGGGTTTGGCCAGGGCAATGAGCAACATCGAGGCAACGGGCTCAGCTGGGGTCTCGATGGATGGATCTACGTCGCTAATGGAGACAGTGGAGGAGTCATTACCTCCACCAAAACAGGAAAAGAGCTGAGCCTCGGCGGATTCGATCTCCGGATCAAGCCAGATACCGGCGAAATGGAATACGCTACCGGGGTCACTCAGCACGGACGTAACAGGGATGACTGGGGAAACTGGATAGCCGGCAACAACTCGAATGGATGGCAGGTAGCATTGGAAGATCATAACCTTCGTATGAACCCTGAAGCGGAGCAACCGGCTGCTCGCCACTCCCTTTTTGGAGTCGTGGATCTCTACCCCTCCAGCAAGGTCCTTAGTCATTACCGGGGTTACCAGCGCCCATCTCCGGGATCTCCAGGCAAGCTCACATCTGCCTGTGGATTCACTTTTTACCGCGGCTCGCTTTTCCAGGACATCCTTGCCCCCTCAATCTATTTTTCCTGTCCCGTTCACAACTGCGTCAGTAGACGTGAGATATCGTGGAACGGTGTCCTCATGCAGGCAACAAGGGCAGAAGCAGAGGCCGGGACTGAATTCCTGCGAAGCAAAGACTCCTGGTTCCGCCCGACTTCGCTGCGAACTGGCCCGGATGGCGGACTCTATATCGCTGACCTTTACCGCCTCGTCATTGAGCACCCGGAGTGGATCGATCCAGACCTGACACGGCAAATGATTGCCGATGGACGCCTCCGGGCAGGTCATGATCGCGGACGTATCTATCGCATTCTTCCTGCCAATGGAAAACGCCTCGAGGCTCTGGAATTTGACCATATATCTCCCCCGCAATTGGCTTCTGCCCTGAATTCTCCAAATGGGTGGCAACGGGACACTAGCCATATGATGCTCACATGGCTGGACTCGTCAGATAGGATCTTGGCTATTCCCGTGCTTCGGAACATCCTTAGAAAAAGCAGCATTCCGGAGGCCCGCTTGCAGGCCTCCAGCGCCCTCGCTGATCTCAAGGGCCTCACCGGAGAAGACCTTGCGGTGGCTCTTGCCGATCCTCATCCTGAACTACGCCGAAACGCGCTCCGGGTTGGAAACATCGATTCGGAGAGTCTCCTCGAACAAGCGATTGAGCTCCTGATGGACGAGAGCCCTCATGTCCAGATGGAGGCTGCCTATGCTCTTGCGGAGAACAGTTACCACCCGGCCGGAGTCGCGCTCGGAAAGTTTTTGTTAGCGCATCCTGAGCAAACCTATCTTCGCGCATCCGGCCTCACCGCTGCGCGGAACCATCTCGGCGCAGTCCTCTCCACCATTCTAGCCCAAAAACAGAACGCCTCCTCGAGAGCACTCGTTGAGGCCCTGACAAGGCAACTCTCTCCCGGGGAGGCAACCCGCGTGGTTCCCGTCCTGATTGAACAGCTCATGGAGAAATCAGGCAAATCGGGCCGCAACCTGGAATTGATCTTTTCGCAGGCCGCAACTCTCCTAAGTATCAGCTCAAAATCTCCTGAAATCTCTACCTGGCGCACAGCCCTTTCTCCCTTGTTCAAGGAGGCTCGGCAAATCCTGGAAAACTCCAGATCACACCTCCAAGACCGTGTGGCCGCGCTCAACTTGTTAGCGGAATCGGATCAGCCATCCTCCGACACCCCCCTCCTGCTCTCGCTACTTCACCCCAACACGCCCATAGAATTACAGTCGGCCACCGTTCCTGTTCTTCTTCAAAAAAGCAATCCGAACATTATTCAGTCTCTGGTCAAGCAGTGGAGAGAGCATGGCCCAGCCCTGCGTAACGCAATCCTTGATCACTTAATGAGCAGGACTGACCTGACTTCCCTTTTTCTCTCTTCGATTAGCGGGACCATGACTGAGCTCAGGTCCTCTATTGATACTGCACGCCGCCAACTGCTCCTTAACCACAAGGACGAGGTGATTCGAACTAAAGCAGAGTCCCTGTTTGGCGGAGCTACCACTCCCCATCGCCAGACGGTACTCACCCAATATTCCGATGCTCTTGGCGGCTTGGGGGACCGCTTCCGGGGCAAGGAGGTGTTCTCTAATCTATGCGCGACTTGCCATCGGCTTGATGGCCTGGGGAAAACAGTTGGCCCAGACCTCTCCTCTCTTTCTGATCGAAGCGCCAAGGCCTACCTCACTGCAATTCTCGACCCAAACCGCGCCGTCACGCAAAACTGGATGATGTTCATGGCCTCCCTGCAGGACGGAACGACCCGTGCCGGTGCTATCGCGCAGGAAACGAGCTCTGCCGTGACGCTGGTGAGCATCAGCGGAGAACGCTCAACAGTTTCACGCAATGAGATCAAATCCCTTTCCTCCACGGGGCGCTCTCTTATGCCAGAGGGACTGGAAGCCTCCATCGACCTCACACAGATGCGCGATCTACTATCCTATCTCCAGGTAGCGGGAACTCCCCGCAAGATGTTCACAAACAATACCCCCATGCTCCTCGATCAGAAATCTAACGGAGTCATTATGCTGCCCGCATCGGCCTCGGAAATTTATGGGGCCGGCCTCGTCTTCGAGCAGCGCTATCGTAATCTTGGACACTGGAGTAGTGAAAGTGACCGCGCAGAGTGGCGCTTTCAGGTTCGAGAGGAAGGCATGTTTGATCTCTGGATCAACTGGGCGCTCCACCGTAATGCCACCGGAAGCTCAATCAGTATCCGGCTAGACGGAAAGGAAATATCCGGAGCCGTTCCGGCCACTGGCAACTGGAACGACTACAAGTGGGCCAAACTCGCTGCGCTATCCCTCCCCCGCGGACTCCACCGGCTGACTGCTCAGAGCATGGGGCCACTCCAGAGCAGCTTTCTCATTGACCTCGGCCAATTACAGCTGGTCCCGCAAGGGCGAGGTAAATTTCCTCAGACCACTCCATGGCAGGGCGTGAAGCTTCACCCAAGATAGAATCTCCCTTCCCCGGTTAACACTTCCATTCAATACTAATTCTTCCGAGGCCGCCTCGGCATAACCCACCTGAGCAGGACTACCTACATGTCATCCGTTCTTGGTCAGTCTTTACCCTATATTTACCGGTGAGAAACCTGGAAGAGACTTTTCCCAAATCTAATATTTTGGGTGCCCTCAACTCTTATCATGGGTAGAATCTTCAAACCCCTTTTGCCGTGAATACGAAATTGAAGACAACCTCTTACTCTTGCTCTTTTGGAATTGGCGTCTGCTTATTTGCTGCAGGGCTATTTGCATTCACTCCGGCNAAGGCTGATCTTTACCTGACAGAGTTTCTTGCTGAAAACACCGAGGGCCTGAGNGACAGCGATGGAGATTTCTCCGACTGGATCGAGGTCTTCAACTCCGGTCCTCTACCAGTCAATCTCGGGGGATATTTTCTTACCGATGACGAAACCGCTCTCAGTAAGTGGCCCTTTCCAGCCACCGATCTGGGTCCGGGGCAATTCCTCCTGGTATTTGCCTCCGAAAAAGATCGCCGGAACGGAGCGGCAGAGCTGCACACCAACTTCAAGATTGATAANGAAGGTGAATACCTCGGGCTGGTCGCGCCGGATGGCATTACCGTTCTATCCGAGTTTGGGGCAGGAGACTCTCCCCTGCCCCGCCAACGCCCAGATATCTCATACGGCCTAGCCCAGACAGGCAGCCAAAGCACGGTTACGCTACTGGCCCGAGACGCAGTGGCGAAGACCCACGTGCCCACCGCTATTGATGCCGCTCTGGGCAGCAGCTGGACTGAGCNTGGATTCGATGATTCCAACTGGCGCGATGCTCTGACCGGAATCGGCTATGACGAAGACAGCACCTATGTTCCGGAGTTCGGGGCTGGAGGAAACCTCGGAAAGGAACTTTATGGCATCAACACAAGCCTTTATCTGCGCATGCCTTTTCAGCTCGATCAACCCTCCGGCTTGATCGAGCTGTCCCTCGGGATGAAATACGACGATGGCTTCGCTGCCTACCTGAATGGAACATGGATTTTATCAGTGAACAGTCCGCCTGCGGAAACCCTCTCTTTCAATTCGGAAGCAACTGCCAGCCACTCAGATAGCGATGCGCTGGAATATGAGGTGTTCGATCTCACCGAACATAGCGATCTTCTTCTGGACGGGCGNAACATTCTCTCCATTCATGGCCTGAACAGTGATCTGGATAGCTCGGACATGCTGATCTCACCCGAACTTGTTGGCCTGCAGATCACGAGCCCCTCGATCGGAGAACGTGGCTTCCTCGAAACCCCTACTCCTGCTGCACATAATGGAGAGACTACTGGAGGATTTGTCGCAGACACCAAATTCAATGTAAACCGGGGATTTTTCACCGAGCAATTCCAGCTTGAACTCTCCAGTGAGACAGACGGGGCGGAGATTCGATATACGATCGACGGATCCACCCCGGGGCCATTGTCGGGAAGGGTCTACCGGGCACCCCTTACCATCAATCGCACGGTTGTTGTCCGCGCCATTGCCTACAAGGACGGACTACAACCGACCAACGTCGATACTCATACGTATCTCTTCCCGTCCGATGTAGCGGAGCAGAGCGAAATGCGGACCAGCATCACGCAGAGCACAACCTACGGACCACGGATGCTGAACTCCCTGAGAGCAGTTCCCTCTATCTCCCTGATCACTCAGAACTCTGGGTTCTTAAACGAGGGAGGCAGTAACATCCGCGAGGAATACCCCGCTTCAATTGAAATGATCTTTCCNGATGGCCGAGAGGGNTTTCAGGAGGATGCTGGTCTCAGCAACTACGGCGGCCGCTTTACCAACTTCCGCAAGAAGAGCTTCCGCATAGCTTTCCGGGAGCGCTTTGGCCCAACCAAGGTCCGCTACCCAATTTTTGAAGGATTCCAATACAAGCATCACCCTCCTGCAGAGGAGTTTGATGTCATCAATCTTCGCAGCGGCTCACATGACATGAATTCCCGGGGAGCCTACATGTCCAATCGCTTCACTGACGACACCATGCTGGATATGGGCAATATCGCTCCCCACGGAAGGTTTGTTCATGTCTACCTGAATGGCAAATACTGGGGCCAGTATCACATGCGGGAGAGATGGAGTGCGGATATGGCCTCCAGTTATTTCGGAGGCAGTAAAGACGAATATGAGGCAGTTAACGCTAATGACAATTTCCGGAACGACGAGGAGGTCTACGATGGATCAGGACGGTTCTGGAACGCCGCCAAGTCTCTTGTCCTAAGGACTGACCCTTTCAATGAGGCCTCGGATCATATCGATATTGCCAACATAATCGACTTCATGCTCGTCTGGGTCAGTGGAGATTCGGAAAGTGAATTCCGGTCGTTCGGATCCTCAGTAAAAGGGGTCCCCTTCAAGTTCATGATCAAGGATGCTGACGGTTATCTCCGGCCTGCCAGCTCGGGAAAANCCGGACATCCGGGGCCCCTCAACGTCATGTCCGAAATGAGAGGTGGTCCGGGGGGAGAGGATTTTCGAATGCTGGTCGCTGACCGTATTCACAAGCACTTCTTTAACGATGGCGCTTTTACTCCAATCCGTAANATCAGGCGCCTCCGGCTTCGGACCGCAGAGGCTCGTCTGGGCTTCATTTCGGAGTCCGCCCGCTGGGGCTTTCGCTCGCCCACCTCATGGGAGTCTTATCAGGCCAACCTGATGAACAACCATTTCCGCGGACTAACCGACACAATGGTGAGCCGATTCAAGTCGAATGGAATGTATCCGGACATCATTGCCCCAGTCTTCAGCCAGCATGGGGGATCNGTAATGCCGACCACTCCCGTTTCCATGTCCACTGATGCCCGCACGGTCTACTATACCGTAGACGGGAATGACCCCCGCCTGCCCGGAGGAGTCCCGAATCCAGTTGCCAATGTTATCTCCCTCCGGACTGGGGCCGCAGGTAACAACGTTTCAGATCCTCTCTTCTTTCGGGCTCCAACCCGCTTAAGAGCCCGTGCCTACAACACACGTACGGGAGAGTGGAGCGCGCTGAACGAGGCGCTTTTCACGATCGACAGCGAGCCCGCGAGTCGACGAAATCTCGTCATTGCGGAACTTCATTACCACCCAGACGAACCATCTTCAGCAGAGGAATTACTCATAAGCCGTGACCGGGATGACTACGAATTTATCGAATTTCTCAATACCGGATCGAGAACTATAGATCTCACCGGGGTCAGATTTGATTCNGGGATAAACTTTGCCTTNCCGGATAACACCGTTCTTGGATCAGNTGATCGCCTCTTGCTCTTACGAAACCAAACTGCCTTTGAGGCACGCTATGGAGCCCTGTCTGGCATCCAATGGTTCGAGTATACCGGGCGACTCAGCAATGATGGAGAGGGCCTCCTCCTAACCGGACCGTCTTTCCAGACTATTATTGACTTTTCCTACAACGACCAGCCTCCCTGGCCGACTCNGGCGGATGGAGAAGGCTCAAGCCTCGTCCTTCTNAATCCGGACTCCGGCGGAGAAATGGGAGANCCCTCGAACTGGACCATCAGTCGCAATTCAGGAGGCACGCCGGGCGAACAAAGCGCACCAGCCTTGAGTTACCTTACATGGTCTACGGGAAATAATCTTCAGGGAGGCCCTCAGGATGATGATGATCACGACGCCATCAGTAATTTCATGGAATTCCTCCANGGCACGGATCCCATATCGCCCAACACGGAGCCTCCGCTTAGAATCCGGCTGGAGAGACTTGAGGTCAACGAGGCAACCAGCGACTATCTGGTNATCAGCTTTCAGCAGGNCCCAAGAGCTCTCGGCTCTCTCTCCGTTGAGGTTTCAGAGGACCTTATTAGCTGGAGTTCTGCCCCCGACCTGANCGAGCCANTGTCTCAGATCAAGAATGGGGANGGCACANCAACCACCACTATCCGGATGACNCAGCCCGCTCAAAGCCGCGAGAACCCTTTATTTGTGAGACTACGGGGAGAGTAACTNTCCTTTTCCCCGGGACTACGCCCGCCGCTAGAGGCCCAGTTCTGGGCTATCCTGTCCATTAATCGGGCCACAGAACCCAAATGCATCTACCTCGCAGGACTGCGTGGTTGTAAGAGGGCCATGTTTCATTGGAAACTGTAAGGAGCACATGAGAATCNAATCTGTCTGCGCTATTGTCACACTCGTCCTGGGCCTTCTCCCAGTCACATATGCAAATGTCTACAAGGCCCGCATCAATCCCAACTGGAGCCCTGATGGTTCATACATGTGGTATCGNAATAATCTGCCNGAGGGAGAACGCGAATTCATCCTGATCGACCTCCAGAAGGGCTTGCGCGAGCGGGCCTTCGACCACGACAAGCTGGCTGCCACCCTTCAGAAGGAGGGAGNGGGTAAATACACCGGCGCGAAGCTGCCTCTCGAAAACCTGTCCTTTGAGCTTAAGAAACAGACCGCAACCTTCCGAGTGAATGGNAAATGGTTCCGCTGTGACCTCGAAACCTGTCAGCTTGAGAAGTTCGAACAACCCACAATTCCTAACGGAGCCAGCAAGAAGGACGGCAGTAAGGNAGAGACGGAGAAGAAATCCTACCGGGTCAGTAGAGATGTTTCACCGGACAAAAAATGGAGGGCCTACATCAAGGATCATAACCTGTGGGTCCGCGCCAATACCGCCGANAGCAGGGAGATCCAGCTCTCCTCAGACGGAGGGGAGAGCAAGAGCTACCATCAGCCTTTCTGGAGCCCTAATTCAAAAAACCTTATTGCGTTCCGCGTGCAGGCGGGCGACGCCGGCGAGGTGCACATGATCCAGTCCTCTCCCAAGGGCGGCGGACGGGCCAAACTGCAAACCCGGCGCTACCCNCTTCCGGGAGACAAATTTACCGCCCATGAACTTAACTGGTTCGACCTTGATAAAGNGGCGCAGACAAAACCAGATGTAGGAATCATTGATTTCCGAGGTCCACGCCTGCGCTGGAGCGCTGACGGCAGGATGATTCGCTACGAGAAGGTTGACCGGGGTCATCAACGCTTTCGCGTCATTGAGGTTGATACCTTTACCGGCATTCACCGGAGTATTATTGATGAGGAAACGGATACGTTCATCTGGACCGAGCACGCCCTCCGGCTNGGGATGCCCAAGGTCAACTGGCTACCAGGTCACAAGGAGATCCTTTACCTNTCAGAAAAGGATGGCCACCGCCACATCTACCTGGTGGATGTAGATTCCGGAACCATGAACCCTGTAACTCGAGGCGATTTCGTGGTGCGCAATATCGACCGGGTTGACGAAAAAAATCGCCAGATCTGGTTCCGTGGTAGCGGTAAAAACCCTGACCAGGACCCTTATCTCATTCATTTCTATCGGGTCAATTTTGATGGAACTGGCTTTACCGCCCTTACCGAGGGAAATGGCGACCATGAAATTCAATACTCCCCTGACCGCCGGTTCATCATTGATACTTATTCACGGGTAGATCTGCCCCCCGTTCACGAACTCAGAAGGGTCTCCAACGGTGAATTAGTCTGCGAACTCGAGGAAACCGATATCAGCGAACTTCTCGCCTCGGGATGGAAGTCTCCGGAAGTGTTTTCTGCCAAGGGCCGCGATGGACAAACTGGGATATGGGGAATTGTGTGNAAGCCTGCCAATTTTGATCCCAGCAAGAAATACCCCGTTCTGGAGGATATGTATGCCGGGCCCCACGATTCCTATGTTCCAAAGCGATGGAGTTCAGGGCGCCGCTACTCCTCATGGACTGAGATGGGCTTTGTCGTNATCAAGGTAGATGGCATGGGAACGGCCAACAGGTCTAAGGCGTTTCACGATATCTGCTGGAAAAACTTGAAGGATGCAGGGTTTCCCGACCGAATCCTGTGGCATAAGGCCTACGCCAAAAACAACTCCTGGTATGACATAACCCGGGTAGGTATTTACGGTGGGTCCGCCGGGGGACAGAGTTCGACGGGCGCTCTCCTGTTTCATCCTGAGTTCTATAAGGTAGCGGTCTCCTCATGTGGGTGCCATGACAATAGAATGGATAAATCGTCGTGGAATGAGCAGTGGATGGGATATCCAGTAGGGCCCCAATANTCAGCATCGTCCAATATCGACAACGCGCACAGGCTTCAGGGACGACTCCTCCTCATTGTGGGAGAACTTGATAACAATGTACCCCCGGAGTCTACTCTGCGGCTGGCGGATGCACTCATCCGCGCCAATAAGGACTTTGATATGATAGTAGTTCCAAATGGAGGGCACGGCGGTGGCGGACGTCATGGGGACCGCCGTAGAAAAGATTTTTTCCGGAAGCACCTCCTTGGGATTGAACCCCCAAATNACAATATTTCAAAGTAGCTTTACGCCTGCCTGATCATGAGCTCAAAAACCCAACATCTCATTCCAGTAGTCCTGACCTTGGCAGGATCTGCTCTTCTTTCCGCTCAGGTCTCTACCACGGGACCGCGTTACGCTCCTCCCAATGGGGGCGAGATCGTCAAATCGCACGCAAATGATTTTCGAGACCTTCTCGACCGTTTCTCAAGAGACCGGGAGACTCTTCAGAGGCAGTTTCCCTCTAAAATGGAACCGAAGAGAATCTCTGCCATGGAAAATTTCTTTAAGGAGTGGCATCGCGTTCTTCTGGAAATGAATTTCAACCAGATGAATCGGCCCGGGAAGGTGGATTACATTCTTTTCCGCCAGAAACTCGAGCGAGACCAGAAGCAGTTCATCGTTGAGGCCGACCACTTAAGAATAGCCGCCAAGCTGCTTCCCTTTATCGAGAAAATTACGGCCTTGGAATATGAGAGGAGGGCTCAGGGAAAGTACAATCCACAGGAGCTTGCTCCTCGGCTGGAAAAACTTGCTCAGGAAGTCGACCNGGCAGGCAGGCAGATCAAAGATGCGGTTCTGGAGAGCAGACAACATCAGAANGAACACGGGCCTGACCTCAGCATGGAAAGAACATTTAAGTCGGCAGAAGTGGGATGCAGGGAGCTACANAANGTTGTNGACAACTGGTTTAATTACTACCGCGGTTACGACCCTCTTCTGACATGGTGGATTACCGCACCAAGCAGACAGTTATCTACATCTCTGGGAGCCTATGCTGACACCTTCAAGCCGGATCCGAAGAACCCACCTGGACCCACCCAAAAGGCACCCCCAAAAGATTTTAATACGGAGAATCATGTGCCTCCGGTTGGAGCCAAGCATCTCGCGTCTCTTCTTGTCCATGAAATGATACCATACACCGCCGCCGAACTCGTTGAAATCGGCAAGAAGGAGCTGGCTTGGTGCGTGGAGCAGCAAAAAAAAGCATCTGCTGAACTGGGTTTTGGAGATGATGTCGCTGCTGCGTTGGAGCACGTGAAAGCAAAACATGTTCCCCCGGGTGAGCAATCATCCGTCATTCGCCGCCTGGCGCTCGAGGCGATTGATTATCTTGAGGAAAATGCATTGGTGACCATCCCCCAGCTGGCTAAGGATAGCTGGAGAGTTGGGATGATGTCGCCCAGCCGCCAGCGCTATAACCCGTTTTTTACGGGAGGATCTACTATCAGCGTTTCTTACCCTCACTTAGACATGAATCATGCCGACAAGCTGATGAGCATGCGGGGTAATAACCCACATTTTTCGGCAGCTACGGTCCACCATGAGCTTATTCCGGGACACCACCTGCAGGACTTCATGACCTCCCGTTATAATACTCATCGCGGCATTTACCGTACTGTCTTCTGGACCGAGGGCTGGGCTCTCTACTGGGAGATGCTCCTATGGGAGCGCGGATTCCCAAAAACTGCAGAAGACAAAATGGGATTCCTCTTTTGGCGCATGCACCGGTGTGTTCGTATAATTTTCTCCCTCGGATATCATCTTGGTCAGTTTACCCCTCAGCAATGCGCTGACATGCTTGTCGATGTNGTCGGTCATGAGCGCACTCACGCCGAGGGAGAAGTCCGTCGCTCCCTCGCGCCTGGCACTCCAGTGCTTTATCAGTGCGCCTATATGCTTGGAGGCATGCAATTCCATGTCCTCCATAAGGAACTGGTTGCCTCAGGAAAAATGACAGCACGGGAATTTCATGATCGAGTCCTCCGGGGAAATCGAATTCCTGTGGAAATGGTTCGGGCCGAGATATCTGACGTNCCCCTGACTAGAGATTACAGAAGCAACTGGCGTTTTGCNGAGCAGTTNAAAAAGAACTGANCGNTNATCGATCTTNCATCTTCCAATCNGNCGTNCTGACCCGGTCATAAGTAAGGGTAGTGGTAACCCCACGAAGCTGAGAGCAGGCAGGNAANCCAAGATAAANAGCCTGCTCCATCCTCACGNTGACAGAGCCGAGNCCTTGCCANCGGATCCCATCTGGAGACATGGATCCGGAAAACGTATTTCCCACTCGCTCCAACCTGATCCAGTATGGCGCGCTGAGCCGATTTTTTTTNATCACGTATTGCTCTCCTATCGGCTCGAGCTTACCTGTGATGGTCTCGCCTCCTTGCTTCATCCGGGAAACCAGTCCTCCGTTCCAGTGAGGATGCAGAAGAACAGATACATGTTGCGAGTCAGGCCTAAGATTTTCCCGCATCATCACTCCAGGGGTAGCCCATTGTGAGCTCATCGGCCGCCTGACACGGGCGGTAATCACACCGTCGCCTTTCATACTCGCATAGAGATAGTGAAAGGTATCTGCGCGTCCCCCAACCTGATCACCCTCGCCCTCCATCGAAAAGGCATCTCCATTGTATTCCACGAATCCCGGGGCAGTGGTTGCCCCAATATCAGAGGAGCCCCATGCACCCGGCAAACCCGCGCAAGCGGCGATAGTTGCAGAGCGAGCACTTCTCCCCACTTCGTTACTTGCCGTAGCCNTATAGTAGTAGAGCTCGCCACTCTTTAAGGACTGATCCAGATATTCAGAGGCCCGCAGCGAGGGCGCAATCACCTGAAAAGGACCATCAGGACTGGATGACCTCATCAATTCATAACTACTTGCATCACTGCACCCCAACGGATCAACAGAANCCACCCAGGAGATCCTTACCCCTCGGCCAGAGCTCCGCATAACAAATCCAGAGGGCACNCCTGGCGCAGATCGCACCACTGGACTCGCCTTGCTTTCTCTCCGGTGAGAAAGAGTTCCAAGTCCCACATGGTCCCTATTGAACCCTTCCGGGCCCTTAAGTTCAAGAACCCGGGCCGAGTAAGGAGCAGGGACACTCCTGCGCCTTGAGTAATGATTGAAAATGCGCTCGTAAATGGGCCAGAANCTCCCGCGGCTCACCGGGGAGATCTTATCGTAATTGTTGTTGCGTCCTCCTCGGCCATATTTNCCTGTCCGATCAAGGTAATGCTGAAAAGGCACATTCTCGCCCAGCCCATATTGAGCGGTATATTCAAATCCTTTGAGTATCCGGTTCTTCCCCCAGCCATAAAGGTCTACCCCCTGATTCCACGCTACTTCGGCAACACATCCCAGCAGCCCAAGACCCAGTTGGGCATAGTGCTGTGCCCGGGTTGTCTCCTGACACTGACCGCTCGGAAATACAACCATGTGCGGAATACTTCCATTACCAGCTCCAGCAACAGCATATCGAACAGTTTCCTCAAACATTTTTCGATCGCTGCAATACACCGCGATTGCCATCCGGGTCTGAAGTGCCGCGGTTTCCCAGTTCCCATTCGCAAAATATGCATAATGCTCAAGTGGTGGATCCCACACTTCGCGAAACCATCTTTCACAAAGAAGCGCCTCCGTCTCCGTCCACCCGGATTCGGTGTGGCGAAGAATCTCGGCCGCATTCACGAACATGAACCCCTGAAGGCCTGCCGCAAGAACTCCATCGATTCCACTCACCTTCTTTAGAGCCATGGTCCACGCATTGAGAATNTGTATCGCCTTACGAGCATGCTCTTTCNTGCCAGTTAAAGACCACATCAGAGCATTCTGGTATACTGCTAGCGCATCGCTCTCCGCCTCACCCTTCCGAATATTGGGCGCCCTGCCCCACTCGGGAAAAGGGCCNTTTAATCCATAGTCAGACTTAGCGTAGGAGCTATCCTCCAGAATTTTGAATCCCTCGTAAATTGGACCTNTCCGCGCAGACACAGCGAGGCGTATCCGTTCCAGGTCTGAGGTAGTGTGGAGTAAGCCCGGATGAGCAAAAGAGCTCTCCGCCCTCGCGGCGCTGACCAGAGCTCCTGTAAACCCTAGTAAAAATATCAGAAATTTCATTGTTCTAACACGACAGCATTGAAGGTTGATAACCCCTGCTTCTATTTGTTGGCACTAAGCTTGTATCAACCTTTATGGAAGGACCTCAGTATGCCCACGAAAATCCCAACACATCACGCTGAAGAGGGGAACATCAACATCGCAGAATGTTTTTATTTCCACCATAAGCCTGTCAGCCTTTAACANTGNNTTAACAACGCTGATCCATGAAAAAAGGCTCCCTCTTTACAGGCTNNAAANCCCTTCCCTTCGCACTGACCTGCCTCGCTGGTTCATGGTCTGATGCCNCTCCNCCTCCNGCCTCGCTNTCTCTNGCTAGAATTCACGANAAGGAGGACCTCAAGGAGAANCGCTTTGACCTGAAGTGGCTTGAGGATGGNGACAGCTATACCTTCCTNCGAAAGTCTGAGCAGGAAAAATACAAGGAGAGNAANGNGATATGGTTATCTACCGCCACTAATCCGGANCANCCTNNAATTCTCGTTTCAGCCGAGGAGCTTGTNACCGNNCAGTCGGAGNNCCCCCTTGAGATCGACGGATACGCTCTTTCTCCAGACCGTTCNCTTCTTCTNCTNTATACAAATTCAGAGCGGGTGTGGCGCCGTAATTCTCGNGGCGACTACTGGATTTATAATCTNCANGCTAAAACCCTGNATAAACTGGGAGGNCCCNACGCNGCTCCCTCCTCGCTCATGTTCGCNAAACTCAGCCCCAGAGGAACCCATGTGGCCTATGTCCGGGNAGCCAACATCCATATTGANTCNCTCGAGGATCACTCCATTCGNACCCTGACNACCANCAGCAACANCCAAATNTTTAANGGNCGTTTCGACTGGGTATACGAAGAAGAACTCGGAGTCCGGGATGGATTCCGCTGGAGCCCAGACGGCAAGGCTATCGCATATTGGCAATTTGATGAGACCGGCGTCCGCAAGCAGACTCTGGTCGATAACNTCTCTAATCTATACCCCAAGGTGANACGCTTCGGTTACCCGAAGGCAGGNCAGAGNAATGCCTCCTGCCGGGTGGGAGTNGTTGAAATNGAAACTACCGAAACCACCTGGATCCAGATTCCNGGAGACCCACGCGAACACTACCTCGCGAGGATGGAATGGGCCGGNNCCGANAATTCTGACGAGCTTGTNATTCAACAACTAAACCGNGCTCAGNACACCAAAGTGGTGATNATNGCCCAAAGAAGGAGTGGANGAGNAAGGACGGTTCTTACCGAGGAGGATCCTACCTGGGTGNTCATGAACAACNACCTTCATTGGACTCCGGATGGAAGNCATTTCACCTGGACCAGCGAACGTGATGGCTGGGAGCAGCTTTACAGGGTCTCCCGGGATGGAACGAGGACCANCAAGCTCACCACTGATGATTTTGATATCNACCTCCTCCATGTCGACAACNCNGGNCTCTGGGCCTACTTTCTCGCNAGNCCCGAGGAACCTTCCCAACGCTANCTCTACCGAATNGGNCTCGACGGNCAAGGATTAAGCCGCCTGACTCCCGAGANCGAACACCGGGGCACCCACTCCTATCGCATCTCTCCATCAGGAAAATTNGCGGTCTGGACCCGNTCAGACGCAGANACNCCCTCNGTTACCCGTCTTGTNAGTCTCCCGGACCATNCCATCATTAAGACTCTGGAGGATAATGCNGAGCTTCATACAAAGATTGACGCTCTCAAGCTCGCCCCNGTGGAATTCTTTGANGTCGAAATTGGCNAAGGNATCCGTNTACCNGCCCGCTGTATCCGNCCTCCAAATATNGACAGNACCCGTAAGTATCCCCTGCTCNTNTACGTTTACGGCGAACCCGCCGGGCAGGTGGTTCGAGACAGCTGGGGAGGGCTTTGGCACCACATGCTNGCCCAGCAAGGNTATGTCGTGATGAGCTTTGATAACCGNGGCAGCCGGTCCCCTCTGGGTCGAGTTTGGCGCCGAGAAGCCTACCGGAAAATTGGNATTCTCCCCCCGAAGGATCAAGCCGCNGCAGTCAGGGCAGTCCTCGCGGAACGNNCCTGGCTTGANGCAAAAAGGATTGGTTCCTGGGGTTGGAGCGGNGGCGGNTCGATGAGCCTTAANGCNATTTTTAAATATCCTGANCTTTATCATACNGCCATCGCTGTCGCNTCCGTTCCTGACCAGAGACANTACGACACGATCTATCAGGAGCGCTACATGGGNCTTCCGAGTGAAAACCGCAAAGCCTTCCGCGAGGGCTCACCAGTCAACTTTGTCCAGAACCTGAAAGGCAACCTCCTGATAATCCATGGCGCTGCAGACGATAACTGCCACTACCAAACCTATCTGCGGCTTGTTGACAAACTCATCGAGCACAACAAGGCCTTCTCGATGATGACCTACCCTCAAGGCACCCATTCAATCCGAGAGGGGAAAAATGCACGGCGTCACCTCTACGAGACAATGACCCGATTCCTGCATGAAAAAATGCCTCCCGGTCCTCGCTAAGCGCCCCTCCCTGAAGACTTTCACAAAGCGCACCCCGAAAACAAGGCGGAAGCCTCGCTTGCAACATTCCTTCAGGTATGTAGGTTCGAGGTATGCCCCGTGTGCGTGATCCCAAGCGGACCCGACGCAAAATCCTGGAAGCCAGCTATCGCGAATTTTATCGCCATGGATTCCAAGGAGGGAGCATCAATCGCATCGTAGACGCTGCGGGTATCACCAAAGGCGCCCTCTTCCACCACTTTACTGGGAAGAATGAGCTGGGATACGCCGTGCTCGACGAACTGATGGTTCCGGCCATCAAGAACTGGTGGGTCGAGCCCCTTGAAAAAGGAGAAGATCCCCTGGGCACCCTGAGGGATATTCTGCAGCGGTTTCTAAAACGAGTTGAAGGGGAAGTAGCGGAAACCGGATTCCTTTTTAACGGCAGTCCGATTTGTAACTTCGCAGTAGAGATGTCACCCCTCGATGAGGGATTTAGAACGCGCCTCTGCAGTATCTATGAAATCTGGTGCGAATCCATCCGTGATGCCCTCGAGCGCGGGCAGAAAAAATCTATCGTTCGCTCCGATATCGAACCATCCGATGAAGCCTCTTTCCTTGTCGCAATCATGGAGGGCGGGGCGAGCGTTGGGAAAGTTGACCAGGATATCACCTTTTTACGTGCCTGCATTCACACCGGGCAGAATCATCTCGATTCTCTTAGCGCCTCGCGGACCCCGTGAGGGCCATCTCGCGGGCCCCGGGGCCATTTACCACTAAGACCCCGGAGAGCATTCAGGAACAGGCACACCACCTCCTCCGTGGGCTCTTTACTCAGGATTCAGGACGGCTTCCACCCACCCAGCTTGCACACTCTCCGGAAGTGCTTTCCCTCGACAGGCGTAATGGAGAGACGGTTTCCCTTTCTCAGGCATAGCATTCCAGCCAGTCGCGGGTCTTCCTTCATCAGGGAGAGACTCACTTCCTCGGACAGCTCTGCCACAAACTCAAAGTCCACTAGGACCCATCGAGGATCCTCCTTCTTTGATTTCGCATCATAATACTTTGAACGCTTCTGGAATTGGGTTGGATCAGGGTAAGGCTCACTGACCACTCGTGCGATACCAACAACCCCGGGCGAGGCGCAGTTGGAATGATAATAAAGAGCCAGATCTCCGATCTTCATGTCGTCCCGCATCATGTTACGCGCTTGATAATTTCGAACCCCATCCCACTCAGCACGCTTCTCTTTTTTAAGCTGCTTGATTCCATAAACATGGGGCTCGGACTTGATGAGCCAGTATTTCATGCCCAACCCTTACTCCGGTTATGAGGACCACACAATAACTTCAGCTCCCGTGCTGTCTCAACGGACTGCCCAAAGAGCACCCGGGAAGGTCCCCTGCTTCACTTCACCATCTCTGATACCGCTTCGGCACTCCTGCGCCCATCCAGGGCCGCCGACACGATACCACCCGCGTAGCCGGCACCCTCTCCACAGGGGAAGAGCCCTCTGACCCCGGGATGCTGCAAACTCTCCTTGTCGCGTGGCACGCGAACAGGAGAACTGCTTCGAGTCTCAAACCCCACTAGAAGAGCCTCGTCACTGAGATAGCCCTTCATCGATTTGCTAAACCGGAGAAGACCCTTTCTCAACGAATTCGCGATGAATTCTGGAAGAATCTGGTCC
Organism: Roseibacillus sp.; assembly: GCA_002729275.1. GTDB lineage: Bacteria > Verrucomicrobiota > Verrucomicrobiia > Verrucomicrobiales > Akkermansiaceae > Roseibacillus_B. The sequence continues at coordinate 33,409 of PBTP01000038.1, read as the reverse complement.
AGACGCGCAGCACGCACACCGGGAAAATAGCTGGTCCCGGGCAGATCCTGTGAATAGCGCCGCCCCAGGAAATCCACCATCCTCTGAGCAGGAGCCGCCTGCCCCCCTCCACCTGCCTTCTTTGCAGAACGCTCTACCTCCAATTGAAGCCCTATCCCCGCGAGAACCCCATGTTCTTCCCGCCATGGCGAAGTATCATCGGGATCAACTCCGACAACAATGCCACTGTTCGCATAAGGGGAGTCTCTTCGTGAAAGCGACATCCCATTGACAACCACCTCATCATCCTCCGTTGCACAGGGAACAATAAACCCTCCCGGGCACATGCAGAATGAGTGCACGCTGCGTCCCTTGACCGTCGTTGCAAGCCGGTAGCGAGCAGCGGGAAGCGGATCTGGCCGCCTCTTGTCTCCACGGAGATGATACTGGATCCCATCGATCAAGGGCTGGGGATGTTCAATGCGCACTCCCATCGCAAAAGGCTTTTGCTCGAGAGCAACGCCGTTCCGCATTAAAATGGAATAGATGTCTCTCGCGGAATGCCCCGTGGCAAGAATGACACCTTCTCCACGAAACTCATGTCCATCGGCTGTAATGACTCCCACCAGCCGCATGGAACTTTTTTCCATGAGAAGATCCGTCACCTTGCTCCCAAAATGAACCTCTCCACCTGCTGCAAGAATCGTTTCTCGCAATGACTTGACGACATTCGGGAGAAGGTTGGACCCGATATGAGGATGGGCCTCGGTAAGGATCTCGGGAGGGGCCCCATGAGCTACCAGAATTTCATATATTTCACGCACGGGCCCTCTCTTGGTGGCGCGGGTATATAGTTTTCCGTCTGAAAAAGTCCCAGCTCCCCCCTCTCCAAAACAGTAGTTTGAGTCCTGAATCACCCTGCCTTGCCGCAGGAGCGGGGCAAGGTCAAATCGGCGGGCAGACGCATCCTTCCCTCGCTCGAGAATGATCGGGCATAACCCCAGCTGAAGACAGCGAAGGGCCGCAAACATCCCAGCGGGACCACAACCGACAACCAGAACTCGGCGGGCATTCTCAGAAGCCCGGGGAAAGGATGGCACTACTAGTTTTTCCGCAGGTATTTCCTCATCCACCCCGACAAGAAGTCGCAATTTGAAGCGCACAGGAAACTTCCTGGCATCGACCGACTTCTTAAGTAGCTCTACGCTCGCCACTCGGCCAGGCTTGATGCCGATCTTACGCGCTACAGCTCGTCGCCACGCCTCCTGGTCATCAAGCTTCTCTAATGCCAGAGTGACATCAACCTCTTGGGACCTCGCCATCTCTCACGCCCCGATAGATCGCTTGGATCCATTTTCGTCCACATTCACAAAGGTAACGCGGGTCGTAAATATGGGATCTCCCTCACCCATCCTACCAACACACACCGTCACTTTATAGGTTGCCGAGGTCTCCCCTACCTTCTGTTGCTCCGAGCGGATTGAGATAATAGTACCCTCTCTGACGCTGTGACGAAATACCACTTCATCCATCCCGATGGTCACAAATCGGCAGGATGGAAAATCCAGGCTGGCCGCAATCCAGCTTGCCTCATCTACCCATCGAAGAAGCCGTCCTCCAAACAGGAAACCATACTGGTTGAGATCTTCCGGCAGGACGAGGCGATGCGTTTCCATGTTTCGTCTGGGTAGTGATCCTTGGAGCCCTCGCTATCCTCCCTGTTCAGGAGGCCTTCTCTCTCAGGAGACTGGCTGGATGACGATACGCTTGAGCCGCTCGTCACTCCGCGGGGAAACCGTCTCGATCTCGTCATCATCAACTAGCGCATTGTGAACGATACGACGATGATACGCGTTCAGCGGTCTCATTTTCATGGGCTTCCCACTCTCCTTCGCCTTGTCAGCCAAGTCTCTGGCAGTAGCAATCAGCTTCTCTTCCTGTCTCACCCTGAAATGATCGCAATCGACGCGAATACGGGGAGGATCCTGAACCTTTTTCTGAAGGATCCGGTTCACAAGATACTGGAGGTCGTCTAACCGGTCGCCGTGCTTCCCGATCAGCAGGCCACTTTCCTCTGTCAGGATCTGAAGGCATCCTCCTTCTTCGCTCTCTTCCTCCTCGATCGTCACGTTGAACCCGAGCTGAGTCACCATGGATTCAAGAATTTGGTGACCTTCAGAGAGCGCTTCCATGGCGCCACCTTAGGATCCGGAGCCGCCCGGTCAAGCTAGGTATGAAACTCGTATGTCCCTTATGGGAATTTCCGGGAGGAGAAAAGCATTCTACCCTCCAGTCCGAGGACCTCTTTTTTTCGGCTTTTTGGGTCCTTGTCCTCCCATCTGTCGGGACCTCATCGCCTTTTGCGTCTTCTGGGCCTCCTCGGCCCGCTCCTGTAGTTTTTGGAAAAACCCCTTTTTTGCGGCACCCCTCTTCTTTTTGAGCTCCGGGTCAGGCAGGCGCCGGGTGATGAGCATCTGGACGATGGCGAAGATGTTGGAGGTGGTCCAATAGAGCGCAAGGGCAGAGGCAAAGTTGTAGCAGAAGAAAAAGAAGATGACCGGCATCATCATGAAGAGACGACGCTGCATCTTATCCCCCGTCTTCGGCGTTAGCGCCATCTGGAGCACCATCGTGACCGCCATGACAATCGGCAGAAGATTCACGCCCTCACCTAGAAAAGGAATAGCGAAGGGCAAGGTTGCCACCGTATCCGGTAGAGCAAGGTCCTCAACCCAGAGGAAAGGCTGCTGCCGAAGCTCAACGGCATACTGGAGCATGATATAGAATCCGAAGAAGATCGGGATCTGCACCAGCAGGGGCAAACACCCTCCCAGGGGATTAATCCCATAATCCCGATACATTTTCATCATCTCCTGATTCTGCCGATTGGGATCATCCGCATACTTCTCACGAAGCTCCTTAATCTCCGGCTGTAACTTCGACATCCGCTTCATGGCGCGGGTCGACTTGTTCTGCAGGGGCCACATCGCCCCCCGGATAATGATGGTCAGCACTACAATGGAGAAACCCCATCCCCACGAATCTGAAACCTTGGAGAAGATTTTCGAAAACAACCCATTCAGAAGCCAGTTTAGAAACTTGCTGATCGGGCTGAATAACCCGTAGTTCATGACCTTTGCATAATCCCGATCGTGCTTCTCCCCAGTCTGACCAAGAAGACGACTGTTTTTGGGTCCGATATATACGTCGAAGGTTAGAGCCTCCTTGTTATCACCTCCAGGCGTCAGCTTTTTTTCGGGCAAACTCATTCCCAGCCGAATCGATTCTCCAGAGCCTCCACCCGCGATCCCAGGCAATTGAACCGCTCTTCGGTCTCCCCAGACCCACGCATCATAGGGATTCTCCGGTGAGATGATGGTGGCGAAGAACTGATTACTCACTCCAGCAAATCCGAGCACGCCTGCATCCTCCTTGAAGTGCGGCTTCTTCCCCTTCTTGAACTTGACTACCCGGCGTTTTTTGTAGTCGCCATCTTTCTGGTAGAACAGAGTGATATGACGGTCCCACTCCCCTTCCCAGAGAGGCGCGGCTGAACCTGCAAAGAGACCATAATCCTGCAGGTTCAAAGGGCCCTCCCCTGCATTCTCGAATTCCAAGTTGAGCTTCAGCCTGAATGACGCGCCCTCATCTTCTGAAGAGGCGCCTCTGGCCTCCTGCTTTTCAACCGTCCACGTCTTGGTGATCTGCAGACCTTCTCTGGTTTTCCCAACAAAGGAGATACTGGTGTCGGTGTCCCAATCCTCAACATGAGCATAAACAAGATCGAGATATTGGTCGACCCCGGTGGTCAGGCGGCCGATGGGCTCAGATTCACTTTCANTCAGACTAACGAGATTCTCCTTATCCTGCACCGCGAACTGGCCGCTCATTTCGGCGCGTTTGATTCCTCCCCCGAAATTCGTGAAAGTGAANACTGCGCCTCCGCTAGAAAGCTTGAAGGTCTTTTCTTCNGCAACCGGATTGGTCTCTGGTGCCTTCGCGGCCTCTACCGAACCCTCCGAACCAGCAGCAGCCTCCTCGCCGCCCGTGGCGGGAGCGGGAACCGCGGCCGGGCTTCCCCCTTTCCCCTGAGCCGTCTCCTTCTCGACCAGAGCCTTNCGTTCCTGCTCCCTGACCGCCTCCGCGTTCTTTTTGCTAAAATTCAGATTGAGGTACAGCCCCAGGCAGCACAGCACGATAACGATCCAAGCCTTACGATCCAAAATGAAACTCCTTTGTTACTTTTAGTGGGATTTTGAGTCGATGGCAGAGGTCTGTCCAGTGGTTGAGGCGCGATCCCTGTCTTTCTCAGTCACGACCTCCGCAATCGGTGGAACGGGGTCATAACCACAGCCCCCCCACGGATGACAGCGTAAAATCCTGCGAATCCCCAACCAACTCCCCTTTAACCACCCATGCACCTCGGTAGCCTCCAGAAAGTAATTCGAACAACTTGGGTGATACCGACAATTGCCCCCACCCGATATCGCTCGTAAAAATGGGCGCAGAAGCTTCTGGTAGCCCCTGATCAGAGTCTGGATAACCCACTTCATGAAATACTGGTTCTACGGGGAATGAGAATTACTCTCGAGAACATCTTTCCTGAAAACGCCCAACCCTTGGCCCAGCCGCAGCCAATCTGCCTCCAGTTCGCTGAAACTTGCTTCAGATGCTTTGCGCCTCGCAATGATCACTAGATAGCGACTCTGATCGATCTTCTCGCCATGCTTAACGAGAATGGCNCTNAGACGGCGTCTGATCAGGTTTCTCGTTACAGCCCTTCGGGCAGATTTCCTCGAGGTAATAAAGCCGAATTTCAAATGCTCTAATGAAGGGCTTGAAAGAGTCGCCATCACGAAATTTCGCGTGGCCATCGAACGCCCATGCTTTCTGACCGCGGAGAACTCCTCTCTCCGCGTCATGCTGAGTCGGCGCGGAACACGCATAATCCAAGGGATTTTCCCCCACGGAAGGCTCTAGCAACCCCCGCGCTACTTACCGTGTTGCACGGTATGCCGCTTGTAGGGGATCTCTGCCCCCTTGGGAAGGAGACGCTTCCGCCCTTTCTGCCGGCGACGCTTGAGAATACCACGACCTGCTTTGGTGGCCATCCGAGCCCGAAAACCGTGCTGACGCTTCCTGACGCGTTTGGAGGGCTGGTATGTGCGCTTGCTCATGGTTTTAAGGCGTTTTCTGGGACAGCTAACGCTGGCGGGACGCGGAGACTAGCTGGAGTCCTTCATTTGTCAATCCACCAGAGGACTTTCCTGCCCCGCCGCAGCAGAAAGAGGNCAACGCCGATCAGATCCCGTTCCAAGGCCCGTGATTNCTACACAAATCCTGCACGACTCCCGGTTTTCTTCGGCCCGAACATATCGCAGTTGCNCCNCTGAAATCTCTGCGCATATAGTCCAAGAGCAATGAGCGAGTTTGAAACGGTGGCCCTCCTGCCCGGAGATATGCTNGCNATCTGCATGACCGCCCTTGTCAGCTTTGCCTTGGGCATGATTGCAACGATTCTTTTTGTGATGGCTCGTAGCGGAGGGTCTCCGAGCAACCTAGAGGACGACTTATTGGAGAATGAGGATCCGGAGACCTCGGACCGGCCGCATGAGACTGCCAGAGACCTGTCGGAGCCTCCACCGCCAGAAACATGGGAGAAGGACTCAAACTGGTGGAAAACCTGATCAGGAGGAGTCTCCCTGCTTGGCCAGAAGGCGGCACGCCTGATCCATATCCTTATCGCCTCTGCCAGAGAGGTTGATAACAATCAGNTCGTTTTCAGGCANCTTGGGCGCGACCTCTGCGACGTAAGCCACCGCNTGCGCGCTCTCCAGCGCTGGAATAATTCCTTCTATCTGCGAGAGTTGCTGAAAGGCCGCGAGCGCCGCGGAATCCGTTGCGTATGTATATTCGACCCTTCCCAGCTCNTGNAGAAAGGCGTGCTCAGGACCCACTGCCGCGTAATCCAGACCTGCACTCACGGAGTGGGTCAGATCAATCTGCCCATCATCGTCCGCAAGCAGCCACGTTTTTGTCCCCTGCAGGACACCTAGCTTTCCNCCTTGAAACCGCGCGGCGTGCCTTTTGGGCATGATGCCATCCCCTCCAGCTTCGACCCCGACCATCCGCACACTCGTATCGTCAAGGAACGGGTGAAAAAGACCGATCGCGTTGGAACCTCCGCCAACACAGGCCACCANCAGGCTCGGAAGACGCCCTTCCTGCTTCAAGACCTGCTCACGGGCTTCCACCCCTATCACCTTATGGAAATCCCTGACCATCATGGGAAACGGATGGGAACCCAACGCTGACCCNATAATGTAGTGGGTATTTTCAACCGACGCGGTCCAGTCTCGCATCGCCTCACTGACTGCTTCCTTCAGGGTCGCCTGCCCGGCGGTCACTGGGACAACTTTGGCCCCGAGTAATTCCATCCTTCTCACGTTGGGGGCCTGACGCTCCATATCAACTTTGCCCATGTAGACGGTGCAATCGAGGCCGAACCGGGCACAAACGGTTGCGGTGGCCACGCCATGCTGACCAGCCCCAGTCTCGGCGATGATTCGACGTTTTCCCAGACGACGAGCCAGCAAGGCCTGTCCAATTGCATTGTTAATCTTATGAGCTCCGGTGTGAAGGAGATCCTCCCGCTTCAGGTAGACTTTAGCTCCCCCCATAAGCTCACTCCAACGTTCTGCATAGTAGAGCGGGGTAGGCCTTCCACAGTAGTCGGACAACAGGCCATCCAGCTCTCGCTGAAACTCCTCGTCGGTTCGGGCCCGCTTGTATTCCTCCGCGAGCTCCTCCAGGGGAGCCATCAGAGTTTCAGGGACAAACATACCACCGAACCGTCCAAAATGGCCGGTAGAGTCCGGGGCGGAAGGTGGTGCCTGCATCCCCCAAAGGGAGCCGAGGACGAACAAAAAGTCAAAGGCGGAAACCAGCACTTGAATTCGGACGGCCCCTCTCAACCGCGGAAGCCGCCATTTCGGACGGCCTCCAGAACCTCCTGGATGAGCGCACTGCCAGCCAGCCCGTCCCCATTCTCAAGGCACGAAACCGGAGCGGCGAGGAGATCCTCGAGGACCACTCGATTGGTCGTCATGGCGATATCATGGTCCTCGGTAAGATGATTCAGAATAACTCCAACCAGAGGCAGACCACGATCCCGGATGGCATGCTCCGTAAGGAGCGTATGATTGAGCGCACCAAGACGGTTCGCCACTACCATTACCACAGGCCAGCCAAGAGCCTCCGCCAGGTCGGCGAACGTATCCCGCCCNTTCATGGGAACTTCCCATCCTCCAACTCCCTCCATAACNAGAACTTCGTGACGTTCTGCCATCGATTCTGCATGGGATCGTATATCCTCGAGAGGAACTGGCTTGCTCTCAAGTTCCGCCGCGACCGACGGCGTCACCGGAGCCTGNTACCAGACAGGGTTTATNGCCTCAATNGGCTCTTCATTTTCGGACGCTTCCAGTAAAAGCTCGGCGTCATTCCGGTCTCCACAGCACACCGGCTTGTAGCCCACAGCGTCAATTCCCTCCTTACGAAGCGAACGCACGAGCTCACAGGTAACGAAGGTTTTTCCTACTCCGGTATCGGTTCCGGTAACTAAAAGTGGAAGAGACATGTTTCGACNGAAGGGAGGCACTTCCNATGAATTAAATACCCCTAAAATGAATAAGNGGCCCAGCGAGGACCTCTAACGGCTACCTGGGACTGGGTCGCCCATAATGGCATTATCTTCCTGGTATCCGCTAATCAGAAACCACAGAGCGATCGCCACCAGAAGCGACGCTATCTTGGGTATCCAATTGTTCACGAACAATTTCTTCATCAAGCTCTTCTTCATCATCTTCATCATCTTCAACCTCCGGATCACGGAGGAAAATTTCTTCTAATCTTATTCTGAATGTATCCTCTTCGAGATTTCTCTCAATCTTCCCATCAATGCAAAGAGAGACCTGCCCGGTCTCCTCACTAACCACAATCGTCACCGCGTCACTCTCCTCGGTAAGACCGATTGCCGCCCGGTGCCGCAAACCCATTGACCGGTCTCCAACCTCGGACTGGCTTACCGAGAACACACACGAGGCAGCAACAATTCTCTCTCCCGACAAAATAACTCCCCCATCGTGTAGAGCGGTTTTCGGATGAAAGATGGTAAGCGCCAACTCGGGACTGAGCATCCCTTTGATTCCCACTCCGGTCTCGATATGATCCTTCAANCCCATAGTCCGCTCGATTGCAAAAAGAGCCCCATATCTNTTCTGAGAGAGCTGCCAGACCGCATCGGAGAGAGTTCCCAGAAACTCTTGCTGCTGAGTCGAATTAAAAGACCACAAGCGGGAACTTCCAAGGCGCGCGAGAGCCATTCTTAATTCTGGCTGGAAAATAATCAAGAGAGCCAAGGCCGCCACCACCGCCACCCGGGTGATGATGAATTGCATGACCTCGAGCTGCAGAAGCTGGGAAGCGAGTGTCAACACCACGAAAATCATCGCTAGCCCCACAAGAATTCTAGCGCCCCGAGTTGCCCTGAAAGTACGNTAGAGCTGATAGATGAANACCCAGAGAATCAGGATCTCCACTGCACTGCGCCAGTGCTCTTGCAANAAATGTAACACTTNCCCGNCAAGATCTTANCNTTAAGNATNGCTCAGGCAACGGTAATCGTCATCAGNGTCCCNCNGGNNCGCCTGAANAAGGCCNNNNCTTNCNNNNCGCNGGAGATAACAAAAGCAATAGCTTTCCGTCGCTNCNCNGAGCATTTAGACTCCCNGCTCTNNCCTGAACTGCATTNTCTGCTAATGAAACTTNTACNNCTTNCCANCTNTCTCNCNCTNGGATNTTNCACCGGCTCCNTCCTCTCCGCTGANGCNCCATTCAAAGCTCAGACGATCGANCCACANATCGCCATCGGTTATGGTCTGGCGGTCGGAGATGTCGACGGCGANGGCGATCAGGATATNCTNCTCGCNGATAAGCGCGATTTNATCTGGTATGAAAATCCCTCATGGAAAAAGCATTTGTTTCACACCTTCCATCAGGGAGATAAGCGCAACCAACTACGGGATAATGTCTGCATCGCAGCACGTGACATTGATGGAGACGGAAAGGTGGAAATAGCCGTCGGTGGAAACTGGAATCCGGGGAACACCGACAGCGAAGAGCAATCCGGGTCGATCCATTACCTGGGATCTCTGGGCAAGGTAAAACCAGTCCAACTTCCCCACGATCCGACGACCCACCGGATGCGGTGGGTTCATGTCGGTGACAAAAAATATGCCCTCGTAGTCCTACCTCTCCATGGGAGAGGAAATCGTGGAGGTGAGGGAAAGCCCGTCAATGTGACTGCCTACTTCCCTCCCAGCAATCCGTCCGCAGGCGGCAGTTGGAAAACCGCCATCATTAATAATGAACTCCACAAGACTCATAACTTTGACTCTTTTGATATCTCTCGAGATGGTTCTAATGATGCTGTAATTATCGGGGGAGCCGAGGGAGCCCGATCGGTCTGGCTTACTGAGGGAAAATGGCAGTCGCAAGATCTCGCCTTACCCGATATGAATGGAGGAGCGGGCGAGATACGTATTGGGAAATTCAGCAAAGGTGAGCCTGTCCGACAAAGAAACACCTTCGCCTGTATAGAACCCATCCACGGGAACACAGTCGCCGTTTACGAGGCAACTGGAAGCAAGGGAGAGGGAAAAGCGGGGTGGAAGCGGACAGTCCTTGATGACAGCCTCAACCAAGGCCACGCATTGGAATACGCCGACGTTCTCGGCACCGGAAGCCTTCAGGTCGTGGCAGGGTGGCGCAACCCCAATAAGGAGGGAAAAGTAGGCATCAAGCTATATACCCCCGGCGAGCGACAAGGCATGTGGATCACACATCTTATTGACGACAAGATTGCCTGCGAGGATCTGAAAGTTGTCGATCTCAACAAGGATGGAAAGCCGGACATCATCGCCTGCGGCCGATCCACTCGAAACGTGGTAATCTACTGGAACAAGGGGTAAGCGTATCTCTCTCTCCGCTCAACTTCGGGAGATACTTTGGGTGCCACCTTCAGAGGCTAGAACGGCTTCGACGACCCTGAGGGCATCACTATTCTCTTTTACCGAATGAACTCGGTGCAGAAGCACACCCTGCATACGGCTCGCTGCTGTCAAGGCTACCGTAGACCACTCCCGGAGATCAGGCGAGTCGTCGTCCAGAACCTTCCCAAGGAAACTTTTCCGGGAAATTCCGATGAGAAGCGGGCGTCCCCGCACCGCCAGCCTCTCCAAATCGCTGAGCAGGGAAAGGTTATGACTCAAGTTCTTCCCAAAACCAATTCCCGGGTCGAAGACCAGGCTCTCTGCATCAATACCTGAGGACGTGAGGGTCATGTACCGATCCTCAAAAAAATCTCGCACCTCAGCTCTCACGTCCACGTAGCTAGGATCAGCCTGCATGGTACGTGGCTGCCCCTGCATGTGCATGACAACAATTCCACAACCCGCCCTTGCACAGACTTCCAGCATCTTCTCATCTGCCCGCAGTCCAGACACATCATTCACTATATCCGCCCCAGCATCCAGGGCCTGCTCTGCAACTACAGCCTTACTCGTATCGATGGAAATAGGGCCTGCCCACTCGGAGCGCAGCCTCTCGATCACCGGGATTGTTCGGTTTAACTCTTGGGAAACCGTTACTGGAGATGCGCCTGGGCGGGTAGATTCACCGCCGACATCGATAATGCCAACTCCCTCGGAAATCATAACCCGAGCCCTCTTCAGGGCCTGATCGACTGCGAGGTAACACCCTCCATCCGAGAACGAATCAGGAGTCACATTGAGAATTCCCATGATAACCCCCTGGTCCAGCCGGAGAGTGTTTGTCCCTGCTTTCCAAATCACTACTACGAAGAGAAAAAAGCCTAATTTCCGGTCCACCGCATCAAAAAAGCTGGCCGGCAACTCTTCCTCACCCTCAGCAGGCGTCTGGGGAGATTCTCATTAGCCGTTGCCATCCTGCGAACTCACAGTTACCTCTTGAGCTCATGCCTTCCCCTCGTGCAGCCCTCTTGGCGGTTCTTTCTGCGATTTTAATGCTCTGTGTAGCCTCGGGGATCGTAATGGGCCAGCAGGAGAAAAAGTCTTTCCCGGACAAGTTTCAGGAGAAATGGGAAAAAGATGGTCCGAATGTGCGCATCAAGCGTCACCAAGACGGCTCGCGCACCGTTTTCAGACGCAGCCCCGATGACCGGACACTCGTTAAGCGGACTTGGGGCACAAATGGTGCGGTAAAAATGATCGTCGTCTATCGCCTCAATCCTAAGGGGGATCCTCTCGCCTGTAAGATCTACGATGGCCGCGAGGCCCTCCTCTATAAAGTTTCTTACGGCTACAGCAGGACCACTGGTCGCTTGCAGGCGGAACGGATGTTTGACGCCAGGGCCCTTCGAACAAACCCGGAAACAGGCAAAGAAACTCCAATCCGGGTAATGTATTACAACTATGACGCCCGGGGCAATCAAACCGCTCCTGAAGTATACACTTTCAAAGAAGGCAAAAAGGCAGAAGAAGTCTTCGGGGCACGCGGAACCTTCCCCCGGGATAATCCCTTCAAGCCCTGATTGCTGCACGGATTAAAGACCAATGAAAGGCACCGGAAGCCTTCTTCTCCTTATCATGGCCGCAATCACGGCGGGGGTTCTCCTTGTGGTTTTCAAACCGGATCAGCTACCACGAAGTTCCGGGCAGGATGAGGACGAGCCCAGCGCAGAATCCTACGTGGAGGAAATTCTCAGACTTCGCTTCAAGTCCCCTCCCGTTCTTCTCCAAGTTCCAAAAGGGGCATGGCTCGCCAGAGTTGATGCGAACCTCTCCACGCAGTTCGGGCCAGGCGGCCTAGCCCGAAGGTCCCGGGCCCTTGATTTAATTGGCTTTCGTGAATTTTCGGGGCAATCCCTCAGGGAAGGTCTCTCCGCCCTTCAGTCAGTTGGGCTACGAGGCTGGCTCGATTCAGCCGAGGGCGCGCTATTGCTCGCTGATGACTTCGACGAAACACAGACTGAGGATAGAGTTTTACTCCATGGCTTGCTTGCCCAACTTCTCATCGAGCAGATCAGTCCCATGGCACTCGGTCAGCTGAGTGACGACGAGTGGATTGCTGAATCCGCTCTCCGCTCAGCGATATCGGAATCAATTACCGCAAAGCTTCGTGACGAAGAGCGGGAATCGTTCCTTCTACCAACGGCCCTGATCACTGAAAGGGAATCTCTCCTTGCCGGGCTTCCGATCTACCTTGCTGCCCTGGGCGAACTCCCTCAGGAACGGGGAGCTGCTCGAATCTTTGTCGAAACTCGTTTACGGACGAAGTCCCGCACTCTCCCGNATCTTATTAAAAATCCTCCCCGAAGCACCCTCGAACTACTCGGAGGGGACCATTCTTCGATCGCACCAGTTACTCTTCCATCNCTCCGTNCCGAACATGCCAATCAACTGGAAGAGTCTCTCGGTGCCCTGCAGGTCCAGACTCTCATCGAGTGGATGGAAAGCTACGAGCAGGCTCAAGCTCTCGCCTTGCTATGGCGTGGAGACCGTTATCGACTCTTCGCAAACTCAAGCGGTGATCATCTCATCTGGGTTTGCCGATGGGAAACTGCCACTGCTGCCAGGAGGGCATCCGAGATCCTCTCTAAACTAGACGACAGCCCAAACCCTCCAAAGCGTTTCATCTCTGTTTCGGTAGACGGAAACACTACGATCTTTACCAACTGTGCCGACAGCGAGACCCGGGATTTNCTACGACTGACCCGGCAATAGGGCAAGGCCTCAGGGCCCTTCCAGCTCAAGGCCTCCACCATTTTCCTTTCCAGCGGCTCCTCTCTGCGGTGGACAGAGCCCCTGTTAAGCGGNTATCTTTTCCACAGATGATNGCAAAGAAAATCATCTTCTCCGGACGCGTCCAAGGAGTTGGGTTCCGCTACACCACNAAGGAGGTAGCCACGGGCTACGATGTCGTGGGGTCAGTAAAAAACCTTTCTGATGGCTCCGTAGAGCTATTGATCATGGGGGAGTCCGACGAAACTGACGCCTACCTGAGCGAACTNACCGAGGAGAGTGCGGTCTCGCACTTCATCAGGGAGATGCAGACAGAAGAGGTCCCTCTTCTTGAGAACGCGAAGGGATTCGTGATAAGCAGGTAGGGGGGGCGACAAGAGCCGTCAGACACCTGTGATTCATGGTTACTCCTCCTCAATAATACGGTAGATCTCCCTCTCTCCAAACGGCAGAACGGTCCACGTGGTTTCGTCACTCTGAGCCTGAGTTGAGCTTTTTTCCCGCCAGCAGAGATCTTCAGCAAGATATTGAATCACATAGAATCTACCCGGCACACTACCCCACTTTAATACGATCTCATCAAATTCAGGATCATAGCTGACTTCTTTCAGCTCCACGAATTCCAAGTTTGGCATTCGTGTCCTGATGCTTTCCGGGGCGAGTGTGAAATTAATAATATCGCCAGAACCACTTGAGATAAACCCCCTCGCCGCCGTAATACGAGGGAAGCTCTGGGACACACAGGCGAGCTCAGTGGAGTCAAGGTAGCTTGGTGCGATATCGACCCCCACCGATGAATTNCTGAATTCAATTTGAATTCTAGGATTATCCGTCGAAGCCAGCTCTCCAGGAAATAAAGGAAAACTACCGCCGTCATCTTCTGCGACTGTCAGCCTGAAACGGTCAGCGGTGTCACCCGCAACCTTCACATCCTGGACCTCAATACTATAGGGAGGACCGGAGGAGCCAGATTCCAGAGTTCCCTGCCATGTATAATTTCCGATCGTAATAACGATATTGAGATCGATAGATTGGTAGTATTCCTCTTGCTGCCAGAAGAGTTGATCATTGAGGTCAAAGATCTGCCTGAAAATCTCTCCCTCGCTTCTGTTATTATAGCTAAGCTCGACTGTGACCGGGGCGCCACTCGCCACCATTGAGAGAAAACCCTCTCCGCGCACAACGTCTATGCTCCCCATCGCGTGCCATTCCACCTCTGCAGCATGGCTAGGGAGAAACCCCAGCACTGACCCGACAAGGGATATGATTATTCGACGATGCATCTACATTATGGAGGGTATGCGATTCAGAGAGGTCCTCAAGTATCTACCGGACTACTTGCACACGATTCTCAACGCGCAGTGACGGTCTGAACCCATTTGAGGTAATCCTCACCTCCAGCGGCCACTGGGACTACAAGAAACTCAGGCACCTCGTAGGGATGCAACGCTCCCAGCTCCTGCTCAAGCTCGATCAGTCGTTCCGAGGTGGTCTTGAAAACCGCGAGAACTTCATGCTCCAAGGTAGTCCTCCCCTCCCAGCTGAATATGGACTCCACAGCAGGAATGAGATTTACGCAGGCAACCAGTTGCTTTTCTATCATCAGTGTGCCAATATGTCGCGCCTTCGGGAGATCCGGGAAGCTACAGAGGACGATCTGAACATTGCTCATGGCCCCCTCAGTAGCCCAGACGGTTTTCCCGGCAACAAGCAAAAGAGGATTGAACACAGGATTCATAGAGAAACTGATCGCCAGGCTGGATCGTCTCGACCCTCATCAGGTTCAGACTCTTGTGGACCGTCTCGTTCGAGAGAGGGGATTTCTAGAGAACGTCTTTCAGTCACTCGAGGAGGGCGTCCTCATTCTCGACCCGGATGGGGTAGTGACTTTTCTCAATAGAGCTGCCTGCGGCTTTTTTGGGCTTCATGAAGAGGAGTCTGTTGGTCAATCCCTGGACGTCTTAGTTCGGGGCCTCGACTGGCCCTCTCTCGCCGGTCCCGGACGCCAGTCAGTCAATCGAGACCTCGAGGTCTTTTACCCTGAAAACCGTTTTCTCAATTTCTACCTCTCACCACTGGTAGAGGATGTCGACGGACAGGAAGAACTGCTCGGCTACGTGATGCTTGTTCGTGACATCACCGAATCTCGCCGGGAAACCGAGGAGACCATTGAAAGTGAAAAACTGAATGCCCTCACCCTTCTCGCTGCTGGCGTAGCTCACGAAATAGGGAACCCCCTGAATTCGCTCGGAATTCACCTCCAACTTCTTGAGCGAAAAATAAAGGACCTGCCATCTGCAGACAGGAGTAATCTGGATGAGCATCTCACAACCGCCCAGAATGAGATTAAACGCCTGGACAGCCTTTTGAAGGAATTCCTCCATGCGATCCGCCCTGCCACCCCTATCCGAAAGTTAGGCAGCCTCAATCAGGTAGTTGAAGACACTCTCGCATTGTTAGCGCCTGAAATGGAGGAACGAAATGTGACTGTCCACCTTAACCTCGATGAGAAGCTGCCGGCACTTCTTCTGGATGGCGACCAAATGAAGCAGGCGTTTTTCAACCTTCTCAAGAACGCCTACCAGGCCCTACCTGGGTCAGGTGGAGAAATCCATATTGAGTCTGCCAGCAATGAATTTGAGATCGTCGTCTCCGTCCAAGATAACGGATCAGGAATCTCCTCGGAATTGATGGGATCTCTCTTTGAGCCATTCCGCTCCGGTCGAAAATCAGGAACGGGACTTGGCCTTCTCATCGTTCGGCGGATTGTTCGTGAACACAACGGTGAAATTAAGGTTGAAAGCGAAGAAGGGAAGGGAACGAGCGTGCATATATACCTCCCGCTCATTGAAAAGCGCGTTCGCCTTATCGAAGACTCTTCACCCCAGACGAAATCCGTTATCGAGGTCTGAGAGGACCTGAATATCCCCGTCAGGGGCTTACCTCATGAACGCAATCATTCTCATAGTTGACGACGAAAAGCCTACGCGTGATGGCTTACGCCTCGCTCTTGACGAGAGATTCGAAGTTTACGTTGCATCTGACCTCCGAGAAGCACGCCAGGTTCTCAAGAGCGAACCAGTTGATGTCCTCCTGACAGACCTGCGCCTTGGTCCTGACTCCGGCATGGAACTCCTGGACGAAGCTCTAACACTGACCAAGCCTCCCGTCTGTATCATGATGACTGCCTATGGCTCGGTAGATACGGCCGTGGAAGCGATGAGACGAGGAGCGTGGCATTTCGTCACCAAGCCTCTGAATCTTGAGGAGGTCGAACTTCTGGTTACCCGTGCCGCAAAGGGACGGGAAATCGAGAGCGAGAATCGCCGTCTCACAACNGAGAATTACGCCCTTCAGAAAAAAGCTGAAATCCGGAGTGCAGGGCTTGATCGCATCATAGGGAAATCACAGGCCATCACAAAAATCGGAGAAATGGTCACTCAGATTGCTCCAACGAGGGCGACCGTCCTGATTGAGGGGGAGTCAGGGACTGGAAAGGAGCTCGTCGCCCANGCGCTACACGACCTGAGTGGGCGCCCNGCCGACAAAATGGTCATCGTCAATTGCGCTGCACTCTCGCCACAGCTCCTCGAGTCTGAATTATTCGGACATGAAAAAGGAGCCTTTACCAACGCACACCAACGGAGAATCGGACGCTTTGAGCAAGCGGATGGAGGAACACTCTTCCTCGACGAAGTCGGGGAAATCGATGCCGCGACGCAGGTAAAGCTTCTCCGAGCCCTTTCCGAGAGAACCATCGAAAGAGTAGGTTCGAACGAACCCATCAAAGTGGATGTCCGAGTCGTGGCTGCCACAAACAGAAACCTCCGGGAAATGGCCACCTTGGGGAAGTTCAGAGAGGACCTCTTCTTTCGTCTGAATGTAGTGGCCGTCCAGATGCCACCCCTCCGGGACCGGGCAGAGGATATCATTCTGCTCGCGAATTCCTTTCTCCGGGAATTCGCCAAGGAAAACGGACGATCACTCAAGCCTTTGAGCGATGGCGCGCTCAATCTCCTCCGACTTTATTCGTGGCCCGGCAACGTGCGCGAACTACGAACTGCGATCGAGCATGGAGTGGTCATGTCCAACGAAGAAACCATCGAGCAACGGCATCTCCCTTCCTTTCTCGACCTTGAGGCTCAGACGCGGCCTATAGAATCGGCGAATCTCTCTAGCCATGCGGAAAAGGACCTTGCACCGGGTGGCGAATTTAACTTGCATGACATCGAAATGGCCACGATCCGGAGCGCTCTCCGCTATACGGATGGAAACCGCACCAAGGCAGCCGATCTTCTGGGTATCAGCCGCCGGACTCTCCAACGTAAATTGAAAGAAATCTCGAGCCCCAACAGGGCTAACTGATTCCAGATTCTCACTATGAGTGCCGCAGAACCCTCAAGCTCCATCGATGCCGGGATCATCATCCGACGCGTTGTTTTCTTCATCCTGCTGATTGGCCTTTCACTCCTTTACCTCCTCGTAACATTCAGGGGTCTGGACTCTCCCAATGGAATGGACCAAGCACAAATCGCGAGGGAGATCGCCAGAAACAAAAGCTTCACAACCAAAGTTCTGCGACCAGTCTCAGTCTGGCAGAATGGTGAAATNCGCGAGGCTGAGCCAGTCATCAAAAANTCTAACCGTGACACCTATCACGCGCCCCTGCANCCAGTCCTTCTCAGCTGGGCGCTCAAGCTTGTNGGAGGTGATGATGCCGACAAGTGGCGCATGACTGAAACTGATACGGTTTATAAGCTCGACCGAGTCATCGCGGCTACGGCGGTAATCTGTTTCCTCATGGCGATCGGGGTGAATTACCTTCTGATTTCCAGAATCTTCGACCCTAAGATCGGTGGCGTCACTGCGCTGCTCATGCTGCTTTGTGATCTCAACTGGAAATTTTCCCAGACAGGCCTCCCGCAGATGTTCATGCTTCTGCTATTTTCCTGCGCGTGCCTTTTCGCATACAAGGCGATAGAAGCTAGCTCCGAAGGCCGGATTGCCCTTATCCCAGCNCTCCTTGCTGCAGCGTTCCTCGGNCTTCTGGCTCTTACCCACTGGCTTGCGATCTGGATCGTTCTTGGGTTCGCGATCTACGCAGGTTTTTTCCTTCGCCCGAGAGGCGCGATCGGCCTTGCGGCCCTTGCAGTCGTTCTTCTACTGGCAATTGTTCCCCTCCTGAAGAACAAGCAATATAGCGGAACGATGGGCGGAACCGCTATTCTAGCGGTATTTAATGGTCTTGGGGGTAGCGAGGACTCGGTCATGCGAACCTACAATTTGCAAGACGCCTATCTCCCCCTCCAGAACCTTCCGTTTAAAATAGTCCGAACCACAATCCTGCAAGCTGGAAGCCTCTTCACGAACCTTGGATCGCTGCTCACTGCTCCCCTNTTCTTCCTCGCTTTACTGCACCCGTTTAAACGAAAATCTATCGCNAATTTTCGATGGTGCCTTCTCCTGATGTGGCTCTTCGNAGCNGTTGGCATGGCAATCTTCGGCCTGAAGGAAGGAGCTGCAACCGACTCCAACCAACTCCATATTTTATTCGCCCCTCTGTTTGCTGCCTATGGCCTTGCGCTTGTCGCAATTCTGTGGAGTCGACTGCAGATCATCTCAAAGATCCCCCCCCTGCGAAACGCGCACTTTGTAGCAGTTGTTCTAATTAGTGGCGGCCCCATGGTCCTCGATCTTCCCCGGCAAGTCCGAGAGGTCGGCCGAACCGGCACGGTTCCTCCGCACTGGCCACCATACTACCCTGCCGCCCTGAATATCGGACTTGCCTCGCAAGTTCGTGAAGATGAAATCGTTGTAACAGATCAACCGTGGGCAGTCGCATGGTATGCTGACCGAACCGCTCTCTGGCTCCCAAATCGGATCAGCGTATTCAAGGAACTGGAGGCGCTTTCGGCTACCCAGGACAGCCCTTTTGCAGGGCTCCTGATTTCTCCCTACTCCCACAGCACGAGGGTTCTCCCGGGGGTCTACAACGAGTATGAAGAGTGGGCGCCTCTGATCCTCGATGGATGGGCGTCAGTCTCAACCNGGAGCGTCCCNGGAACTCTGGCTAAGCTCGACCCNGAACTTAGAACGATCCTTACCCGCTATCCTAATCCTGTTCGATTCGTGGATAATCTTCTGGTTTTCTGGTCGGTGTCCGGCAATTCAAACACCCCTTAACTTCAATAATGACACCCTAATGGCTGCTAAAAAGAAGGCCAAAGAGTCGGAGGTTCGCACCTTCGAGGAGGCCATGGAAGAACTAGAGAGCCTTGTGGAGGCCATGGAAGGTGATCAACTGCCCCTCGAGCAACTCGTTGCTCACTATGAACAGGGGGCTGAACTGCTCCAACACTGTGAAAAAGTGCTTGCAGCCGCNAAACAGAGGATAGAGATGATCGAGGTAGGNAACTCTCCCGAAAAGAACCTCGCACCCAACTCGGAAGAAGTTGAGGATTCCCCTGCGGCAAGTGACGGCCCAACCGCCGAATCTCCTGAAGATGACATCCGACTCCTCTAACCCTCAGCNCGANTCNGATACCAGCCTTCTGTCCGGACTGCAAAGCCCGGATGACGTGAAGGTTCTNGGAGATGAGCAACTCGAACAACTCGCGGCCGAAGTCCGCGACACCCTCATTCGGACTCTGGCCCGGACCGGTGGCCACCTGGGGCCCAACCTCGGGGTGGTCGAACTTACCATCGCACTTCACAAGGTTTTCAACACACCTGTCGACCGATTCGTGATGGACGTNTCCCATCAGGGTTACGTTCATAAAATGCTAACCGGCAGAGCTGGTCAAATTGATTCTATTCGACAATACGAAGGCCTGAATGGGTTTCTTCTCCGGACCGAATCCGAACATGATTGCTATGGAGCCGGTCACGCTGGAACAGCGTTGTCAGCGGCACTCGGAATGGCNGCGGCCAGAGANCTCAAGGGANNCGATGAGCATGTGGTTGCNATAGCGGGTGATGCTGCATTCACNTGTGGTCCTACCCTTGAGGCNCTTAANAACATCGCTGAGACNACCAANCGGTTCATTGTCGTACTGAATGACAATGAGTGGTCGATCGATAAGAACGTGGGGGCAATCGCAAAGTACTTCAACGCCCTGCAAACAAACAAGGCCTACTCCGACGTTCGGCAAAAGGCAGCCGAGTTCGTCGAGCGAGTCGGAGGGCAAGGGGTGCGGCGGCTGGCTAAAAAGATCGAGCGCAGCGCNAAGAACCTTCTATTCCCCAATGTCCTTTTCGAAAAATTCGGCGTTCGCTATTTTGGCCCTATTGACGGCCACAATCTCCCGCTTCTGGTCAGAACTTTTGAATACCTGAAAGAGCAGGAAGAACCCGTCATTCTCCATATAATCACCGAAAAAGGGCGTGGTTATAAACCTGCGCTCGAAAAACCGGGCAAGTTCCACGGGCTTGGCCCCTACAACGTTGTAGATGGGTCGACCAGCAGTGGCGGAAAACCCACCTATTCAGAGGTTTTTGGTAGGACGGTAACCAATCTTGCAAAGGAAGACGATAAAATCGTTGCCGTCACGGCAGCGATGCCNGGGGGAACAAAGCTTGAAATTTTCAAGGAAGAGATACCAGCTCGCTACTTTGATGTTGGCATCGCGGAAGAGCATGCAGCCCTCTTTGCTTGTGGTCTTGCGACCCAGGGGCTGAAGCCTTTTCTAGCGATCTATTCCACCTTTATGCAGCGAGCGTATGACATGATCATTCATGATATGGCTCTGCAAGGACTGCCGGTGCGCCTCTGTATGGACAGGGGAGGGCTTTCCGGAGACGATGGCCCAACTCATCATGGCCTATTTGACATTGGCTATCTGAGGCACATCCCAAACATCGTGCACATGCAACCGATCGATGAGGATGAGTTTGCCGATATGCTCTGGACGATGGCTCAATATGAAAAAGGTCCTATCGCGGTCCGCTACCCACGGGGAGTGGGGACCGGTGCCCAGCTCAAGGACGAGCCGTCCCTTCTTGAGATCGGTAAAGGAGAGCTCATCAAAGATGGAAATGATGTCGCGCTCATAGGACTGGGATTTGTCCACGATCTTGCCGTGCAGGCATCTGAAGAACTTGAGGAGCGGGGCTATTCCGTGGCTCTGGTAAATCCCCGCTTCATTAAACCTCTCGATGAGGACCTCATCATTGAAGTTGCTAAACGTTGCAGGGTGATCTGCACTTTTGAGGACCATGTCCTGAAGAATGGATTTGGCGCTTCCATAATTGAGCTTCTACATGATGCCGGAATTGATACTCCAGTCGAGCGAGTGGGCTGGCCTGACGAGTTCGTCGAACACGGCAAGGTCGACATTCTCCGGGAAAAGCATGGCATCACCGCGGACTCTGCTGTGGAGAAAGTCCTTCCATATCTGCCAACCAAGGCTGCTACTGCCTGAGAAACAAACAGGCGCCCCATGCCTTGATCAACAAGGGTCTTTATTCTAGCCCTCGCGGAAGGCAATCTGCGACGTTGGATAGCTCGGCATTTTTGCATATTGTTCCGGCATGCCGGGCACTGTCAAAGTGTTGATCGATGGACCCTCGGAGCTCATTTTTGATTATGCGCTTCCGGAGGAGATCTCTGTCCGCCCNGGATGCAGNGTAAGAGTGCCCCTTCGTAATACCTCTGCTACCGGAACGATCCTTGATATCGACTCCAAGCAGAGCACAACTTTTGATCTTAAGCCTCTCACTTCGCTAATTGATCCTGAACCCGTTGTAACAGAAAAACTTATTCAACTGGCCCGATGGATGGCTGACTATTATGGAACTCCGCTTGAGCAGATCATGCGTTCCATGCTCCCAGGTGCTGTGCGTCAGGAAGCCCACTCTGCCAAGACGCGTCAGATTGCTGTTCTGGNTGAAATGCCTGATTCGGATGCACTCGAAAAGCTCTCGAGACGCGCTCCCCGTCAACATACCATCCTGAGCTTACTCGATAAGTCCGGGCCTGTTTCTCTCAACGAGCTTGGAGGCGCCTCGGTAAGAGGTAGCGTAAAAGCTCTCGAGGATGCGGGCTATGTCACCGTCCAGTCCCAGGAGGTCAGGCGCGATCCCGATGCCGGGGATGTCTTTCTTGAGAGTAGGCCACACAAATTAAATGCCGGGCAACAACTGGCCTATCAGAGCATTTGCAAATCACTNGATTCCNTCCAGAAAGCGGGATTGGACCCAGAAGCTACAAGTGACTTACCTAAGCCCATTCTCTTACATGGAGTCACCGGATCAGGAAAAACAGAAGTTTATCTTCAGGCTGCGCAATACTGCCTNGACCAGGGAAGAAGCGTCCTCGTTCTGGTCCCAGAAATCGCATTGACTCCCCAGACCGTCCAACATTTCAAATCGAGGTTTTCAACGCTTCATGATCAAGTAGCAGTCCTCCATTCCCACTTGTCCCAGGGCGAGCGGTTCGACGAGTGGCACCGAATCCGAAAGGGCGAGGCCAAGGTAGTTGTTGGCGCCCGGTCGGCAGTTTTTGCCCCTCTCCCCTCACCCGGACTGATCATCGTCGACGAAGAGCATGAAAATACCTACAAGCAGGAAAACCCCCCTAAATATCAGGGCCGAGATCTAGCGGTGGTCCGGGGAAACCTTGAGCAGTGTCAGGTTGTTCTAGGTTCCGCAACTCCATCCCTCGAATCCTTTCAGAACGCTCAGTCAGGAAAATANAATCTCGTCCGACTTACCGAGAGGGCAGACGGCCAAGCTCTTCCTCTCATTCGCATTGTAGATATGCGAAACGAGAGCCGGAAACAGAAAGGCGGACCAGCCATTCTCTCCGAACGCCTCAGGACTGACATGGAGAAGAAGCTTGAGGCCGGTCAGCAGGTGATTCTCTTTCTCAATCGCCGTGGATTTGCTCGATCCCTGCAATGTCCAAGTTGTGGCCATGTCTGTGAGTGCCAGCATTGCACCGTCCCACTGACCTATCACCGGACCGAAGAGAGATTGATTTGCCACCTTTGCGGCTACCAGTCAATCGTGCCCCGCGCATGTCCTAAGTGCCACGACAGGTCNATCCTCCTGCAGGGCTATGGAACTCAGAAGGTTGAAGAAGTTCTCAAAAAGGTATTTCCCTCTGCGCGGCTCGCCCGCCTTGACGCCGATACGGCCCGCAAGAAAAATGCTCTTCGTAACACCCTTCGAGACTTTCGGGCCCGAAANATCGACATCCTGCTAGGCACGCAGATGATCGCAAAGGGTCTCGATTTTCCAAATGTCACCCTCGCGGGTATTCTGAATGCCGATCTCTCGCTCCACGCACCTGACTTTCGAGCTGGAGAAAGGACCTTCCAGCTACTTACCCAGGTAGCCGGGCGCTCCGGACGAGGCGAAATGGAGGGCGAAGTGATTATCCAGACTTTTACTCCTCATTCACCTTCAGTGCAGTTTGCACGGCATCACGATTATGATGGCTTTGCGGATCAGGAATACGATTTCCGGCGGCAGTTCAAATTCCCCCCGTTTACTCATGCCGCCTTGCTTACCAGCAAATGTAGTCATGAACGCTTGGCGGAGTTTACACTCCAAAACCTCCATCAGCGCCTCTCTGCGAACCTTCCAGGTGGNATAGAACTGGGAGTTCCAAATCCCGCTCCCACTCCAAAGGCCCACGGCCTTTTTCGTTTCCAGCTTCTTATAAGATCGAACAACCCTCGATTACTCTCTCGACATGTTCAACAGGTCCTCTCCGCAACCACCCTGCCGGAGGAAGTCAGCCTGGTCTTCGATATGGATGCTTACGATTTCGGATAGTCCCAACGAAGCCCCCGAACCATCCGTCTTGCTCCTCGATCACTGTTATCGTTACGAAACTACCTGGGACAGCCTCGGAGTGATTTCCGCTCCTCCCACTTCCCCGCAGGAAAGTGAAAACTGTATGAGATACCGGTAGCCAATACTCCCAGCAAGGCTACCGTCCCCTCATTCTTCTTATGGGGAAAACCGAAAATTGGCCAGCTACCAGAAAGAAACACCCAGAGCCTTCCGGAGGCTCAGTGGACTGGATTATATGGGCCGCATGGGCTGACAGGATAACCTTCGAGGAAATTTATCAGATTTCGGGTCTCGCCGAGCCAGCGGTCATAAGGCTGATGAGACGGAATTTAAAACCTGGAAGTTTTCGGTGCTGGCGGAAGCGAGTTAACACAAAAAGCATCAAGCATCGGAAGCGATTTGAAAGGGCCCGAAAGCTGAGTAATCGCAAAATTGCTCTTCCTGAGGAGGGCACCTGATGCCATTTGGACCCAATACACACCTATCTTACTTAGCCCTTGAAGCAGTCCGCCGGGCTTCCGGCTACGCCCAGTCCCGAAAAAACAAATAGTCGACCAGCATCTTCCTCAATTCCTTCGCTAGGCTGCCCGGTCGTCACGTAGAGATCCTTGAGGCCCTCTCCTCCAAAGGCGGGAGCTGTCACTTCACGGCAGGGTAGAGAGAGCCTCTCCAGCTCATTTCCCTGCTGGTCAAAGCAGGCCACACAACCACCGTGACAAAACGCAATCCACAAGTTCCCTTCAGCATCAATAGCCATGCCGTCTGGCACTCCGGGCACTCTCTCTGCCGTCGAGAAGGCCTCCCGCTGATCACAGAGAGAACCCGTTGACTCCTCATAGCGGAAGGTAAGCACCGATAATCTTGGGGTATCGATATAGAACAGAGTCCCGCCATCCTTTGTCCAAACAATGCCATTGGAATTCGTCATTCCTCCAGCCACCCGGGCAATTCCGAGGTCCGGGTCCAGTCGATAGAGACTGGCATCGCCCTTACGTTTCGCCAGGCTGATCGTCCCCGCAAAATAGCGCCCATCCGGCGAACACTTTCCGTCATTAAAACGATTCTCGCGCTTGTCAGGCTCCGGATCCCCCAGCGGGGTAACCAGACCGCCGTCGAAGTCGAGAAAAGCAAATCCTGAATCTCCTGCCACCACAAATCCACCCCCCTCACGTGGAACCACCGACCCTACCCTCTCTCCGATATCCCGGAACTTCTCCTCCCCCGATTGGGGAGTAAACTCCACGACTCTGCCCCCTTCAATATCGACATAATACAGTTTTCCCTCCCACCAAAGTGGCCCCTCACCCCACTGAGCCCGATAATTTCCAGCCAGCTGCGCATTCACGACCCTTCGATCCCTAAGCCCTCTCCCTACCAGTGTCCAGCAGCTTTCTAATTGCGAGGACCCCGCTAACAGGCCAACCTATCCGCCTCCACCCGCAACGGGGANTCATACCCTCAGCCTGACTCCATGGCGGTCTCCTCATCAATGAACTCTGCCTTCCGGTATTCCTTCATTTTTTGCCTCACTGCAGTAGTGCTTGGAGGATGTTTCCTGTCCCCTGCACAGGCCGCCCCCGGATGGGAAACCGTTCGCCATAATGGACAGGAGTATGTCACAGCCCGCAGCATTAAGGAATTTTATGGATTTCAATCCCTGACCGTTAAAGGGTCCTTTCTCGAACTAGAGAATAAGGCTGTCAAAATCCGCTTCACGATCGGCGGGCAGGAAGTATTCATGAACAACGTAAAGTTTGTGTTCAGCTTCAAGGTCGTTCCTTTGAAAGGACGTTACCTTATATCGCGGATCGACTTGGGAAAGCTGGTAGACCCGGTCCTGAGACCATCCTACATCAAGACTGCAACTCCATTCGATACCGTGATTATCGACCCTGGACATGGCGGAAGTGACCCCGGGGCAGTGAACCGCCATGGGGTAGAGGCCAAATATAATCTTGCTGTATCACGTATCTTAAAACAACAACTTGAAGCTCGCCGTTTCAAGGTCGTGATGACTCGGAATTCCGACCGTTTTCTCTCCTTGAAAGAGAGAGTGGATCTTGCAAACCGCTTTCAGAATGCCATTTTTGTCAGCGTCCATTTTAACTCGGGTGGCCGTGGACGTGCCGAGGGGATTGAGACCTTTACCCTCTCACCTGCAGGAGTTGCGCACTACGGCCGGGGCTTACGCCAGGATGACTTCCAACTTAGAAATGGAAACACCCAGGATTCGGCCAACATAGCTCTCGCTACGGCTATTCACAGCACCTGCCTTATTAAAACCGGGAGACCAGACCGGGGCATTCGCCGGGCACGCTTTAGCGTCCTCACAGGCGTGAAGCATCCTGCTATTCTCCTTGAGGGGGGCTTTATGAGCCACTCCTACGAGGCTCGGTTGATTGCAAACCCTACCTATCAGCAGACCCTCGCTGGCGCTATCGCAGACGCAATCATGAAATACCGAATAGCTACCATGCGCCGGTCACAACGTTAGGCGGAGGAAGCTTTAAGCCTGCCTGGAACCGGTATCAGGCTCTCCGCCTCTCATTCGCCTGACTGCCTGTTAATTTCGGGATCGACGGAACGCATTTCAGAACATGCAATCTAGAGAATGGCAGATGAGCCCCTTCCCTTACAGCATGGAACTGTTGTTCTACGCCATACGCATGATGCCCCCCGCGAACGCAGTGCCTGCGGACACCGTCATCGCCTGATCAGCAAAGGCGACGAGGGAGTCTCTGCCTGGGCTCACACAGTAGATATCGACGGAGCCAGAGCTCACTTTCACAAACGCGCTACTGAACTCTATTACGTCCTGGAGGGAGAAGGATTTGTGACCCTTGACGGAAAGAAGCAAAAGGTTTTTCCCGGCACCATGGTCCACATCCCTCCCGGGGTCGTCCACGGAGCAACGGGGAAAATGAGAGTTCTCGTGGTAGGCATTCCCGATATTGATGATGATGATGTTTTCTATCCTGACTGCTGAGCTATGAGACCTAAGCACTTTGTTCTATCTGCCCTGCTTACCACCATTGGCATAACGTCCCCCAGTTTCGCTGAGGTGGATAAAGACGCCCTCCCCTCTGTCGAAAAGGGGTTTTCAATCAACTTTTTTGTCCGGGAGCCACACATCATAAATCCCTCCTCGCTGTGTTTCGATAGAAGAGGACGCCTTTATGTTGGAGCAGGACCGCAATATCGGCATCCAAAGGAAGATTCGCCCACCGATTACATCAAGATCCTGATCGACGAAAACAATGATGGGGTCGTCGAGACTGTAAAAACATTTGCCGAAGGGCTGAACTGCGTGCAGTCAATGGCATGGAAGGGCGATGAACTATGGGTTGCTAACGCCCCCGAATTGACAGTCCTGCGCGACACCGATGGGGACGACGTTGCTGACCAATATCAGATTATCTACACGGGTCTCAATAACCTGCGACATAGCGTCCATGGCCTGAACTGGGGACCAGATGGCTGGCTCTATTTCACGATGGGCAATACCTGGGTGAAAGCTAACGCCCCCAAGCCTATCCGTGATCTGCAAGGGATCCAGTCAGACGACATGACGCAATACCCACTGACTGAGGTCTATTCCAAGGACACCTACCCGAAGAGCTACCACCCCATGAACAAACAGGAAATGGAGGGTGGAATTTTCCGATGTCGTCCCGGAGGACATGACCTTGAGCTTTTCGCCCGCGGTATGCGGAACCCATGGGATATGTGCATGGATAGTGGTTTTAACTGGCTCGCCACCGACAATGACCCGGGACGTCCGGGCGAGCGTATTTTCATGCCTATCCGTCATGGGCACTATTCAATGCGCCACCCTTGGAAATTTGACTGGATGGGAAAGCATATTGCCATCGCTCCTTCCTCGGATTTATTCCCAAGCGTCAGCGGNTCCGGGACAGGGGTTGCCTTTTATAGCTCATCTCATTTTCCCGCGCAGTATCGCAACCANTACCTGATCGCTGACTGGACCAATAACTGCATCTTTCTCTATAATCCAAAGTGGGTCGGCGCCTTACAGGTGCCCGCAGAGACAAAGCGAAAGATCGTCGATGGCGGCGCCACTCGCGGAGGCGATCTGGGCTATCAGGGAAGTAAGGGCCGGTCGCTTTTCCGGCCTACAGATATCGAGATCGGTCCTGATGGAGCTCTCTACATTGCCGGATGGGGATCTGTCTATGGCACCGAGTATGTTCCCGCAGGAAAGTGGACTTCCGAGGAGAACGCAAAGTATCAGGGGCGGGTTTTTCGACTTATTCACGAGGGATCTCCGCTCATTCCCCGTGCAAGATGGGATACCGCGAAGCGGACAAAGGATATCAGCAGATGGAACTTCAGGGAGCTTGTCGAAGATCTCGGTTCTAATCTGCAGGTATGGCGAGTGCATGCACAGGACGAGCTTATCCGACGGGGAGAGGTAGTGCGTCCCGACCTGTTGGGAGCCATACAGTCGGGTGAACTCAATGAAACCCAGGCAACCTGGGCGATATGGGCAATCGGCCATATCGATAAGGACCGCGGCCAGGGTCATGAGCAGATGGAATATTTTTCTAGCGGCCAATGGCCAAAGGCTAGGACAGCCAATCGAGGCCCATCTGCAAACTACAGGCTCAACATCCGGATCCAGGCCACGCGAATCCTCGGNGAAAACCGGGTGACCGCCGCAACTTCGCTACTTATCAAGCTNCTCGCTGATGAGGAACCACGTATCCGTCTGGCAGCGATGGGGTCACTCGACCGCATTGGCTGGGGCAAACATAGCGCCACTATCCTTAACGCCGTTACTAACGAGAGCGATAGAGTCACCTACTACACCAACTGGCAGGTCATGCGGCGTCAACTCCCCGAGGACCAGCGCCGGNGGCTCCTTGAAGATGACCNTCTCGGAATCCGCCNAATGGCAGCTCTGGGCCTNATGGAGGAAGGCGACCGCCAGTTGCAGCAGCGGGCGGAGGAATTTCTCGGCGGCAGTGGGCTCGCTGGGAGTAATCCATTGAAAAGCCTCACTCTCACCACAGACGAAGAGCATTTCCGCAAATCTACGCGGGTAAAGTTTGCCGCGGCAAATCCTGGGGTGATTCGCTATACTCTGGATGGGTCTGAGCCTTCCGCAAAATCCACTGAGGTGAAAGGGCAACTCATCGTGACAGAAACGGCAACGCTCAAAGCCGCCGTGTTTAAGGATGCTCGCCGCCTCTCCGCAGTTGAAACATTAGTACTTCATCAAATCAGTGACTCCGAATGGAAAGACCGCCTCTTCATACGCGGCATCATCGGCAAGGGCATGGCAGGTTCCTATCGCGCGCATCTTGACGGCCTGCAACGGGGCACCTTAGTTTATGCTGACCGCAAATACACCTTTACTGAAATCCCCGAGCCGCTAGCAGGTGCTACGTACATCCGCGCCCACAATGATGACAAGAGCAGTACGGAGAAAGAATTTCTTCGATTTAATATCAATTTACCTGCCNCTCTTTATCTCGCCTACGACGGTCGCGCNACTCCCCCAAAGGCGCTCGTTGCCGGTATGGAAAAAACTGCGATGGTGATCCACACAAGTAATGGTGAAGTTTTCCCACTCTACCGTCGCTCCTTGGAAGCTGGAGAAGTGATAATGCCAGGGAACAAGATCGGGGGCTCTGGAGGCGATTCCATGTACCAGGTTTTTCTGACTAAAACTGGCCTCCGGAAGACCAACATAGCTGCAGCCACTAATGCCATGGCAGGAGCTAATATTGAGCATGGGAAAGAGCTCTTCTTTGGCCGGGGCACCTGCTTTGCCTGTCACAAAGTTCAGGGCAAGGGAGTGGTACTTGGGCCTGATCTTGTGGGAATCCATAAACGGCAGGATCTCAGCTATATCATCAAATCGATTCTCGAGCCTGATGCCTACATCGTAGAGGGGTTTCAACAGACTAGCCTCAAACTNAAGGACGGGCGTGAACTTTTCGGTATGATTCAGGAAGAAACAGGCCAGATGGTAGAGATCTTTCTACCCACTGGTAAACGTGTTGTCGTGCGTCCCAGCGAAATCGTCAAACGGATTGATGCTAAGCACTCGGGAATGCCATCCAGCTTCGCCTACACTCTGAGCCCTCAAGATGTGGCCGACCTTTCCGGATGGATTATGTCACTGAAGTAGGAAAAGCTAGCGGAGACTGTGTTGGCCTTCCTCCTCTTGCTGGNCTACGACTTCAGACCCCTNCTTCCATAGAGAANCTCACAGAGTCACACCCAGTTGCTCTGGAAGGGCCGTCCGGGGTCTCCAGGTGAGAATCTCCGGGTCCCCATCTGTCACAAGCACCGTGTGCTCGAAGTGAGCTGAGGGCTTCCGATCCGAGGACACAACAGTCCACCCGTCGTCCAACCAATCCACTTCTCCTACTCCGGCATTCACCATGGGCTCGATAGCAAGAATCATCCCCGGCTTCAGCCTTGGGGTTGGTCCACTGGGCCTGAAATTAGGGACCTCAGGTTTCTCATGAAGCTCCTTACCCACCCCGTGCCCAACTAACTGACGCACCACGGTAAANCCGTAGCGATTTACATATGTTTCNACGCTCCCACAAAGGTCAGCAAGTCGAACGCCCTCTCGCGCATNATCGATGGCCTCAAAGAGGCTTTGCTCAGTAACTGCCAACAGCCGCTGATTCTCAGGGCTGATCGGACCGACCGGCACGGTTACCGCGTTATCACCGATCCACCCTTCAAGGGTTACGCCTATATCGATGCTTACGAGGTCTCCAGGTTGGATTCTNCGGCTTCCTCCTATTCCGTGCACTACCTCTTCGTTAATCGAGATACATATATTGCCCGGAAATCCACGATATCCGAGGAAGGTTGGTATGCCGCCAAGCTCGGCTATCAATTCCGCTGCAAAGGAGTCGACTTCTGCTGTGGTTCGTCCCGGCTGAATGAAAGCAGCACTGGCCTGCAAGACTTGGCTGGCAACCTCGCCTGCNGCCCGCATCTTACGGATCTCCGGCTCTGTTTTTATCGGCATTTTGATACGTTTGGCCATAACGTTAAGTGAGCTTAAATCGGAGNTTTTTGAATACCTCCTCCTGGGAACCAACTCCACACACTTTCAGCAAGCGCCCGGATCCCTCATAGTAAGAAGCTACCGGCAAAGTCAAATCTTGAAACTCTTTGAGTCGCTTTCGAAAATTCTCCGGGATGTCGTCAAAACGCCGCTGAAGACCACTACCACAGCAGGGACACTTCCCATCAGACGCTGCCGCTTCGGCAATATTCCCGGTCCAGGAGCATTCTTGACATTCTCTCCGCCCAACAACCCGCTTCTCCAGTTCATCAGAATCCACATCAAACAAGACTGCCCTGAGAGAAGAAGCCTTTGCTGCAAGGATACGATCAAGATCTTCAGCCTGGGACATGGTCCGCGGAAAGCCGTCGAGGACCCAGCCTCTCCGCGCTCTACCTATCCACTCACTAACCAGATCCACTACCAGATCATCGGGGACATATTGNCCCTTCCGGAGAAAAGCNCCCGCCAGTCGCCCGCGGGGGGTGTTATCCTCAACCTCTTTACGCAACTGCCTTCCAGTACTGAGGTAGGCTAAANTCCCAGCCGCCGCGAGGAGCCGACCCTGCGTACCCTTTCCCGAAGCAGGGGGACCCAGCAGAACTGTCGCCTGACCTACCAACAGCCCAAGGAATACGTCACGCGTTTATCAGCCACAGGACTACCGCAGAAATGATCAGGAGCGCTGCAAAAATCAAAAGGAATGCAAGACCAGATCCAGTAGCGGCAGCCCCGGTCCCCTGAACCCGACCACGCCCCTTGATCTTACCTTTCCGCAGGAAGCCATCATAATGCCGCTGCAGGAGATGTGTTTCCGTCTGGCGCAGCATATCCAGNAGCACTCCGACAAGAATAAGAAGGCTCGTTCCACCAAAGAAACTTGTCACCACAAAGTTTAAATCAAGGGCTACAGTCAACAACATCGGNAGAATGTAGATCATGGTGAGAAACATAGCTCCCGCGAAGGTCAACCTCGTCATTGTGAAATCAAGAAAATCAGCGGTAGGTTTTCCCGGCCGTACGCCNGGCACNTAGCCNCCACTCCTTTTCAAATTTTCNGCNACTTCACTAGGCTGNAACATTGTAGCAACCCAGAAGTANCTGAAGAAAAAGATCATTGCCGCCGAGATGACGAAATAGGGAATACTTGGTGGATTCAGGTTCGTCGTAAGCCACCCAACCCAAGCCTTGTCCCCGAAGGCTGGAATTGAGCTCAGCAGCATGGTTGGCAGGGAGAGAATCGCACTCGCAAAAATGATTGGCATCACCCCTGAGTAGTTAACCTTGAGGGGAAGATACTGGGTCTGCTGCCCAGTCAACTGCTTGCCCCGAACCCGCTTTGCATACTGAATTGCGATTCGACGCTGTGCCTGGGTGATCGCAATTACTGCCGCAATGATAACAAGCAGGAGAGCAAACAAGCCCACTAGAACCATTGGTTTGAAAGGGTTATCCTCAGCACCTTGCACGTAGGTGTTGAATGCTTGGACAAGGGCGCCGGGTAGCGCGGCGATAATGTTAACTGAAATAATGAGTGAGATTCCATTTCCTATCCCACGTTCTGTAATCTGGTCACCGATCCACATCAGGAACATCGTCCCTGCAAGGATAGTAAGAACCGTCAGCGCAACAAATCCTCCTCCTCCCTCCGGAACCAGGTCTCCACCCCCATGCTGAGCGATGCCCTCCATGTATGGAATGTTCTCTGGATTCTGGAGAGTCTGCGCTAACAGAAACCCCTGAACGACCGCGATCACGATGGTAATGAACCGCGTATATTGATTGATTTTCTGCTGGCCGCCTTCTTCACGCCGAAGCTTTGCCAGGGTAGGCACCACAGCCGACATCAACTGCATCATGATCGACGCAGAGATATAAGGCATGATTCCAAGCGCAAAGATTCCGCACTGCTGGAGTGCACCACCGGAGAAGACGTTCAGGAGGACCCCGATCGCATTACCACCTTCATCATTTTCTACCCTCCATTCGAGCCAGCGATCAATGACGCTAGCGTCTACCCCTGGCAGGGTGATGGCCACGCCAAGACGGACGATCACAACCATGGCAAGCGTGAACAGAATCCGGTCCCGAAGTTCGGGGACCTTCCAGATGTTAGCGAATGCCGTGATCATGTCTTGAGAGTTAGAGGAATGTAATTTTGAGTTTCGGCCGGAGATCTATTCCGGAAGAACACTTCTTCCGGAGCGGTTATGCTCCAGTGTCAGCTGAACCTCCGGCCTTTTCCACCTTGGCGAGGGCAGAGGCACTTACAGCATCGACGACAATCTTGAGTTTTCGTTGCAGGTCCCCCTGTCCGAGAATCTTGATTGCATCACACCGCCCGGAGACGAGGCCAGCCGCCCGTAAAGCCTTTTCATCAACGGTCGCATCATCCTCAAACTTCTCGTTGAGTTGACCTACGTTCACAATCGCTATCTTATCCTGAAATTGGACGTTATTGAACCCCCTCTTCGGAAGACGACGATGCAGGGGCATCTGCCCACCCTCAAAACCGGGCCGAACACCGCCTCCTGATCTGGACTTCTGGCCTTTGTGCCCGCGGCCACAGGTCTTCCCAAGTCCGGAGCTTTCTCCATTACCAAGACGTTTGCGACGGTGTTTGGCGCCGCGATTGGGTTTGAGGTCGTGAAGTTTCATACTGTGTATTGAGTAATGAGTTTATCAGGTATTCAGGGGGGTCCCTGTGGTCTCTCCGGACAGTGCAGATCAT